>CBHWEI010000358.1:0-3372 GCA_966112835.1 uncultured Acidimicrobiaceae bacterium
TGCGGGCGATGTGGATGGCGCGGCGGATGCCCTTGCCGGGCGCCATGCGCGCCAGGACGGCCACGTAGCCGCCACCGCCAGTGCCCTCGGGGAAGTCGGCCAGGGCCACGCCGTGGTGCACCACGCCGTCCACGCGCAGCGGGGTCGACGCGGCGTGCGAGTGCGAGATGGCGACGATGCCCACCCGCGGCTGCACCTCGCCCAGCACGGCGTTGCGGGTGCGGTCGAACGGGTTGTGGTTGGTGGTCACCACGCGCAGGTGCGGGTGCGAGGCCGCGAACAACGGGCCGGCCAGGGTGTGGTCGTGCACGATGTCGCAATCGCGCATGCGGTGGTACGCGCCCACCACGTGCTCCAGTTCGATGCTGCCGCGTCCCATCTGCACGGTGTCCTCCGCAGGGATGACCGATGCAGTGGGCACGGGGCAGGTCGAGTCGGGGTGACCCACCAGCAGCACCTCGTGCCCGGCGCGGTACAGGCCGCGCGCCAGCTGGTCGATCACCGCTTCGGTGCCGCCGTACGCGGGCGCGGGAACGGGCACCCACGGCGGGGCGATGAGGCCGATCGTCAGGCGTTCCATCAGCCGGCGCTCGCGAGGGGTCGGGGGCGCATCTCGAAGACGCGGCGGATGAACGCGTTCGCCCAGTGGTGCACGTCGTGGCGGCGCACCATGGCGCGCATGGCGTCCATGCGGGCGATCTTGTCGACGGTGGGCATGGTGGCCGCGAGGTGCAACGCGTGCTTGATGGCGTCGATGTCGTACGGGTTCACCACCACCGCGCCGTCGGCCAGTTCGTGCACGGCACCGGCGAACTCGCTGAGCACCACGGTGGCTTCGCGGTCGCCACGGGCAGCGACGAACTCCTTGGCCACCAGGTTCATTCCGTCGGCCAGAGAGGTGACCACCATGACGTCGGCGGCGCGGTACCAGACGGCCAGGTCGTGCTCGTCCAGGCCGCCCTCCAGGTAGCGGACGGGTTCGCTGCCGTCGGCGCGGGTGTGCCGGGCGTTCACTTCGCGCACGGCCTCTTCCACGTCGTCGCGCTCGTCCTGGTAGGCGGGCAGGTCGCCGCGGGTGGGCACGGCCACCTGCACGAACGTGGCGTCGTCGGGCGCGAGTCGGCCTTCGTCGAGCAGTTCGCCGAACGCGCGCACGCGCCGGGCGATGCCCTTGGTGTAGTCCAACCGTTCGATGCCCAGCATCACGGTGCCCACGGCCAGTTCGTCGCGCAGTGCCTGCGCCTGGTCGGCGGCCGCGGCACCGAGCGCGTCCCACTTGTGGAAGTCCACCGAGATGGGGAATGCGTTCACCGCCACCTGGTGGGTGAGGCGGCGGATGACGCCGTCGGTGTGGCTCACGTTGGCGCAGCGGTCGGCCGCGGCAAGGAAGTTGTCGACGTCCTCCGCCAGTTGGAAACCGATGACGTCGGCGCCGAGCAGCCCGGTGACCAGCTCGCGGCGCGGCGGCAGCGAGGCGAACAGCTGCGCGTTGGGGAACGGGATGTGCAGGAAGAAGCCGATGCGCAGGTCGGGTCGCATGCGCCGCAACATGGCGGGCACGAGCATGAGGTGGTAGTCGTGCACCCACACCGTGCTGCCCTTCGGCGCCGCCTCGGCCGCGGCGTTGGCGAAACGCAGGTTCACGTTGCGGTAGGTGCGCCAACAGATGCGGTCCAGCTGCACCGGGCGCAGACGGCCGTGGAACAGCGGCCACAGCACCGAGTTGGCGAAGCCGCCGTAGTAGCGCTCGACCTCGCTGTCGGTGAGGTCGACGGGGTGCATGGTGACCTCGGCGTCACCGAGGGCGATGGGGCCGGCGGTCTCGGGCGCGCCCCAGCCCACCCAGCGGTCGCCGTCGGCGATGACCGACGACAGTGCCGCGACCAGGCCACCTGGGCTGGCGTGAACGCCCCCGTCGGGGGCGGTCTCCACCGGCAAACGATTGGCGACAACGGTCAACGACACGACGACCTCCTCGGGTGAGTGCCGCCGACACGAACCCGAGAATGGGGTCGCGTCGAACGGCCCGTGAATCCTCGTTCGAGTACCCCAGTCTCCCCCCGGGTACACCCGGCCGCCAGCGATCGCCCAAAGTCACCCCCTCACCAGCAGGTTCCCGAGCCCCTTCTGCCCGAACTCAAGTTCTGCGTGACACCGCAGCCGCGCCCTTCCGCCCGAACTCAAGTTCTGCGTGACGCCACGTGGCGCGTACAGGGGTCGTACGACTCGGGCGAGGACTCTGGGTGCCCTGCGTCCACACGGTGGCTGCCACAGTCCCCTGCTTGCGCGAGCAAGCGAGGCGCACCGTGAGGACATCCGGCAAGGGCCCCCACGACCCGACACCGGGCACCGAACAGGAACCACCGCCATGAACCGTTCAGCAGTCCTCGCAGCCGTCGCCGCAACCTTCCTCGCCGCCGGATGCGCAGGCAAGATCAACGCCCTCACCCCCACCAGCGACAGCGCCGGTGCAGCAGCCGATGCGGTCACGGTGCACGCCAATCAGCTGCCCAGCGACCACGCGTTCACCATCAACACCACCACGGCGAAGGCCGGGAAGGTCACCTTCCAACTGGTGAACGATGCGAAGGAGCAGCACGAGCTGATCGTGTTGAAGACCGACACCCCGTTCGATCAGCTGGAGGTCGGCAAGGACTTCCGGGTCAGCGAGGACGCGAGCATCGGCGAGATCTCCGAGACCGACGCCGGCAAGACCGGCACCGAGACCTTCGGCCTGAAGCCCGGCAACTACGTGCTGGTGTGCAACATCCCGCTGCACTACGGCCAGGGCATGCGCCTCGCCTTCACCGTCGAGGCCTGAGCCCCTTCCGCCCGAACTCAAGTTCTGCGTGACACCCCAGCCGCGTCCTTCCGCCAGAACTTAAGTTCTGCGTGACACCCCGGGGCCGGGCCGAGGCCGGGCCGCCGAGTCAGGCGGGTTTGACGGCGATGCCCTCGTACATGCGGGCGAAGGTCTCGGGGCCGCGGTCCACGTAGGTGCGCACGTCGTGCTCCACGAAGCCGGCCGCGGTCACCAGGTCGGGGATGTGCCGGTCCAGCTGGCAGCCGCCGGCGACCTTGCTCCACCAGCGGGTGGTCTTGGTCTGCTTCTGCGCCACCTCGGGGTCGGGCGAGCGGCCGTGCTCGATGAAGTGCAGGCGGCCACCGGGCCGCAGGACGCGATGCATCTCGAGCAACGCGGTGTCCACGTCGGGGATGGTGCAGAGGGTCCACGTGACCAGCACGTGGTCGACCGACTCGTCCGCCAGGGGCAGCGACTGGCCGTCGAGACCGATGAACTCGACGGGTATGCCGCTGGCTTCGATGCGCTTGGCGGCCATCTTGCGGCCGACGGTGGCGGGGTCGACGGCC
>CBHWEI010000359.1:0-3366 GCA_966112835.1 uncultured Acidimicrobiaceae bacterium
AGACAGGCCATGGTGTCCCGGGCGGAGGAGCAGCCGACCCCGGCCGCGAGCCGCAGTAGACGCACAGACGCATTCCCGCAGCCTAGGCGCACGTCACACCGAAAGGCGCCGGACGTTTCGACCGCCCCGGCTACCCACGGGTAACGTCGCAGCCATGAGCACCGCCCTGCCTGCCCCGGATCTCGCCGCTGCCGCCGACGTCATCGAACTGGCCTCCACGGTCGTCGGCAAGGGTGTCCGCCACCTGGCGGCAAACGGCGGCCCCGACGTGCACCAGGTGCTGGCGTACGACCTGGCCCACGCATCGGCGCAGGTCGAGACCGCTCGCGCCCTGCTCGACTACGGCGGCAAAGGCGACGCCGAGGCCGCCATCACGTGCGCCTTCACCGCCGACATGGTGCACGACCTCATCACCCGGCTGGCCGGCCGCGAGCAGGTGTGGGGCCTGGATGTGGCGCCGCTGCGCGACGCCCACCCGTTCCTCGAGAAGTTCCGTGCGCCCGAGTTCGTCGCCTCGCTGGCGCAGACCCCCGGGCCGCGCCACCTGGACGACGAGTTCGAGATGGTGGCCGACACGTTCCGTTCGTTCGCCGAGAAGGTCATCAAGCCGCACGCCGAGCACGTGCACCGCACCAACGCCGACGTGCCGGAGGAGATCATCACCGGCCTGGCCGAGATGGGTGCCTTCGGGCTCAGCGTGCCGGCCGAGTACGGCGGCTACAGCGAGGGCGGCGACGGCGAGTACATCGGCATGGTGGTCGCCACCGAAGAGCTCAGCCGCGGCTCGCTGGGCATCGGCGGTTCGCTCATCACCCGCCCCGAGATCCTCACCCGTGCGCTCGTGAAGGGCGGCACCGAGGCGCAGAAGCAGGAGTGGCTGCCCAAGCTGGCCGTCGCCGAAGTGATGCCCGCGGTCGCGGTCACCGAGCCCGACTACGGCAGCGACGTGGCCGGCATCAAGGTCACCGCTACCGAGGCAGCCGGGCCGAACGGCGAGCCCGGCTACGTCATCAACGGCGTGAAGACCTGGTGCACCCTCGGCGCCCGCGGCGACGTGCTGGCACTGCTGGCCCGCACCGACCCGGACCGCAGCAAGACCCACCGCGGCCTCAGCCTGTTCATCGTGCCCAAGCCGCGTGGCGAGGGCCACGGCTTCGAGTTCGTGCAGGACCCCACTGCCGAGGGTACGGCCGGCAAGATGGAGGGTCGGGCGATCGACACCATCGGGTACCGCGGCATGCACAGCTACGAGGTGGCGCTCGAGAACTGGTGGGTGCCGGCCGACAACCTGGTGGGCGGCACCGATGGCCTGGGCAAGGGCTTCTACCTGCAGATGGCCGGCTTCGAGAACGGCCGCCTGCAGACCGCGGCCCGCGCCGTCGGCGTCATGCAGGCCGCGTACGAGGCGGCGCTCGACTACGCGGAGAACCGCAAGGTGTTCGGCCAGCCGATCATGGACTACCAGCTCACCCAGGTGAAGCTGGGCCGCATGGCCGTACTCACCCAGGCCGGCCGCCAGTTCGCCTACGCCGTGGCGCGCATGATGGCCAAGGGCGAGGGCACCGCCGAGGCTGCCATGGTGAAGGCGTACGTGTGCAAGGCCGCCGAGTGGGTCACCCGCGAGGCCATGCAGATCCACGGCGGCATGGGCTACGCCGAGGAGTTCACCGTGTCGCGTCTGTTCGTCGACGCACGAGTGTTGAGCATCTTCGAGGGCGCCGACGAGACGTTGTGCCTGAAGGTCATCGCGCGCACGCTCGTCGCCAACAGCAACGGCTGATCGCTACTCGCGGGCACGCAGCGCGTCGGCCCGCCACAACGTGCCGAGCACGCATGCCAGGCCGACGGCGCCGTAGATGCTCATGGCCGCACGCGGGCCCACGGCCCCGGCCAGTGCCGAACCCACCAGCGCGCCGATGGGTACCAGCCCCGCCTGCGCCAGGTTCGTGAGCGACATCACCCGGCCCATGTGGCCCTGGGGCGTGGACTCCTGGATGAGCGTCTGGTTCAGGTTCATGTAGATCCCGCCGCCCACACCCCCCCGCAGCAGCATCAGCTCCAGCGAGAGGAACGTGGGCATGAACCCCATCAGGATCTGGTTGGTGCAGCCCACCACCATCGTCAGCATGAACACCAGGCCGCGCCGCCGGAAGCGGTGCCGGTACTTGATGAGCACGAACGACGTCAGGATCATGCCCACGCCCATGAGCGCGAACAGACGGGCGGCGTCCGCCGCGGTGCGGTCGAACACATCGCGGGCCAACTTGGGCAGCAGCGCCGTCGCGCCGCCGATCATCACTCCACCGCCCACGCACAGCAGGAACACCAGCGGGCGCAACGTCTCGTGGCGCCACACGAAGCGCAGCCCCTCCTTCACGTCGCCCTTCAGGTCGCGCGTCTCGTCGCGCGGCGGCAACTCGGGGATGCGCAGGCGCAGCACCAGCAGCACACCCGCGCCGAAGAAGGCGGCCTGCGCGGCGAACGCCCAGCCGACGTCCCACCGGTCGATGACGGTGCCGGCCAGCAGCGGTCCGGCGATCATCGCCACGTTCGACCCGATGGTCATCACCACGATGGCGTGCATGAGCGACGCCCGCGGCACGAGCATGGGCGTGAGCGCACCGCGCACCGGCTGCGAGAACGCCATCACCAGGCCGAAGCACAGCGCGACCACACAGGCGAGCGGCACCGACGCGAGCCCGCTCCACACCATGACGGCGGCGAGCGAGAGCACCACGAAGCCGCCCGTCTGGGTGACCAGCAGCATGCGCCGCCGATCGCTGCGGTCGGCCATGGCGCCGGCCACCAGAACGAACGCGAACACCGGTGCCCCCAGGCAGAACAGCACCAGGCCCGAGGCCCAGTCGGGGGCGTCCAACGTGTCGCCGACCAGCCATTCGAACGTGAAGCGATCGGCCGAGCTGACCATCGCGATGGACACCGCGTTGCACCACAGCAACCAGAAGCCGGTGCCGCGCAGGGACGGACGCTCGACCTCCACCGACGACGTCACGACCCCCACGTCGCGACGCTAGACGTTCACCTCTCGTTCAGACGATGCACACTGACGGCGTAGTCGCCGCCCTGGAACGGGTCGCGTTCCCATGTGGCGAAGCGGTCGACCAGCACCAGTCCGGCGCCCTCGGCAGCGGCGTCGTATTCGTCGATCGTGATCGCGTCGGCCCGCCGTTCCAGCGAGAAGCCGGCCACCAGCAGTCCGCTCGGCAGCAGGTGCGCCGCCAGGTTGGCGACGATGGCGGCGCGCACCGTGCGGTCGCAGAAGAGCATCACGTTGCCGGGCATGGCCACCAGCGAGTAGCGGCGCGGCAGTTGCACGGTGGCCAGGTCGCCGTGGAACCACTGCAC
>CBHWEI010000360.1:0-3357 GCA_966112835.1 uncultured Acidimicrobiaceae bacterium
TCGTGACCTCGGCCGCTCCGCCTTCGCTCGCCGCCATCGCGGTCCGTGTGCAGGACCGGCTGCGCGAGTTCCTGGCCCCCGAAGAGGCCCGCTGGTCGTCGTTCGACGACGATCTGGCCGAGCCCGTCCGCGAGATCGGCCGGCTGGTGCTGGTGGGCGGCAAGCGGTTGCGCCCGGCCTTCTGTCACTGGGGCTACGCCGCCGCAGGTGGCGACCCGTCCGACCGGTTGGTGGCCGATGCCGGGGCGGCCTTCGAGCTGATGCACGCGTTCGCGCTGTTCCACGACGACGTCATGGACGACGCGGCCAGCCGCCGCGGCGAACCCACCACGCACACCGTGTTCGCCCAGTACCACCGCGATCACGGGTGGGCGGGCGAGGCCCGGCGCTTCGGCGAAGGGGTGGCCATCCTGGTGGGCGACCTGGCGTTCGTGTACGCCGATCAGCTCATGGTCGACGCCGGCCCGGCCGCCTGGCGCATCTGGAACGAGCTGCGCATCGAGCTGAACGTGGGGCAGGTGCTCGACATCGTCGGCAGCGTGCGCAACGAGCGGCGCCGCCACAAGGCCGAGCTCATCTGCCGCTACAAGAGCGGCAAGTACACCATCGAGCGGCCGCTGCACCTGGGTGCCGTCATGGCCGCGCCCGAGCGTGCCGACGAACTGCTGCCGGCGCTCAGCGCGTACGGCCTGCCGCTGGGCGACGCGTTCCAGATGCGCGACGACGTGATGGGTGCCTTCGGCGATGCCGCAGTCACCGGCAAGCCGGTGGGTGGCGACCTGCGCGAGGGCAAGCCCACGCCACTGCTCGCCCGTGCGGTCGAGGCCGCCACACCCGCGCAGGCCGAGGTGCTCGCGCTGGTGGGCACGCAGCACCTGAGCGACGACGACGTCGCCCGCGTGCAGCAGGTCATCGTCGACACCGGTGCGTTGGCGTCGCTCGAGGCCACCATCACGGCGCTCACCGACGAGGCCGTGGCGGCCATCCGCCGGGCACCCGTGGTGCCCGAGGCGTGCGACGAACTGGTGGCGCTGGCCGCCTACGTCAGCCAGCGGAGTACGTAGCCAGCGCTTCTTCCACCGTGCCGACGGTGACGCCCATCTCGTCGAGGACGGCGTCGAGCCACGGGGGCCGCACCACGGCGGCGACGGTGATGGGTTCGTCGAGGCCCGAGTGCTCGAGCGCCAGCCGGGCGAACAGCGCGGCGTAGTCGCGCGGGCGCAGGTCGCGTGACAGCTCGAGCAGCGCGTACGGGTCGGGCGAGGTGCGGACGTCCTCCAGCGTGACGAAGCTGGTGGAGGTGGGGCCGGTGGGGCCACCCCACAGGCCGGGGCCGTCGCAGATGACCGCGCCGCGCACCCGTTCGGCGCGGGCGCCGGCCAGCATGAGCGCGATGTAGCCGCCCAGGCCGCGGCCCACGACGGTGACCTCGCCCAGGTGGGCGAGCGCCAGGTCGGCGTCGCCGAGCAGGATCTCGGCCGAGTAGCCGCCGCCCGCCGGCACGGTGGAGGCGCCGTGGCCGGTGAAGTCGAGCGCCATGACCGGGCCGGACCAGCTCTCGGCGAACGAGGGCACGGCGGTGGGCGACTGCTCGCCCAGGCCGTGGAGCAGCAGCAGGGCGCGGCCGTCGCCGGGCCGCACCTCGTGCAGCGCCAGGCTGACCTTGTTGTGGGTGAGGCGGGTGACGGTCACTTCGCACCGCCCAGGAAGTCGAGCACCATGCCGGCCACCAGCTCGGGCTGTTCGATGTGCACGAAGTGACCCATGCCCTTCATCACTTCCAGCCGGCCGGTGCGCGGGATGAGGCCGTCGAGGTCCTTGGGCCGGGTGCCCCAGCCCATGGGCTCCTGCTCGTCGGCCAGCAACCCCAGGAACGGCATGCCCAGGCCGGGAAGGCGGGTGGCGGTCCACTCGGGCCGCCACGGTCCGAAGCCGCCGAAGCGCATGGACGGGTCGAGCTTCCAGCGCCAGCCGTCGGCGTCCTGTCGGGCGCCCACCGTGACCAGGTGGCACAGCCATTCGAACGGCAGCCGCGGGTTCATGCGGGCGCGGCGCTTGGCGAGCTCTTCCAGCGTGCCCGGCTTGCGGGTGGCGGTGGCAGTGGTGCGCCGGTGGTCGAGCCAGCCCTGCAGGTCGCTGGCCACCATGCGGGTGCGCTCGTGCTCGCTCACGTCGCTCATCGGTCGCTTCGAGGGCAGGCCGTCGAGGTTCACCAGGTGGCTGAAGCGGAACGGCTGCGCGTCGGCCAGCTGGATCATGAGCGCACCACCCTTGGAGTGGCCGATGACCGGTGCCGGCTTGCTGGTGATGCTGCCCATGACGGCGACGGCGTCGCGGATGTCGGCGTCCCAGCCGTAGAGCGCGGCGTGCTCGCTGTCGCCGTGGCCGCGCTGGTCCCACGTGACCACTCGCCAGCCGGCGCGTGCGAGGCGCGGACCGAACTCTTCGTAGGTGCGGGCGAAGTCGGAGCCACCGTGCACCAGGAACAGCGGGTCGGCGGTCTCGTCGCCCCATTCGTGCACCGCGATGCGCACCCCGGAGCTGATGATGTGGTGCTGCCGCACCGGCGCCTCGGTGCCGGGGTAGGGGGCGGTGGTCATGCGGGCGACCCTATGCCGCAGTGCCACCGGGCACCGAACCCGCCTATGCTCCGGCACGTGAACGCCCGTCTGGGAGCGATGGTGGCCGTTGCGGCGCTGCTACCTCTGGGTGCGGCCGCGTGCGGCGACGACTCGGGCAGCGCCGACACCCTGCCGGCGCTCATCACCACCACCTCCACCACCACCATCCCGCCCACCACCACCACCATCGTCTCGTTGTACGAGGTGAAGTCGGGCGACTCGCTCAGCAAGATCGCCGAGAAGTTCGGCATCGACCAGGCGGCGCTGATGATGCTGAACGGCATCTCCAACCCCGACCACATCGAGGCTGGTCAGGTGCTGAAGTTGCCGCCGCCCACCACGGTGGCGGCCACCTCCGGCGAGTCGTCGTCGGTGCCACCTGTCACCACCTGAATCCCGAACAGGGACTCAAGTCCCTGAACGCGAAAAATCACGTTCGGTAGACTTCCACCCATGAGCTTTTGGCCGACCAAGGAGCACTGGAGCGTCGAGATCCCGCTCCGCACCGAGCACTACATCTGCCCGGCGCTGGAGGAGACCGGTTTCGTCGCGCTCACCCCGTACGCGGGCGACATCCCCACCGAGGAGTGGGAAGCGCTCGAGTACATGGACTGGAAGAGCGGTGGCGACACCAACTTCGCCCCGTTGGCGTCGGCCGACGGCACCCTCGACTGCCGTGGATTCTGGGACAAGGGCAAGACCGACAAGGACGCCCTGTGGACGCCCAACGCCGAGA
>CBHWEI010000361.1:0-3336 GCA_966112835.1 uncultured Acidimicrobiaceae bacterium
GCGCGAAACGTCCCAGATCTGGGAGGTCTCCCGCCCGTGGGTGCGGTGTGACCCAGTTCCGGGACGAATCGCGCCCAACCACCGCCGCGCCCGATCGGTCAGAAGAGTTGGCCGAGGAGCATGAGGGTGCCGAGCATGCCGACACCGATCATGCCGATGACCGCGATGGCGGCCAGCGCGGGGACGACCGTGATGGCGCGGATGCCCAGCCACAGTGCGGGCAGGTCGCTCTTGCGCACCTCCAGCTCGGTGCGCAACGGGGCCATTCGACGGGCCGACATGGCGACGGGTTGGCCGCTGTCGTAGTCGATGAGCAACTGCGACGCCGGCGTCTGGGGGCCTTTCAGGAACAGGGCGATGTCGCTGACGAGCCGCGGCGCGTAGTGCGCGCCGGCGCGGACCACACCCCACGCCGCCAGCGCGGCGAGCACGGGGACGAGGCACAGGATGCCGCCGAGGATGATCCACAGCGTGTTCGTGCCGAACGCCCACCAGCCGGTGGCGTACGTGGCGACGCCGACCGCAGCGGTGACGAGGACGAGCCCGCCCACCAGCGACGCGAGCCGGCGGAGGGTGAGGCCGATGGCGGCGCCGACCTTGCTGGAGATGTCGGATTCCATGGCTGCAGTGTGTCATTCGCGATGGCCGTGCGACACTGCACCCATGTTCTGCACCGAGTACCCCCGAGACGTCGTCCAGGTGGCCGGCCCCGACGCCGCCGGCTACCTGCAGTCGCAGCTGTCGCAGGACCTCCGTTCGCTCCAGGTGGGGCAGAGCGTGTGGTCGTTCGTGCTGCAGCCCACCGGCAAGGTGGACGTGCTGCTGCGGGTGTGGCGAACGGGCGACGACGTGTTCGTGTTGGACACCGATGCCGGGTTCGGCGCCACGATGGTGGCGCGGCTGCAGCGGTTCAAGATTCGCGTGAAGGCCGACATCGAGTCGCTCGACTGGCGCTGCCTGGCCGTGCGTGGCGCCGGCGCTGACGCCGCGCTGCCCGACGGTGCCGTGGTCGCGTGGGGGAGCGGGTACGACCTGCTCGGGCCCGCACCGGTGGCGCCCGACGGTGTCGCGGCCGGTTCGGCCGACGAACTGCACGCGGCCCGCGTCGACGCGGCGTGGCCGGCGATGGGTGCCGAGATCGTGCCCGGCGAGACCATCCCGGCCGAGACCGGCGTCACCGGTGTGGCGGTCAGCTTCACCAAGGGCTGCTACCCGGGCCAGGAGCTGGTCGAGCGCATGGACAGCAGGGCGGTCACCGCGCCGCGGCTGCTGCAGCGCCTTTCAGCGGCCGAGGCCGACGCGCTGGGCGCCCGGGTCACCAGCACCGCGGGCGACGCAGTGCTGGCCTACGTGCCCCGTTCCGCGCTGCAGCACTGACGCGCCACAATTGGGCGCATGGCGCTCACCAAGGCCAAGGCCGCCAAGCAGCTCGACCGCATCCGCGGCATCGCCCTCGCCCTGCCGGAGGCGACCGAGGAGCTCACGTGGGAGACGAGCATCAACTTCCGTGTGCGCAACAAGATCTTCTGCTTCCCCGGCGACGGCAGCTCGGTGATGGTGAAGGCCGACCGTGAGGAGCTGCCCGCACTGCTGGCCGATCCGCGGGTGACGCCAGCGCCGTACCTGGCTCGCGGTGGCTGGGTGGTGCTGGACCTGGAGGACCACCCGGCCGACTGGGACGAGGTGCGCGAGCTCGTCCACACCTCGTACCGCCTGATCGCCCCGAAGTCGTTGGCGAAGCTGGTCGACTAGCTGCGACGAGGCGCGACTGGGGACGTCTATGCGCCGACGGCGACGAACTCGGGGTCGTTGCGGAACGACTCGAACTCCTTCGCCGTGGCGAGCGCCTCGGCCGCCGTGTCGGGCGACGAGTGCGCAGCGGTGCGCAACCATCCGAGCGATGTGGTGCGGTGGCCCATCGCGGCCGCGGCACGAGCCACGTGCACGGCCAGCGCCGGCTGGCGGCTGGTGTTGAAGACGGCTGCCGCGTAGTGGGCGCACTCCTCGTGGCGGCCCAGGCGCAGCAGCACGCCTGACAGGACGTAGGCGCTGTAGGCGCGACCCTGGGGAAGCGGTGTGGGCAGCAGCGCGGCCACACGGCGGATGGCCTCGTCGGGTGCCGCGTCGGGCGGCCACCAGTTCACCGGCTCGGTGTCGGCCATGTCGAGCAGCATCACGTGGCGGGCCGCCTGCTCGTCGCCCGCCTGCAGCTGCTGCCAGGCACGGAACCAGGGCGACGGCACCATGCCACGCGGGAAGTCGACCACGCCGGTGGCCCAGGCCAACGCCTCGGCGCGCGACAGGGCCTGCTGCCCCTGCGAGCGGCGGCCGCGGTTCTTCTCGTTGCTCATGCCGGCCACGACCGACAGCAGCGGGATGAGTGCGAAGAACACCCAGCGCCGGCTGGACGGGTCGACGACCATGACCGCCATGGCGCCGAGCGTGGCCACGATGGTGAACCACTGCATGATCTTGTGCGCCTGCTTCGGCGCCACCAGCTCGACCCCGATCTGGGCCAGGTGGCCGCCGTCGAACGGCAGCAGCGGCAACAGGTTGAGCGCCCCGATGAGCGGGCCTGCCCAGAACACGGCGAGCTGCACCGCGTTGCCGGCCTCGGGGCCGGCCACACTGCCGCGCAGGGCGAGGTACACGACGCCGCCGATCGCGATCTGCACACCGGGCCCGGCGAACGAGATGAGTGCCCGCTCGCCACGCGTCAGCGGACGGCTGGGCGTGTAGGCCGCATAGCCGGCCATGAAGTCGAGCGCGATCTCGGCCCGCGCTCCGGTGGAGCGAGCGGCGAACGCGTGGCCCAGTTCGTGGATGAGCGTGAACACCGCGAGGAACAGCGCGAACGGGATGCCGATCCGCGGGCCCTGGATGAACACCACGAGCGCCATGAACATCCAGAAGCCGGCGCGCACGTGGACCGGGAAGCCGAGGAACCGGAACTGTGCGGTGGGCGAGGGCACGCAAGCAGCCTAGGGTGCGAAACTCCAGCAGAACACGGGTGCCGCGCCGTAGACTTTCGCCTCGTGTCATACGTCTACGCCTTCGACCACAAGCACCGCCGTTCGCCCATGGAGTACAAGGATCTCCTGGGTGGAAAGGGTGCGAACCTCGCCGAGATGACCAGCGTGCTGAAGCTGCCGGTGCCGCCGGGGTTCACCATCAGCACCGACGCCTGCCGGGCGTACATGAAGAGCGGGTGGCCGGCCGAGCTGGACGAGGAGATCGCCACGCAGGTGTTCGCCCTCGAGAAGAAAATGGGCCGCAAGCTGGGCGACCCGTTCGACCCGCTGCTGGTGTCGGTGCGCTCGGGCGCCAAGTTCTCGA
>CBHWEI010000362.1:0-3328 GCA_966112835.1 uncultured Acidimicrobiaceae bacterium
GCCCGTCACACCTTGCCCGTCACACCTTGTACGTCAGGACCGCATCGCAGTGGTTGGTGCCGTCGAGCGCGTCGGCCGAGACCACCACGGTGCGAACGCCCTTGGGCGACACCCAGTTGCGCACCAGCGACCACTGGTTGCCGAACACCGGCAGCGTCTGGTCCACCAGCGTCGCGCCGGCATCGGTGACCACCACGTGCCAGCCCTCGGTGCTCGTGTCGTTGCGCACGCCGAACACGAACGTCACCTTGTCGCCGCTCTTGTTGTAGCCGGTGTAGCCCGTGCCGGGCTGGGTGCAGGTCGCGTCGGTGAACACGTTCTGCGGGGCGTCACCACCCTTGGCCGAGGCGACGCCGACGGCGGCGATGCCACCGGCGAGGGCGAGGCCCGCCGCGGCCACGGTGGCGGCGACGAATGAACGGGAGCGGCGCGGGGACGACTTCATGACCCGGTTCGTCGTCACCGCCACCGGTGAACTGAAGGGGAAAAGCGTCGACCGCGACCAATGTCCCAATTCGGCGGGTCGACACGGACCGCACGGACGCCGGCGGCTGCGGCGTTCGGGCTACGACCTGGCGATCGAGGGCGTAGGACCGTGCCGGGTCAGACCGAGAAGTGGGCGATGGCCTCGAGCACCACGTCCCACGCGGCCGGTGCGTCGACGTGCGTCTGCCACTCGCAGTTGCCCGCCGGCACCTCCTTCAGGTCACGCTGGTCGATGATCGTCATCCCGGCCGTGCGCGACCCGTGGGTCTCGATCTCCACGTGCGCGTTCTTGCGCGTGAACAGGTGCGGATGGGTGAGCGCCATCACCGCGAGCGGGTCGTGCACCGGTGCGCCACCGATGCCGTGGTGACGCGACCGGTAGGTGCCGCTGAAGAAGTCGAACAGGCCCGACAGCACGAGCGCCAGCCGACCGGGCAGGGCACGGACCTGCTCGACGCGTTCGGGCAGGGCCTGGAACTGGTGGGTGAGGTCCAGCCCCGACATGATGAGCGGCCCGCCGTACGAGAACACGATGTCGGCCGCCTCGGGGTCGCACCACAGGTTGAACTCGGCCGCCGCGGTGCTGTTGCCGAACGTGCCGCCACCCATGAGCGAGATGCCGGCGATGCGGTCCTTCAGGTCGGGCGCGGCGCGCAGGGCCATGGCGACGTTCGTCATCGGCCCGGTGGGCACCAGCCAGGTGCCCTCGTGCGCCCGGCAGGTCTCGATGATCCAACTCACCGCGTCGGTGCTGTCGGGCGGGCCGCTGGGCTCGGGAAGGTCGGCGCCGTCCATGCCGCTCTTGCCGTGGACGTAGTCGGCATGTCGAGCGGGACGAATGAGCGGGCGCTCGGCGCCCGAGTGCACCGGCACGTCCATGCCCAACAGGTCGCGCATGATGATGGCGTTGCGCGTGGTGGCCGACAGCGGGGCGTTGCCCGCCACGGTGGTGAGGCCGAGCACGTCGGCGTGACGCGCCGCCACGACGATGGCGATCGCATCGTCGTGGCCCGGGTCGCAGTCGAGGATGATGGACGGGCGCTCGCTGGGCATGCGTCTCACATTGCCAGATCGCCCGGAGCGACCCGGCGGTCAGGCGGTCAGCGTGCCCTCGGCGTCGAGCGCCACCTCGCGGCCCACCCATTCGCCCTCGCTCATCGCTGCGGCGAACGAGGTGTCGGACGACGTGCCCCATGCGCGACGGCCGTCGGAGAGTAGGCACGCGGCGAGCGCCGACTCGGGCAGGCCGTCGCGGTCGTACATCACCGTGTACGCCTCGACCGTCGCCGTGCCGTGCGCGTCGGCTGCCTCGGCGAGCTCGCGCTGCGGCATCGCGTCGATCTCGTCCTGCGGGTAGGCGTGGCGGAACGGCGTGGCCGGCGGCTCGGTGGAGTAGATGCCGAACGCGTGCTTCGTGGTGTAGCCGCCGTTGGCCCACACCAGGCCGGTGCCGGGCTGCTCGCGCAGGTCGTTCATGACGGTGGCGATGGAGTGCATGACGTAGTTGTTCCACGGGCCGCCGGCGAACGACAGGCCGCCGGTGCGGGTGAGCTGTCGTTCGATGTCCAGCCCCAGGCTCTGCGCCCCCAACTGCACCGCGGCGGGGAAGCACGAGTACAGGTCGACGATGTCGATGTCGTCGATGCCCTTGCCGGCCAGTTCGAGCGCACGGCGTCCGCCCAGCTCGACGGCCGGGGTCTCGGCGAACGACCAGCGGTTGCTGATGAACGGGTGCTCGTGGCAGTCGCTGCCCGACAGCGGGAAGATCCAGCGGTCGCGGGGCACGCCGAGCGCGGTGGCCTTCTCGGCGCTGCACATGATGAGCGCTGCGCCCTGGTCGACGTCGTTGTTCGAATTCATGAACTTGGTGTACGGCAGGCCCACCATGCGGTTCGTGGGCCCGGCCGTGCGGATCTCCTCCGGGGTCTTGAACTCCTGGATCCACGCGTTCGGGTTCTTCGCCGCCACGGCGCTGAACCGCGACCACAGCCCGCTGATGCGCGCGAGGTGCTCCTCGGGGGTGCGGCCGGCCGCGGCGCGGATGGCCGTCTCGAACATCGGGTACACCTGCACCGGCATGTAGATGCCCCGCGCCCGCTCGTACGGGTGGTTCATCTGCAGCTCTTCACCCATCTGGCGCGGATGGTCGTCCTCGGCGGCACTCGGCCACTGCGGCTCCACGCCCAGCTTGCGGGCCTTCATCCGCGAGCGCCAGGCCTCGCCACCGGTGAGGATGGCGATGTCCAGGTCGCCGCGCAGGATGTCGAGCGCGGTCGCGTTCACCAGGGTCTGAGGGCTGTTGCCGCCCATCGTGGTGACCGCGTACTCGCGGGGGCCCAGGCCCAGCCGGTCGCCCACCACGCGAGCGGGGTTGTGGTACTTCCAGCTCAGCAGGCTGACCACGCGGATGGAGTCGGGCTGGGGGACATCGGCCAGGCCGGCATCGGCGGCGGCCAGGCGGATGGCCTCGGCCATGAGCGCCGAGGCGTCGAGTGCGTCGTCGAGGCCGGCGGCGCGGTGCTGGAACTGGCCCGCGCCGACCAGCACGGGGGTGCGGGGGTCGATCATGTGCAAGAGGGTAGGGATGCAGCCGCTCGCCCGACGAACCGCGCCCGGACCGTGCGCCCGCCCGTGGCGGGGTAAGCATGGGGAATGGCCTCCGCACCGCAGTTGACGCTCCGCGACCGGCGGGCCCTGCGCGCCGCGGTGCTGCAGGAGTTGGACCGCCTGGACGAGCAGATCGGGTCGCTCACCCGGTCGTTCGACGACATCGTCGCCGCCAACGAGCAGGCCAACACCGACGACGAGCACGATCCCGAGGGCACCACCATCGCCTTCGAGC
>CBHWEI010000363.1:0-3325 GCA_966112835.1 uncultured Acidimicrobiaceae bacterium
GTGCGGGTTTTTGTTTGCTTGTCCCCCCCCCCCCCGCGCCATCGACTACGACAGCGCGTCGCAGACCGCCGCGAGGGCCGCCGGATCGCCGGCGAAGTAGTCGTCGAAGCGGTGCTTGCCGGCCTCGAATGTGATCGAGTCGTCCTCCTTCGACAGCACGACCACACCGGACTCGAGGACCACGTTGCCCTTCGGTGTCGTGAGGAGGAAGCGCAGGGTGTCGTGCTCCACGCCGGTCGCCACATCGCCGGGTACGGCGAGGTCGTGCAGGTAGCTGTTCCGTCGGGTGTACGACACCGTCGCACCGGTGTCCGGGTTCGTGAACGTGCCCTGCCAGCGGTCGCTGAAGTGGCGCCGTACGAGCAGGCCGTCGGCGTCGTAGAACCGCTTGCCCTCGACGCTGCGGGTCCAGGTGTCGAGCACTTCGAACGACTGCGCACCCGAGCCGCAGACGATGCCGCTCGGCTCGAGCACGGGGCTCACCGGGTCGACGAAGGCGAGGGTGCAGATGATCTGCTGCCCGGTCGTGGCGCACTGGGCGCCGAAGAAGTCGGGCGGGGCGGGTGTCAGCGTCGTGGGGTCGACAGCCCGTTTCGTCGTCGCGGCGGACGCGGTCGGGACGACGGTGCACGCCACCGCGCCCGCCGCCAGGCCGGCGAGCAGCCATCGGCGGCCGGAGCGCTTGATCGGGGTATTCATGAGAGCCACCTCCATCGGGGTCGCCACGGTCGGCGACGTGTCCGATGGTCGTCGTCGTGGCGCTCCGGCGCATCGGGGCTACCCCGCATTCGTTGGCCGACCGGAGTGGCCTGCGTCAGCGGCGCCAGAACAGCAGGTGGTTGACTCCCGTGGGGCCGACCACGGACTCCATCTGAAAGCGGTCGAGCAGTTCGTCGGGGGAGTGCCACAGGCGCTCGCCGCGCCCCAGCTCCAACGGGGCGACGGCCACGTGCATCGTGTCGATGAGGTCCGCGTCGAGGAACTGCCGAAGGGTGTCGACACCTCCGCCGATGCGGACGTCCTTCCCGTCGGCCGCGGCCTTCGCCTGCTCGAGCGCCTCGTGCGGCGTGGCGTCGACGAAGTGGAACGTGGTGTCCGACAGCGAGAAGCTCGGCCGCGGATGGTGGGTGAGCACGAACACGGGGGTGTGGAAGGGCGGCTCGTCGCCCCACCAGCCCTGCCAGTCGAGGTCTTCCCACGGGCCGCGCTGCGGGCCGAACTTGTTGCGTCCCATGATCTCGGCGCCGATGTTGCGGGCGAAGTCACGCGTGAAGTAGTCCTCGAAGCCGCGGGTGCCGCCGCCGTCGGTGCGATTCGGCCAATGCGCGGTCGCGAACGCCCAGGCGCCCAGGTCCGCCGGGTTGGCGTGCCCGAACGGCCGCTCCAGGCTCTGTCCCTCGCCCGACCCGAAGCCGTCGCTCGACAGCATGAAGTTCTGCACTCGCACCAGTTGCGTCATCCCACGATCCTCTCGCACTCGTCACCCATCCGGTGACGTCGGCGTCGAGCATACGTCGCAACATATATATGCGCAATTGGATCAACGCGGCGGCGTCAGGCGGGTCGGTCCACCAGGGCGACGAGCTTCTGGGGTGCCATCACGCAGAAGCTCTCCGTGAGCAGCTCGCGCACCTCCTCCCAGTCGGTGTCGTCGTGCAGCACCATGCCCATCGCGTCGCGTCCCCAGCCCAGGAAGGAGAAGGGGAATCCGGCATTGCGCAGCACCTCCAACTCCTCGCCGGCGGCACGGAACGTGATGACCACCCTGGGCTCCTCGTCGCCGACCGCCACACCGAGCACGTGGGCGAAGGTCCGCTTGCGCACCATCCATCGCACACCCACCCATGCCTTCTCCTCGTACGCGTCGGGCAGCGCGAGGCAGATGGCACGCAGCCGTTCCTCGACGTCGTCGGGCACGTCGTCGGTGTAGCGACGGTCGTCGGGCATCGGCCCATCGTACGAGCGTCGTATGGTGACCCCGTGCTGACCAGCCAGTCGCGACTCCTCACCACGCACGCCGGCAGCCTGCCGCGCCCGACCGCGCTGGCCGCACTGCACGGCCGCCGCAGCAGGGGTGAGCACGTCGACGACGCTGAACTGCACGAAGCCGTCCGCATTGCGACCGCCGACGTCATCGCAGCACAAGTGGCAGCCGGCATCGACATCGGCAACGACGGTGAACAGGCCCGCGAGAGCTTCGTCACGTACGTGCAGCACCGCATGACCGGCTTCGGCGGCACCAGCAACCGACCGCTCATGCGCGACCTGGCCGAGCACCCCGACTTTCTCGACATCGCAGCACCCCGGCGCGACCGCATCAAGGTCAGCCTCATGTCCGCACCGGCGGCAGTCGACGCCGTCACCTATCGCGACACCACCGAGCTGGAGGCCGAGTGCGCGTTGGTGGCCGACGCGCCGTTCGCACAGACCTTCATGACGGCCTGCTCGCCGGGCATCGTCGCCTCGGCCATGGAGAACCGCTTCTACCCCGACATGGCCGAGTACGTCCGCGCCGTGGCGGCAGCACTGTCGACCGAGTACCACGCGATCGTCGACCGTGGGCTGCTGCTGCAGATCGACGCACCCGATCTGGCGCTCGAGCGGCACACGCTGTTCGCCGACCGGCCGCTGGGTGACTTCCTGGAGTGGGTCGAGCTGGTGGTCGACTCGATCAACGGTGCGCTCGAGGGCATCGACCCGTCGATGGTGCGGCTGCACGTGTGCTGGGGCAACTACGAAGGCCCGCACACCCACGACGTCGACTTCGCCGACATCCAGCAGCTGCTCTACCAGGCGAACGTGGGCGCCATCGTGCTGTCCATGGCCAACGCTCGGCACGCGCACGAGTTCCACGACTTCGAACACCGGCTGTTGCCCGACCGCATGTCGCTGGTCGCCGGCGTCATCGACACCACGAGCAACTGCGTCGAGCACCCGCAGGTGGTGGCCGATCGGCTCATCACCATCTGCCGCACGATCGGCGACCCGAGTCGCGTGATCGCCGGAACGGACTGCGGCTTCGACACCACCGCGGGCATCGGCGACGTCGCCCCGTCGCTGGTGTGGAAGAAGTTGCGCGCCCTCAGCGACGGTGCCGCCCTGGCGTCGACCGCGCTCGGCCTCACCGGCGACTGAACCGGCGCGCTGATCGCGACGGACCCGAGGTATCGCTGCAGACCCGGGTCTGCAGGATTGCCTCGGTTGCAGGTCGAAGCCGCCTGGCGCTGCCGGAAAACCTCGGGCTCTCAGGGCTGGGTGGCGCGGAGTTGGCGGCGCATGTCGGCGTCGCGCCAGAAGGTGGCGGTCTTCGAGCCGTACGGCTCCC
>CBHWEI010000364.1:0-3312 GCA_966112835.1 uncultured Acidimicrobiaceae bacterium
CCACGGCGACACGATCTCGACGTTGAACCACGCCTGCGGCCACTCGTTGCCGTCGAACGGTCGCTGGTTCAGCCACATCATGTACGGCAGCGGGCGGTCGTACAGCCGGTCGAGCCGGCCGAGCACGTCGACGAGCATGGCGGCCAGGCCGTCGCGGCCGCCGTCGTCGAGCGACACCACATCGGGCGTCTGCAGACGCGGAGCCAACGACAACGCGATTGGGTACGTGCTCGCGTAGGGCACCGAGGCGACCCACTCGCCGTGGTCGGCCACCAGGCGGTCGCCGGGGTCGAGGTCGGGGGTCCACTTCGCCTCGAGCAGCCGCAGCGGCCGGTCGGGCACGTGGTCGTAGGCGTAGATCTGCCCGTGCGGGTGGGCGATGGTGGCGCCCACCTCGGGGCCGCGGTTCTCGAAGCAGAGCACGAAGTCGACGTCGTCGCGTGCGCCGAGCTCGGCGGTGCGTGACGCCCACAGGTCGACCACCTTGCGCGCCCCGGCCACGCCCAGCGACGCGAACGTGGCGTCGTGCTGCGACGTGTAGAGCACCACTTCGCAACGGTCGCCCTGCATGGCCGGCCAGCGGTTGCGGAACCAGCGCACGTCGTACGGCTCGGGTGCCTCCAGCCCACCGGGGCAGAACGGACAGCCGGTGGACGGCAGGTTGGGGCGAGCCTGGCGCGTGCCCACCACGTGGACGCGTGTGCCGAGGAAGGGGTCGACGCGGGAGTCGGGTCGATGTGGCATGACTCAGTCGGGCAGTCGGAGGCCGGTGGCGGTGTCGAACAGATGCAGCGCCCCCGGATCGGGTCGCAGCACGACCTGGTCGCCCGCCTTCGCACCGCTCAGACCTTCGGCGCGTGAGACGACGCTGAGGTCGGGGTGCCCGTCGGGCGTGCAGTAGAGGAAGCTGTCGGAGCCCAGCTCCTCGACGGTGGCGATGGTGGCGCGCAAGCCGGTGTCGTCGGGGCTGATGTGCAGGCTCTCGGGACGGATGCCCACGCTGAGGGCGTTGGAGGTGAGCGCGGCCCGCTGCTCGGGCGTGAGCGGGATGCGCAGCGACGAGAACTCGCCGCCGTCGGCATCGACGGTGCACGAGACCATGTTCATCGCCGGCGATCCGATGAAGCCGGCGACGAACATGTTCAACGGCCGGGTGAACAGTGTGCGGGGGGTGTCGCACTGCTGCAGCAGGCCGTCCTTCAGTACGGCGACGCGATCGCCCATGGTCATGGCTTCGACCTGGTCGTGCGTGACGTACACGGTGGTGACGCCGAGCCGCCGCTGGAGGGCGGCGATCTGCGTGCGGGTGGAGACGCGGAGCTTGGCATCGAGGTTCGACAGCGGCTCGTCCATCAGGAACACCTGCGGCTGACGGACGATGGCACGGCCCATGGCCACACGCTGGCGCTGACCGCCCGACAACTTGGCCGGCTTGCGGTCCAGGTACTCGGTGAGGTCGAGCAGCTTCGCGGCCTCGGCCACGCGCTCGGCGATCTCGGGCTTGGGCACTTTCTTGATCTTCAGGTGGAAGCCGATGTTCTCGGCCACCGTCATGTGCGGGTAGAGCGCGTAGCTCTGGAAGACCATGGCGATGTCGCGGTCGCGAGGCGGCACCAGCGTGACGTCGCGGTCGCCGATCTCGACGGTGCCGTCGTTGATCGGTTCCAGGCCGGCGAGCATGCGCAGCGTGGTGCTCTTGCCGCAGCCCGACGGCCCGACGAGCACGAGGAATTCGCCGTCCTCGATGAACAGGTTCAGCTTGTCGACGGCCGGCCTGGCGCCGTCCTGATAGATGCGGGTGGCATCGGTGAACGTGACCGTGGCCATCAGGCTCTCCTGCGTTCGTGTGCGGGTTCGAGGTCGTCGGAGAAGCTGGTGTCGGCCAGGATGATGCGGCCGATGTGCTCGTCCAACGTGGAGTGTGCCGAAGCGGACAGGCCGCCGTCGGTGATGAGCGCTGCGGCGCGCTCGAGCGGGGCCATCGAGCTGAGCCCGGTGACACCCCACTTGGTGTGGTCCGCCAGCACGACGAGGTGCTCGGTGGCGTCGACGAAGGCCCGGTTGGTCTCGGCCTCCATCAGGTTCGGGGTGGTGAAGCCGGCGCGTGCGCTCATGCCGTGCACGCCCATGAACACCGAGTCGAGGTGCAGCGACCGCAGCGCGGCCACGGCCACCGGGCCGACCAGCGCGTCGGACGGTGTGCGCACGCCACCGGTGAGCACGACGGTGCGGTCGGTGCGCTGGGCCTGGTGCAGCACGTCGGCGACGCGCACCGAGTTGGTGACGACCGTGAGGTCGGCGATCTCGGTGATGTGGTAGGCGAGCTGCCACGTGGTGGTGCCGGCGGTGATGCCGACGGCCTGGCCGGGCCGGACCATGGCGGCGGCCGCGAGGGCGATGGCGTGCTTCTCGCGCGTGTTGCGCAGTGACTTGGCCTCGAACCCGGGTTCGTCGGTGGTGCGCTCGTCGCGAAGGGTGGCGCCACCGTGGACCTTGTCGACCAGACCGGCGTCGTCGAGCACCTCCAGGTCGCGCCGGACGGTCATGTCGCTCACGCCGAGCAGGGTGGACAACTCGCTGACGCGGACGGCCCCGCGGCGGCGCACCTCGGCGATGATGACCTCGTGGCGCTGCCGGGCGAGGGCGCGCGACGACCCCAGGTCGGCAGTCGTCGGCTCGTCGGTCATCGTTGTGAACCTTGCACGATCACTCGGGTCAAGTCAACAGAAACGAACCAAGAACCGAGGAAGATCACACACTCGATGTGCGAATGTGGGTCAAATTCCGCGAGACGTGTTCGGTTTTCGCACATTGGCCTTGACACCCTTTCGGTTCCGTGAGAAGTTTCCCTCACTGCGCCGGAGTCCCGCTTCGGCGTTCGCACATAGACACTCCAGAGGGGGAGCGATGTCCGGGAAGTATGAACAGTCCCCGAGCCCGACCGAAGTCGGGTTCCAGTTGGTCTCGCGCCGCACGTTGCTCGCGGGCGCGGCGGCCGTCGGCGGTGCCGCGGTCCTCGCGGCCTGCGGTAGCGACAGCGACGGTGGCACCAGCGGCACCACGGGCACCACCGGCGGCGGTGGCAGCACCGAGACCACCACGGCGTCCACCGGCGGCGGCTCGGGCGCGGCGGTCACCGTCGGCATCAACGAGGCCGAGGGTGCCGGCAAGGTCGGCGACGGCATCAAGGCCGGTCTCGACGCCACGGGCCTGGCCTACAAGCCGAACTGGGTCGACCACAACTCGTTCCAGGACAACATCACCAGCTACCTGCAGCAGCCCGACGACGTGTTCACGTGGTTCGCCGGCTAC
>CBHWEI010000365.1:0-3237 GCA_966112835.1 uncultured Acidimicrobiaceae bacterium
GTCATCGGCGCCGGCCTGGGCGGCGGCATCATCAGCCGCGGCAAGCTGCTGGAGGGCCGGCTCGGCAACGCCGGCCACATCGGCCACATGGTGGTCGAGCCGGAAGGGCGGCCGTGCAAGTGCGGCGGCCGCGGCTGCCTCGAGGCCTACTGCAGTGGTGTGGCGATCGAGGAGGAGACCGGTCGCCCGCCCCAGCGCGCGCCGCAGGCGATCGTCGAACGCACCGGCCTGCTCACCGGTCGCGCCCTCGCGTCGCTCGGCGCGATCTGCGACCTTCGCCTCGCCGTCATCGGCGGTTCCGTGGCGCTCGGCTTCGGCGAACCGTTCTTCTCCGCGGCGCAGGCCGAGCTCGACCAGCGCGCCCGCCTGGGCTTCACCAGTGGCTTCACGGTGGTGCCGGCCGGGCTGGGGCAACTGGCCCCGCTGGTGGGCGCTGCGGCGTTGGCGCGTCGGGTTGCGCCTCGCGCCGATACCCGTGGGTAACATCCGGGGCATGCGTCCGAAGTACACCGCTGAAGCCGAGGCCTACCGCGAGAAGGTGCAGGCCTTCCTCGCCGAGAAGCTGCCCACCAACTGGGGTGGCATCGGCCAGCTCGACGGCCAGGAGCTCACCGACTTCGTCACCGAATGGCGGGCCACGCTGTACAGCGCCGGCTACCTCGCGCCCGGGTGGCCCACCGAGTACGGCGGCGGCGGCCTGTCGGCCCTCGAGCAGGTCATCATCGCCGAGGAGTTCGCCAAGGCGGGCGTGCCCACCGGCGGCCCGAACGACGTGTTCGGCATCCAGATGCTCGGCAACACGCTGCTCAACTGGGGCACCGACGAACAGAAGGCGCACTACCTGCCGCGCATCCTCAGCGGCGAGGACACCTGGTGCCAGGGCTACTCCGAGCCCAACGCCGGCAGCGACCTGTCGAACCTGGGCCTGAAGGCACAGCTCGACGGCGACCAGTGGGTGCTCAACGGCCAGAAGATCTGGACGTCGGCCGGCCACCTGGCCGACCACATCTTCACCCTCGCCCGCACCGACCCCGACGCGCCGCGCCACAAGGGCATCTCGTTCCTGCTGGTCGACATGCGTCAGCCCGGCATCGAGGTCCGCCCCATCAAGATGATCTCGGGCGAGAGCGAGTTCAACGAGGTGTTCTACACCGACGCCACCACGCCCAAGGGCGAGGTCGTCGGCGGGCTGCACAACGGCTGGGCCGTCGCCATGACCCTGCTCGGTTACGAGCGCGGCGAGGCCGCCGCCACCGGCCCCATCCGCTTCCAGGCCGAGGTCGACCGCCTGCTGCTGCTCGCCAAGGAGCGCGGCGTGGCCGACGACCCGCGCATCCGCCAGCGCCTGGCCGACGCCTACACCAAGGTGCAGATCATGCGCTACAACGGCATGCGCGTCCTCACCCAGTTCCTCGCCGGTCACCACCCCGGTCCCGACGCCGCCATCGGCAAGCTGTACTGGAGCGAGTACCACAAGGTGGTCACCGAGCTCGCCGTCGACATCATCGGCGCCGAGGCCATGACCCCCACCGGCCGTCGCCCCAGCAGCGCGTTCTCCACCGACGACGCCGGTGCGCCCAACAGCACCTGGAGCTGGGTCGGCACGTTCCTGAACGCACGCGCCGGCACCATCTATGCCGGTTCGTCGCAGGTGCAGCGCAACATCATGGGCGAGATGGTCCTCGGCCTGCCGAAGGAACCGCGGGCGTGACCCTGCGCGCCGCCGTCGGGGTGGCGGCGGCGGTGGCCGTGCGGCCGTCGCTGTGGGTGACCGCGCTGCGCCAGTGGCGCCGCACCACGCCCACCGGATGGTGGAAACGGCCGCCGTTCCTGCCCCTGCCGCGGCGCGACTACGTCGAGTTCCGGCTGGTCACGCAGTACGGCAGCACAAATGCTCACATCGAAGCGCACGATGTGGTGAACTACCTGGCGTGGTGCAAGGACCAGGACCGGGCCGCGTGAGGCCGACGAGCGGGCCGCTCAGCAGGCGGAGGGGCTAGGTCCTGTCATGCGGAGCGCGCTGGTGTTGAATGCCACCTACGAGCCGCTCTCCGTGGTGCCCGCCCGTCGGGCCGCCTGCCTGGTGCTCGCAGATCGGGCCGATCTGGTCGCCGACGACGGCACCGAACTGCACTCCGCCTCGCTCACGTTGCCCAGCCCGTCGGTGGTGCGTCTTCGCTACATGGTGAAGGCGCCGTTCCACCGCCGCACCACGTTGTCGCGTCGGGCGTTGTTCGCCCGCGACGACTACCGGTGCCAGTACTGCGGCGGGTTCGCCGACAGCATCGACCACATCGTGCCGCGCAGCCGCGGCGGCCTGCACGAGTGGGAGAACGTCGCGGCCGCCTGCCGGCCGTGCAACCTGCGCAAGCGCGACCGCACCCCGGCCGAGGCGAGCATGGTGCTGGCCCGCCCGCCGCGGGCGCCGAAGGAGCACATGTGGATCACTGTGGCCGTGGCCCGTGTGCCCGAGGAGTGGAAGCCGTACCTGGCTGCGGCAAGCTGAAGCGGTGACGGCCGGTTGGCGCATCGAGCACTCGCACGGCGACGCAGGGGCGTTCCACACCCGCGTGCCCGAGGCCGTCCGTTCCATCACGTTCCACACGGTCGACGTGCCGACGTTGGTGCTCGGCTCGGCCCAGTCGGCCACCGACGTCGACCGGCGGGTCGCTGACGCACTGGGCGTGCAGGTGGTGCAGCGGCGCAGCGGCGGCGGCGCGGTGCTGCTGCTGCCCGACGAGTTCGTGTGGGTCGACGTGGTGGTGCCCGCGGGCGACCCGCGCTGGAGCGACGACGTGGGTGCCGCCATGTTGTGGGTGGGCGAGTGGTGGGCCGAAGCCCTCGGTTCGCTGGGCACTCCCGGCCACGTACACACCGGCCGGCTGATCCGCGACGCCTGGTCCACGCAGGTGTGCTGGACCGGTCTGGGCACGGGCGAGGTGGTGACCGCGGCTGCCGGGCCGGCCACGGCCGTGCCCGCGGCGTCGAAGCTGGTGGGCATCTCCCAGCGGCGAACCCGGTCGCTGGCCCGGTTGCAGAGCATGTGCCACCTGCGCTGGCGTCCCGAACTGGTGGCCGCGCTCGTTGCTCCCGGCCCCACCGGGGTGCGCCCCACGGCCGCTGAGCTGGCGCGTTGCGCCGCCGTGCCGCCCGTCGACGCCGTCGCCCTCCGGGCGGCGCTGCTCGACCACCTTCCCGCCTGACCCGGGCTGACCCCGGTCGGGCGCGTTCGGTCCG
>CBHWEI010000366.1:0-3201 GCA_966112835.1 uncultured Acidimicrobiaceae bacterium
TCTTGTTCACGACGAGCGTGGCCAGGGCCTCGCCCTCGATGTCCTCGGCGATGATGAGGAGCGGGCGACCGCTCTTCATGACCGTCTCGAGCACCGGCAGCATGGCCTGGACCGTGCTGATCTTGCCGCTGTTGAACAGGATGTACGGGTCGTCGAGGATGGCTTCCTGACGATCGGTGTCGGTGACGAAGTACGGCGACAGGTAGCCCTTGTCGAACTGCATGCCTTCGGTGAACTCGAGCTCGGTGCCGAAGGTGTTGCTCTCCTCGACCGTGACCACGCCGTCCTTGCCGACCTTGTCGATGGCGTTGGCGATGACCTCGCCGACGGACGCATCGGCGGCCGAGATGGTGGCGACGGCCGCGATGTCGGACTTGTCGTCGACGTCCTTGGCCTGGCTCTTGATGCTCTCGACCGCAGCGGCGACCGCCTTCTCGATGCCCTTCTTCAGGCCCATCGGGTTGGCGCCGGCAGCGACGTTGCGCATGCCGTGCTGCACCATCGACTGGGCCAGCACCGTGGCGGTGGTGGTGCCGTCACCGGCGACGTCGTTGGTCTTGGTGGCGACTTCCTTCACCAGCTGGGCGCCCATGTTCTCGAAGGGATCGTCGAGCTCGACTTCCTTCGCGATGGACACGCCGTCGTTGGTGATGGTGGGTGCGCCGAACTTCTTGTCGAGGACGACGTTGCGGCCCTTCGGCCCGAGCGTCACCTTGACCGTGTCGGCCAGCTTGTTGACGCCGGCCTCGAGGGCGCGGCGCGCCTCTTCGTGGAACTTCAGTTGCTTTGCCATGGTGGTGAGGTGGCTCAGCTTCCGACGATCGCGAGCACGTCGCGGCTGGTGAGGATGAGGAGGTCCTGGCCCTCCACGGTGACCTCGGTGCCGCCGTACTTGCTGTACAGCACCGTGTCGCCGACCTTCACGTCGAGCGCGGTGTGGGCGCCCTTTTCGTCGCTCCAGCGACCGGGACCGACGGCGAGGACTTCGCCCTGCTGCGGCTTCTCCTTGGCGGTGTCGGGGATGACCAGGCCCGAGGCAGTGGTCTGCTCGGCCTCTTTGGGCTTCACGACGATGCGATCATCGAGGGGCTTCAGGTTCATGGGTGCAGGCCTCCGTTGGCAAGAGCACTCGTAGTGGATCGGACACCGGCCGCGTGCCTTAGCACTCGCCCGGGTTGAGTGCCAGACTACGCGCTGACCGGGCCGGTTAGCAACCGGGACACGAGAGTGCTAACGGTCCGAGGTCGTGGGAGACTGACCGCCGTGTCCGACGACGTGCCGCACATCGAGCTCATCGACGTCGACCCCGTCGCGTTCGGGCCGGTCGACCCGCCGCCGCCTCCCGCGCCGCCCCGGCAGGTGCCGTGGAAGGCCGTCAGCGTGGTGGCCGGCATCGTGGTGGCGCTGGGCCTGGCCGTCGCCGGCCTCTTCATGTGGAAGCCCTGGCAGCCCGAGCTGACGCTGCGCCTGGCCGACCCCCGCGCCACCACCTGGGACCTCAGCGAACGGCTGATCTTCGACCCCGAACCGTCCGACCTGCGCCAGTCGCTGCTCGGCACCGACCCCGACGCCGCCGAGTCGGCCTGGCAGAGCGGCTCGGTCGGCTACTTCCTGGCCGAGGACGGCGCCACGTTCGACCCCACCGACGGCAAGGACCGCTGGTTCGGGTTCACGGCACGGCCCAGCAGCGACCCCGACACGCCGATGGTGCTCGGCACCGAGCAGATCTCGGGCGTGCCGGCCGAGGTGAGCGACGAGACCGGCGGCGACCTGGTGCAGCTGGCGTGGGGGCCGCTCGACGGGTGGACGTTCAACGCCGCTGCGGCGCAGATGACCAAGGACGAGGCCATGGCCATCGCCGAGCAGTTGCGCATCGTCGACGGCAAGGCCGTGGTGCTCGACCGGCGAGCGCTCGACCGCCTGGCACCCCGCGGGCCGTACGGCGACTTCGTCACCCTGCGCACGCTCACCGCCTTCGCCCAGAACAACGGCGGGGCCATGAGCGACGTCTACGCCGTGTACTACGGCTTCGACGGCCAGGCCGTGGTGTCCACACCGGGCAATGCCAGCGTCACCGACATGGGGACGTTCCTGTTCGGCGACGACGCCAAGCCGGGAACGGTGCACGGGCAGCCTGCCATCGGCTTCACCAAGGGCGCAGGCCCGTTCGGCGGCCTCGACCGCAGCAGCGTCATCTGGTGGGAAGGGGGGCGGGCCATCCTGGTGGCCGGCAACGGCGACCTCGACGCCACCTTCCGGTTGGCCGAGACGGTCGCCCCCGCCACCGACGCCCAATGGGCGAAAGTGGAAGGCCTGGACTAGCCGACCAACGGTGCGCCGAGCTCGGCGGCCAGCCGGGCCACCGCGTGCAAGGGCAGGCCGACGACGTTGCTGACGCTGCCCCGCACCCGCTGCACGAACACACCGCCCGCACCCTGGATGGCGTAGGCGCCGGCCTTGTCGAGCGGCTCGCCCGTGCCCACGTACCACTCGATGGTGGCCGGCGTGAGCGGCGTGAACGTGACCAGCGAGGTGACCACTTCGCTGCGCACGTCGTCGCCCAGGCGCAGCGCGACACCGGTGTGCACGCGGTGCGTGCGCGCCGACAGGCGGCGCAGCATGGCCCGGGCGTCGTCGCTGTCGACCGGCTTGCCGAGGATCTCGCCACCCAGGTCCACCGTGGTGTCGGCCGTGATGACCAGCGTGTCGGCCGCGGCCGTGAGCGCACGCGACTTCTCGACCGCGAGGCGGCGCACGTAGTCCACCGGGCCCTCACCGGGGCGCGGTGTCTCGTCGATGTCGGGACCGGCGATGGTGAACTCGACGCCGAGTTGTTCCAGCAGCTCGCGCCGCCGCGGCGACGACGAGCCGAGCAGCACGTTCATCCGCCCGACCTCATCCGCCCGACCTCATCCGCCGGAGAGGGCCATCACCGAGTCGTCGTCGGGCACGACGTCGTCGTCGAGATGGTCCAGGTAGAACTCGGGCAGGGCGACGCGGATGGGGCCGTTGGTGTGACCGCGGCGGATGCGTTCGCCGCCGGGGACGATCTGCGTGGCCGGGTCGAGCTGACCGATCAGGTCGTCCAGCTCGGTCAGCGAGCTGACCATGCCGAACTTGCCGCGCATCTCGCCACCGGCCGGGTAGCCGGTGAAGTACCACGCGGTGTGCTTGCGGAAGTCGCGCATGGCCAGGCTCTCG
>CBHWEI010000367.1:0-3189 GCA_966112835.1 uncultured Acidimicrobiaceae bacterium
TTGCCACCGCGGTTGCGCTGGCCCTGGCCGGCCGGCTTCTCTGCTGCGGGGGGTGCGGGCGGCGCCGGGCGGGTGTCGCCGATGTGCGGGCGGGTGTCGCCGATCTGCGGCTTGCGTACCAGCGCCTGCTCGGCAGCCTCGGGCGACGGGCGGTTCTCGCTGATCCGCTCGGGCAGCTCCGGGTGGTGGTCGGCGGCACGGCCGACCACGTGATCGGCGGTGTCGTCGTCGGCCTGGTCGACCGCGTCGACGTCGAGGTCGGTGTCGAGGTCGTCGTCATCGTCCAGGTCGTCGTCGGCACCGGCCTCGCCGGCGGGGCGCGGCGGGCGCTTGCGGTTCTTGCCGCCCCGCGAACCTCGACGCCGCTTCTTCGGGCCGGTGCTCACCGTGGGGTCGCCGATGGCCGCGTCGCCGGCCGCGTCGCCGGTATCGCCATCGCCGGCGTCGCCGGTATCGCCGCCGCCGCCGATGGTCGGGGTGACGTCGGTCGTGTCAGCCGCGCGAGCGGCGGTGGTGTCCTGCGGTTCGGGTCGGCTGGGAGTGTCGGCGGCCGTCGGGGGCGCTGCCGTCTCGAAGTCGGATGATTCCATGGGTGGGGTCCCTTCTCATGCGCACTCCACAGGGGTGCGCGTCGCGACCGACGCGGCGGGGATGATCTCCCGGCGCACGTCATCGCGCTCGATCCATTGCTGTGTGCGCAGCACCCGCGCGGCCGCATCGACCGGGTCGAGTGCAGGGAACATCGCCGCCACCAGTTCCAGTGGCCGCAGTCCCCGTCCGTTGGTGGCCAACATCGCGCACAGATGCGGCCGAGGATCGTCGGTGGCGGGGGCCACCGACAGATCGAGGATGGCAGGTCGCACGTCGTCGGTGCTGCGCTGCCCCTTCCGTTCGCGGTCCACCATCAACGTGGTGGCCGCGAGGGTGGTGTCGATGGCGGACCGCAGGCCCGCGTCGTCGACTCCCTCGAGTGTGAAGACCCACGTGCAGGCGACGACATCCTCCTGCAGCGACGGGCTGCTGGTGGCGTCGCGCTCGACGACGTGGGTGACGTCGTAGCCGACCGGCAGCGCCGCACTGAAGCGCACCGCCAGGTCGTCGAGGTCGTACAGGGCACCGGCGGCGAGCTCGATGTCGAGGTACTCGGCCAGGCTCTCGGCCCCGGTGGGCAGCGCCAGTCCGAACGACATGCGCGGCCGCGGCGTGAACCCGGCCGAGTAGGCCAGTTCGACGTCGGCCTTGCGCACGGCACGCTCCCAGTGGCGGGCGGTGTCGCGGTGGCTGGTGAAACGGATCTTGCCCAACTTGGTGTGGCGGATGCGCAGCTTCACGTGCCCACCCCCGTGACCGCGACCGTGCCGGCAGCAGCATCGACCGCGGTGTCGGCACCGGGTTCGGCACTGGGTTCGGCGGCACGACGGCGCGGCAGCAGTTCGACGGGCACTTCCCCGCCGCGGGTGAGGTCCTGGCCCGTGCCCTGGCTGCCACCTGCAGGGGCGACAGGCGAGGCGACCACGTGCTCGATGCCGTAGCCCGTGCACACGCCGCAGTCGTAGCAGGGCGTCCACCGGCAGTCGGGCAGGCCGTGCGCGGCCAGCGACTCCTGCCAGTCGAGCCACAGGAAGTCCTTGTGCAGGCCGGCCGACAGGTGGTCCCACGGCAGCACTTCGTGCTCGTCGCGGTGGCGGTGCACGTACCAGTCGACCGACAGGCCCTCGGCAGCCATGGCCTCTTCCCAGCGGCCCAGGCGGAAGAACTCGCTCCACTCCTGGAACACGCCGCCGGCGCGCCACACCCGCTCCATCACGTTGCCGATGCGCCGGTCGCCGCGGGCGGCGATGCCCTCGGCCAGCGTGGCCGCCGGGTCGTGCCACTTCACGTTCACGCCCTTGGCCTTCTGCCCGGCCTCGCGCACCAGCTGCACCTTGCGGCGCAGTTCCTCGGTGGTGTTCTGCCCGAACCACTGGAACGGCGTGTGCGGCTTGGGCACGAACCCGCCCAGGCTGACGGTGACGTTGGCGCGGTTGGTGTGCTGGCGGCCGATCTGCACACAGTTGCGGGCCAGGTCGACGATGCCGAGCGTGTCGATGTCGGCCTCGGTGGGCAGGCCGGTGAGGAAGTACAGCTTCATGCGGTACCAGCCCTGCGAGAACGCGGACTCGACCGCGCCGTACAGGTCTTCCTCGGTGATGAGCTTGTTGATGACCTGGCGCAGGCGCCAGCTGCCCGCCTCGGGGGCGAACGTCAGGCCGCTGCGGCGGCCGCCCGCCACCTGGCCGGCCAGACCGACGGTGAACGCGTCGACGCGCAGCGACGGCAGGCTGATGGTGACCTGGTCGCTGGTGCCGCAACCGGCGGGGTTGATGGACGTGGTGACCTGCTCGATGCCGCTGAAGTCGGCGGTGGACAGCGACGTGAGGCTGACTTCGTCGTAGCCGGTGCGGCGCAGGCCTGCTTCGATCATGGTGCGCACCTGCTCGGCCGGGCGCTCGCGCACGGGGCGGGTGATCATGCCCGCCTGGCAGAACCGGCAGCCACGGGTGCAGCCGCGGAACACCTCGACGGCGAGGCGGTCGTGCACCACCTCGGTGAGCGGCGCCATGGGCGACTTGGGGTAGGGCCACTGGCCCAGGTCGGCGACGGTGCGCTTGTGCACCACGGCCGGCACGTCGCCGTACTTCGGGGTGACCGCGCGCAGGGCCGGGCCGTCGTATTCGACCTCGTACATCGAGGGCGCGTACACGCCGGGCACCTTCGACAGCTCGCGCAGCAGGCCCTCGCGGCTGCCGGGCGTGCGGCCAGACGCCTTCCAGTCGCGCACCACCTCGGTGATGTCGCCGATGACCTCTTCGCCCTCACCCAGCACCACCAGGTCGACGAAGTCAGCGAGTGGCTCGGGGTTGAACGCACAGTGACCACCGAGCACCACCAGCGGGTGCGACTCGTCGCGCTGTGCGGCCCGCACGGGCACGCCCGCGAGGTCGATCATGTTGATGACGTTCGTGTAGACGAGCTCGGCCGCCAGGCTGAACGCCAGCAGGTCGAAATCGCCCGCGGCACGGTGGGTGTCGACCGAGAACAGGGGCACACCACGCTGGCGGAGCAGCACCTCGAGGTCGTGCCAGGGCGCGTAGGTGCGCTCTGCGACGGCATCGTCGCGCTCGTTCAGGATTTCGTAGAGGATCTGGA
>CBHWEI010000368.1:0-3187 GCA_966112835.1 uncultured Acidimicrobiaceae bacterium
GAGCGTGCGCTGCGCCCACACGCCTCGCGTGACGGGCGTGATCTCGGGGAAGACGGTGTCGAGCCCGGTGAGGTCGCGCACGTGCATCTCGAGGATGCGCGCCAGGTCGGCCAATTGGATGCGCACCGCCGGGTCGACGTTGGGCTCGCTGGCGCCGTCGGTGGCGGCGATGGAGGCGAACTGCCGCGCGGCCTCCCAGTTCAGCGGACCCTGGTTGGCGAGCAACTTGGCGAACTCGCCGAACATGGGCACGTTGGCGAAGGGGTTGTCGTCGCTGGAGTCGTCACCGGATGAGGCGGGGAGATCACCGTCTGCCATGTCCGAAGCCTACGGCTGTGCGACGGGGTAGCGTCAGCAGGCGATGGACACCGTCACCGGAACCCGGACGTCGCCCGTGTGGGTGAACGACGGCACCAGCGGGCTGGGCTCGCGGGTGCTGCGTCGCCTGCTGGCCAGCGACCGGGCCCACGCCGCCGACCCCGCCGAGTGCGAGGTGCTGGTGTGGCTGAGCGCATCCGACGCCGACGCCCGCGCCAGTCGTCGCGAGAGCGCGCTGCAGGGACTGTCCGACGCGCTGGCCGGCTGCCCCACCGTGCAGCACGTGGTACTGGTCAGCTCGGCCATGGTCTACGGCGCGTGGGCCAACAACCCGGTGCCGCTCACCGAGGACGCCGCGCTGCGTCCCGACGTCGAGTTCGCCTTCGCCCGCCAGCTCGGCGCGGTCGAGCAGCTGGTCGACGACTGGCGCCTGTCCGTACCCGGCCGCTCGGTCACCGTGCTGCGTCCGGTCATCAGCATGGCCGCCGACGGCACCAGCGGCCTGGCCGCCGCGCTCGCCGCCGGCATGGGCCAGCGCATGGGCGAGGACGACCCGCCCGCGCAGTTCCTGCACCTCGACGACCTGGCCGCCGCGGTGGTGCTCGCCGCCGAGCAACGCCTGGACGGTGTGTTCAACGTGGCGCCCGACGGCTGGGTGGCGGGCGAGCGGGTGCGTTCGCTGGCCGGCGCCGTGCCGCGGCTGAAGCTGCCCGACCGCGTCAGCGAAGTGGTCACCAACCTGCGCTGGCGGTTCCAGCGCGGCCCCATCCCGCCCGGCCTGCGCAGCTACACGCGGTGGCCGTGGCTTGTCGCCAACGACCGCCTGAAGGCCGCCGGATGGCAGCCCACCGTCACCAACGAGCAGGCGTACGTGGAAGGCACCGAAGCGAAGTGGTGGACCATGGTGTCGCCCAAGCGTCGTCAGGAGCTGTCGCTGGGTGCGCTGGTGACGGGCATCGTGCTGGGCCTGGCCGTGACGGCCAAGTTCATCCGCCGCGCCCAGCTGCGCCGCCGCGCCTGACGGCCCCTCAGATGCTGGCGCGGGGAGCAGCGAGCACCACGGGGATGCTCAGCTGCTGGCCGGCGCGGGCGACGACCACCGTGACCGTGTCGCCGGGCTGCAGCGCGGCCAGCGCCGCACCCACGGCCGTGGGGTCGGCCACGGCGATGCCGTTCACCGACACGATCTGATCGCCCACCAGCAGGCCCGCCGCAGCGGCCGGGCCGGCGTCGTTCAACGAGTCGATGAGCAGTGCGCCGTCGACCACGTTCAGCATGACGCCCATCCACACTTTGCTGCCGGCGGCATGCGCGAGCGCCTTGCGCAGCGAGTCGAGGTGGTCGAGCGACACGAGCGTGGGCGTGCCATCGCTGTGCGAGCACAACGCCACCAGTTCGCCGCGCTGGTTCACCACGGGCGTGCCCTCGGGCAGGTCGCCCACGGGTGCGGCCGGGTCGGTGCCGGTGGTGGCGATGCTGCCGTCGTCCTGCACCACCGCGGTGGCCTGGTCGTTGCCGTAGAAGCTGAGCTCGTCGCCGGGCTGCACGTCGGTGGCGACGGTGAACGAGGCCATCGAGCTGCCGGGGTCGTGGGCGAGCACGGCGAAGCCGCTGCGCTGGTCGACGAGCAACACCTCGGCCTGTTCGATCTGCCCGTTGGGCAGCAACAGGGCGACGGTGTTGTCGTCGCTGACCGCGCTGGCGGTGGTGATGACGAGTGCGCCGTCGTTCACGGCCACCGCGACTGCGACCGGCTCGACCGAGGTGCCGACGGTGACCGCGTAGGTGGGCAGCGGCGTCGGTCGGTCGGACGTGGGCGGTGCCGGGTCGGTGGTGGAGGCGAGCGGGTCGGTGGTGGGCACCGTGGTGGTGTCGACCGAGGTGGACGTGTCGACCGCCGTGGTGGACGGGCGGACGGCGACCGTGGACGATGCACCGCCGAAGCCCGACGTGTTGGCCACCGTCGAGCGGACGCTCACCCCTGCGCTGCGGCCGGCGTGCGTGGGCAGCATGGTCCACAGCACGGCGAGTGCCAGGACCCCGCCGATGACCCCCGTGGCGGCCGAGAGGCCTCGCCCGATGGTGAGCGGCGGCTCGCTGGCCACCCAGGCCTGCTCGCCCATCTCGGACGGGTGGCGCCACTGGCGTTCGTGCGCGGGCAACGGCGCGCTGGGGTACAGCTCATCGTCGTTTCCCTCACTCCGGTCCACGAGTGGTGCAGGCTAGTGGTGGCGCCACCACAAGTGTCGTCGCGCGCCTCACCTGCGGCGACGCGCCCTTCGTGGCAGCGTGCCCGCCCCGGGCTACGCTGGGGCATTGTGCATGTTCCCGTCGATGGCGACTCCTGGCTGGCTCTCACCGAGCAACCACTGCCCATCGGCGACGTCTACGACTGGTGCCTGCAGCCGCAGTGCGGTGCAGTGGTGCTGTTCAGCGGCGCGGTGCGCGACCACGCCCGCGACGAGCAGGGTGTGATGCGCAGCGACGTCCAGCACCTCACCTACGAGGCGTACGAGGCGCAGGTGGTGCCCGCGTTCCAGGCCATCGAGGCCGAACTGCGCACCCGTTGGCCGCACACCGGCCGCGTCGCGCTGCTGCACCGCGTCGGCCGGCTCGAGCTGATGGAGAGCTCGGTGGTCGCGTGTGTCAGTGCACCGCACCGCCCCGAGGCGTTCGAAGCCGCTCGCTACGCCATCGACGCGTTGAAGGCCAGCGCACCCATCTGGAAGCACGAGGTGTGGGCCGACGGTGCCGACTGGGGCACCGGCGCGCACCAGCCCGTCGACCCGTCCACCGTCCCCACGGCCGGTGCGAAACCGACGGGTGGCGCCCGCTCGTGATCTGGGTCCTCGTCGCCATCGTCGTCGTC
>CBHWEI010000369.1:0-3183 GCA_966112835.1 uncultured Acidimicrobiaceae bacterium
ACCGTCGGGTAGCTGGCCATGGCCACGATCTGGCCGTTGTCGTGGTTCATGACGACCACCGAGCCGGCCGGTGCCTTGTGCTGCACCCACTCCGGGTAGTCGGTCTTCGAACCGTCGGGGTTCGTCTTGCGGTAGACGCGGGTCTTGCAGTTCGTGGTGATGTCGCACGGGTTGTGCGGAGCGCTGTCCAGCTGGGCCAGGTCGGTGGGCAGGTTGCGGCGGTTGCGCAGCTCGGTCTGCAGCGCCTGCTCCGCGTACTGCTGGATGTCGAGGTCGATGCTCAGCTGCACGTCGAAGCCGGCCACCGGTTCGATGCGCTGGTCGACCAGCTCGCGCACGATGGAACCGGATGCGTCGACCTCGTACACGCGCTTGCCCCACTGGCCGTGCAGTTCGCGCTCCATGCTGCTCTCGACACCGAACTGGCCGACGCGCTCGTTGCGCTTGTAGCCCTGGGCGAGATAGCTCTTCAGGTTGTCCTTGCTGATGGCGCCGGTGAAGCCGACGACGTGCGAGGCGAGCGGCGCGTACGGGTACACCCGCTTGTACTGCTCGACCACGTCGACGCCCGGGTAGTCCTCGCTGCGTTCCTTCAGGAAGCTGACGGTGGGCTCGTCGACGTCCTCCTTCAGCGGCAACGGCAGCAGGGTGTCGAACTGTTGGCTCTTGCCGCAGCTCCCGGCGGGCGCCGGGTAGCACGGCTCGTAGCGACGCATGAGGTCGTCGACCGGCACCTTCAGCGGGCCCGACAGACGTTCGAACAGCGCCAGGCGGTCCTTCTTCTTGCGCAGCACGCTCCAGTCGACCGTGACGGTGAGGATGCGCTGGTTGTCGGCGAGCACACGGCCGTCGGCGTCGAAGATACGGCCCCGCTCGGGGGCCACGAACACCTCGCGGGTCTTGGCCGCGGTGACGGTGGCCTGGTAGTCCTCCGCCTTCACGCCCTGCAGGAACCACAGCCGCGCGCCGAGGAGGCCGATGAGGAGCAACGACACGGTGGCGAGCACGCCCAGGCGGGCAGAACGCTTGTCAACGGCCATGGCGACATTCTTGTCGATCTGATGACGAAACTGGACGCGCGGCGCCAGCCGTCACACCGGTGCGGGCGGCGCCGCTCACTCGAGCATCGCCTTCCACTTCTTGCGTTTCACGCCCATCATCCAACGGCCCACCGGCATGAGCAGGGGGCACATGATGGCGGCGAACAGCGCCACGATGGGGATGGTCCAACGCATGTCGCCCGTGATCCACCCGCTCTCGCCGGTGATCACCTCGGCCAGCGGCACCGCTGCCTCACCCACCGCCGCGCCGATGAACGCGAAGATCGACGCCAGCCACCACTGCGGGTCGGGCGTGAACGTGTGCACGTAGCCGGCCACCATGCCGGCCAGGCCGTACGCCAGCGCCATGAGGCCGAGCGGCGTGTTGCCGCTGATGTCGTAGAGCAGACCGAGCACGAACCCGGCCACGGCGCCACGGTCCGAGCCACCTCCGGCTCCGGCCGCCACCACCAACGCCAGCACGAACTGCAGCTTCACGTCGTGGATGGGATGCGCCGCGAACACCACCCGCTGGATGGACAGGGCGATGAGGCCGACCGGGACGAGCCGGATGAGCGGGCCGAGGACGAAGCTGCGCACGGCTACTTGCCGACGGCGTCCTGGTTCGGCGAGTACAGCACCACGGCGACGAAATTCAGGCGCCTCAGGCTGGCGTTCGGGGTGACCTCGACCAGCGCGCTGCTACTACCGGTCTGCCGTTCGATGCGACTGATGATGCCGATGGGGATGCCCTGCGGCGCCAGGCTGTTGTTACCGCCCGACGTGTCGACGATGGCCCCCACCTTCACGCTGGTGAGCGACGAGGTGGTGTCGACGAAGCGAAGCAGCATCGGCTTCTCGGCGCCCTGACCCTCCAACGTGCCGGTCTCGCGCACCACTTCCAGCACCGTCGTGGTGGTGGCCGCCGAGGGTGCCGTCGACGAGCCCGTGACGGTGGAGGTGGACGACGCAGCCGGGTCGGTGATCGGCGTCAGCTCGGGGGGCAGCACCTGGGTGGTCGTGGTGGTGGTGCTGGAGGTCGACGTGGTGCTGCTGGTGAGATCGCTCACCGGGATGCCCGACAGGGTCGTGTCCTGCGACGGCGTGACCGGGCCGGACGGCGCGCCACCGGGGGTGGACAAGACCTGCGCCTCGACGGCGAACTCGGGGTCGGTGATGAGCAGCACGATGCTGCGGTCCTCGAACACCTTGGTGATGCGACCGATGAGGCCGGCGCCATCGGTGACGGGCATGCCCACCTGCACGCCGCTGCGGGAACCGACGTTGATCTCAACGGTGTTCTGGAAGTTGCTCGGCGACGCGCCCACCACCTGAGCGGGTGCCGTGTCGTACTGGAACTTCGACGTCAGCTGGTTCAGCTTCAACAGCTCGCGGTACTCGAGGATGGCCGACTGTGCTTCCACGTCGTCGCCCTTCACGTGCTGCAGCTGGTCCCACAACGCCTCGTTCTGCGCCTGCAGGTCGTCGTAGTTGGTGATGCCGTGCCACACCCGCTCGAGCGGCAGGGTGATGGCTTCGGTGGCGGTGTCGATGGGCTGCACGATGCGCGCGAACACCGACCGGGTGCGGTCGATGACCGGGTTGCCGCGTTTGTCGAGCGTGATGAGCAACACGCACGTGAGCACGACGAGCAGGAGGATCCTGCGGCGACTCAGGCCTGAGAACATGACAGTGGCCGCCAGGGACTATTCGTCGCCACCGAGCGACATGAGCCCCCGCATCGCATCGATGTTCTCGAGCGCCCGGCCGGAGCCGATGACCACGCTGAACAGCGGGTCGCGCGCGATGTTGATGGGCATGCCGGTCTCGTGCGCCAGGCGGCGGTCGAGTCCGGCGAGGAGCGCGCCGCCACCGGTGATCATGATGCCTTGCTCCATGATGTCGGCGGCGAGCTCGGGCGGGGTGCGGTCGAGCGTGGTCTTCACGGCATCGACAATGGCAGAAACTGGCTCGGAAAGGGCTTCGCGCACCTGCTCGGTGGTGAGCGGGATGGTACGCGGCAGGCCGCTGATGAGGTCGCGGCCGCGGATGTCGGCGGTGAGCTCGTCGTCGAGCGGCCACGCCGAACCCATGTGGATCTTGATCTCTTCCGCGGTGCGGTCGCCGATGGCGAGCGAGAACT
>CBHWEI010000370.1:0-3157 GCA_966112835.1 uncultured Acidimicrobiaceae bacterium
CAGCATATCGGCTTCAATGTTGGCGATGATGTCCTTGTCGTTGGTTACCGCCGCACGGTCGCTGCGGTAGCCGGTGCGGCTCCACTCGTAGGGTCCCACCGAGGCGAACGCCCTGGCCAACAGATCCGCGGCGACGGCCAGCTCGCCGGCCACCTCCACCGGATCCTGTTCGTCGTAGCGGTCGGCGATGGCGGTCTCGTCCTGGTCCCAGTTGGGGAACTGCGGGCCGTCCTGGCCACGCATCAGGTCCAGCCGGTACAGGTACAGGCGGAACACGTCGCGCACGTGGCAGGCGTACTCGAGCCCGCTCCACGTGTGGTCGTTCGGACGCGGGCGCCCCCTAGGGGGGGCGGGCCGCCCCGCCCCCACCCCCCCCAACGCGGGGGGGGCCGCCGGCGCGGGGGGCGGGCGGCCGCGCCCGGTCGCCGGGGGGGGTGTGGCCGGCCCGGGCCCCCGGGGGGGGCCGCCCCCAGCCGCGCCCACTCCACCGCGTTCGCGGTGAGCGCCGCGGGCGCGTCGGTGACGCGGAAGTGCTCACCCTCGAACCCGCATTCGGGGCAGGCGCGTTCCAGCACCCAGGTCCAGTTCTTGTCGTCCGGCACGATCGGCATGGCCGCGACGTTACGTCGCGGCCGAGCCCCTTCTCCCGGAATTGAGTTCTGCGTGACGCCGCGTCAGAGGGTGGCGACGATCTCCGCCATCAGTTCGCCGGCCTCGGTGGGGTTGTTGCCCACCCGCACGCCGGCGGCAGCCAGGGCGTCCATCTTGCCCTTCGCCGTGCCCTTGCCGCCCGAGGTGATGGCGCCGGCATGGCCCATCTTCTTGCCCTCGGGAGCGGTGACGCCGGCGATGTAGGCCGACATCGGCTTGGTGACGTTGGCCTTGATGAACTCGGCGGCCTCTTCCTCGGCCGAGCCACCGATCTCACCGATCATGATGATGGCGTGCGTCTCGGGGTCGGCCTGGAACTCGCGCAGGCAGTCGATGAAGTTCGTGCCGGGGACGGGGTCGCCGCCGATGCCGACGCAGGTGCTCACACCGATGCCGCGCTGCTTCAGCTCGTACAGCGCCTGGTAGGTGAGCGTGCCCGAGCGGCTGACGATGCCCACATTGGGGCCCGACGCGGTGGGCGGCTGGGCGATCTCGCCGGCGGTGATGCCGATGTTGCACTTCCCGGGGCTGATGATGCCCGGGCAGTTCGGACCCAGCAGGCGGGTGTTCGGGTAGTCGCGCAGCAGCGTGTTGAACACCTTCGCCTCGTCCTGCGCCGGGATGCCCTCGGTGATGCAGACGATGAAGCCGATGCCCGCGGCCGCAGCCTCGAGGATGGCGGCCGCAGCGGCCTTCGGCGGCACGGCGATGAACGACGCGGTGGCCCCGGTGGCCGCGACGGCCTCGGCCACGCTGTTGAACACCGGGATGCTGCCACCCTCGGGAATGGCCACGTCGCTGCCGCCCTTGCCGGGCGTGACGCCGCCGACGACCTGGGTGCCGTAGGCCTGGTTGCGCAGGCCGTGGTACTTGCCCTGACCGCCGGTGAGGCCCTGGACGATGACCTTGGTGTGCTCGTTGACGAAGATGGCCATGATCAGTTCGTTCCGTTCGCGATGGCGACCGCTGCACGGGCCGCTTCCAGCATGGTGGGCTTCGAGATGAGCTTGCTCTCGGGGATGCCGGCGTTGGCCAGGATCTCGCGGCCCTCCTCGGCGTTCGTGCCGTCGAGGCGGATGACGATGGGGGCACGCAGTTCCACGCGGCCCATGGCCTCGACGATGCCCTTCGCCACTTCCTCGCCGCGGGTGATGCCGCCGAAGATGTTGATGAAGATGCTCTTCACGTTCTCGTCGAAGTTGATGACGCCCAGGGCCGCAGCCATCATGTCGGCGTTCGCGCCGCCACCGATGTCGAGGAAGTTGGCGGCCGTGCCACCCACCTGGTTCACCACGTCGAGCGTGCTCATGGCCAGGCCGGCGCCGTTGGCGATGATGCCGACGGTGCCGTCGAGGCCGATGTACTGCAGGTCGTGCGTACGGGCCAGCTGCTCGCGGTCGTCCAGCTCTTCCGTGGCACGGAACTCGTCCCACTCGGGGTGACGGAACGCCGCATTGTTGTCCAGGCTGACCTTCGCGTCGAGCGCGTGCACGCCACCGTCCGGACGGAGGATGAGCGGGTTGATCTCGGCCAGGTCGCAGTCGCCCTCGGTGAAGCAGCGGTACAGCTTCACCAGCATGTCGGCCACGCCGTCGACGGCGATGTCGTCGATCTTGGCGCGCACCGCGGCGTCGCGGGCCACCTCGGCCGACAGGCCGTCGACCGGATCGATGTGCAGCATGACGATGGCGTCGGGGTCGGTCTCGGCGACCGCTTCGATCTCGACACCGCCCTGGGCGCTGAGCATGAGCAGGTGCTTCTTGGCGGCACGGTCGAGCGAGTACGAGGCGTAGTACTCCTTCTCGATGTCGCTGGCGTGCTCGACCCACACGCGCTTCACCAGATGGCCCTTGATGTCCATGCCGATGATGTTCCCGGCGTGCAGGCGCACCTCGTCGGCGTTGTCGGCCAACTTGATGCCACCGGCCTTGCCGCGGCCACCGACCTGCACCTGGGCCTTCACGACCACGGGGTAGCCGGCCGCCTCGGCGGCGGCGACGGCCTCGTCGACGGTGTAGGCGACGTCGCCCGGGCTCACCGGGATGTCGTAGCGGGCGAAGTACTGCTTGCCCTGGTACTCGAACAGGTCCATCTAGGCCTCGTCCTCTCTCTCGTCCAATGCGGTCTCGAGCCACGCGCTGATCCCCTTCAGGGAACTGCCCGGACCGAAGATCTCGGCGACACCCTGCTCGCGCAGGGCGCGTGCGTCGGCGTCGGGGATGACGCCACCGCCGAACACGAGCGTGTCACCGAGGTCGCGGTTGCGCAGTTCCTCCATGACTCGCGGGAACAGCGTGAGGTGCGCGCCGCTGAGGAGCGACAGCCCGACGGCGTCGACGTCCTCCTGCAGCGCGGTCTCCGCGATCTGCTCAGGGGTCTGGTGCAGACCCGTGTAGATGACCTCGAAGCCATGATCTCGCAGGGCACGCGTGATGGTCTTCGCGCCGCGATCATGACCATCGAGCCCGGGCTTTGCCACGACAACGCGATACGGCCGCTTCACAAG
>CBHWEI010000371.1:0-3114 GCA_966112835.1 uncultured Acidimicrobiaceae bacterium
GATGGCCGCGATCGGCTTCGTCGACGACTACATCAAGGTCCGCAAGAAGCGGAACAAGGGTGTGCTGTGGAAGCTGAAGGGCTACATCACACTCGGCGTGGCATTCGGCATCGCTGCGGCACTCGTGGCGTTCACCGACATCGACACCCGGCTGTCGCTCACGCGGGCGTCGCTGCCCGGCTGGCAGCTCGGCCCCGTCGCGTGGGTGCTGTGGGCGGGCCTCATCATCTTCGCCACCACCAACGCGGTGAACGTCACCGACGGGCTCGACGGCCTGGCCGGTGGGTCGGCGATGCTGGGGTTCACGGCGTTCGGCATCATCGCGTTCCTCGCGTTCCGCACCCCGCACGTGTACGGCGCCGTGGTGAACCCGTACGACCTGGCGGTGTTCGCCGTGGCGTTCGCCGGCGCGTGCGGCGGGTTCCTGTGGTGGAACGCCGCCCCGGCGCGCATCTTCATGGGTGACGTGGGAGCACTGGGGCTGGGCGCGGCGTTGGCGCTGCTTGCGCTCACCACCAACACGCAGCTGCTGCTGCCGATCCTCGTCGGCCTGAACGTGATGGAGATCGGCTCGGTGGCGCTGCAGATGATCACGTTCAAGGCCACCAAGGGCCGCCGCCGGCTGTTCCGCCTGTCGCCCATCCACCACCACTTCGAGATGGTCGGCTGGCCCGAGACCACCGTCATCGTGCGCTTCTGGTTGATCTCGGCCATCTTCGTGGTGCTCGGCATCGGCATCTTCGTGGCCGACTTCACCCACCAGGTCGGTGGCTGACCCGCACGCAGCCGTGCACCCGTTCACGAACGTGTCATAGTCGCGCCATGACGCGGAAACCTGCTGACGACAGCGTGGCCCGGTGACCATGGCAGATCTGCGCACTCAGGCCGGAATGTGGGACGAACTGATCGACGGGGACGGGCAGCCACGCCCCGCTGCGTCCGCATTGGTCAGCCAGCTCGAGACGCTGGGCATGGCCGAACTGCAGCAGCGTCAGGACCTGGCCGAGCTGGACATCGTCGGCATGGGCATCACGTTCACCGTGTACTCCGACGGCCGCGGCATCGACCGCGCCTGGCCGTTCGACATCGTGCCGCGGGTGATCGCCGCGCAGGAGTGGCGCCGCACCGAGGCCGGCCTGAAGCAGCGCCTGCGCGCGCTCAACATGTTCATCGACGACATCTACCACGAGCAGCGTGTGGTGGCCGATGGCGTCTTCCCCGCCGAGCTGCTCGAGCAGTCGGTGAACTTCCGGCCGCAGTGCGTCGGTGCGTCGCCGAAGTTCGGCGTGTGGGCGCACATCTGCGGCAGCGACCTGGTGCGCGACGCCGACGGCACCATGTACGTGCTGGAGGACAACCTGCGCGTGCCGTCCGGGGTGAGTTACGTGCTCGAGAACCGGGCCATCTCCAAGCGTGCGTTCGCCGACCTGTTCGCGCAGCAGAGCATCCTGCCCGTCGACGGCTACACCGACGAGCTGAAGCGCATGCTCGCGTCGCTCGCGCCCGACGGCGTGGTCGACCCCACCGTGGTGGTGCTCACGCCCGGCATCTACAACAGCGCGTACTTCGAGCACTCGTTCCTCGCCCAGCGAATGGGCGCCGCGCTCGTGGAGGGCGCCGACCTGGTGGTGGGCGACGACGACTGCGTGTACATGCGCACCATCAACGGACGCGAACGGGTCGACGTCATCTACCGGCGCATCGACGACATGTTCCTGGACCCCGAGGTGTTCCGCCCCGACAGCGCGCTCGGCGTGCCCGGACTCATGCGGGCCTGGCGCGCCGGCAACGTGGCCATCGCCAACGCGCCCGGAGCCGGCGTGGCCGACGACAAGGTGGTGTACGCCTGGGTGCCCGACCTCATCCGCTACTACCTCGGTGAGGACGCGCTGCTGCCGAACGTGCCCACGTATCGGTGCCTCTACGACGAGGAACGCCAGTACGTGCTCGAGCACATCGAGGCACTGGTCGTGAAGCCGGCGAACGAGAGCGGCGGCTACGGATTGCTCATCGGTGATCGGGCCAGCCGGTCCGAGATCGACGAGGCCATCGCCAACATCGAGGCCGACCCGCGCAACTGGGTCGCCCAGCCCATCCTGGGGCTCAGCACGGCCCCCACGCTGTGCGACGGTCAGCTCGAGCCGCGCCACGTGGACCTGCGCCCGTTCATCCTCAGCGGCAGTTCGCAGTACGTCACGGCCGGTGGCCTCACGCGCGTGGCGCTGCGTCGCGGTTCGCTGGTGGTGAACTCGTCGCAGGGCGGCGGCAGCAAGGACACCTGGATCGTGGAGGGCTGATGCTGCTCTCGCGCGTGGCCGACAACCTCTACTGGGGAGCGCGCTACATGGAGCGCGCCGACGACACGGCACGCGTGGTCCGCACGTTCACCGAGGTGCTGCTCGACCTGCCCGTCGGCGTGGCGTCCAGCTGGGAGCCGCTGCTGGCCGTCGCCGGCAGCCGCGAGCTGTTCGACGCCGGGCACGCCCGCGTGAACGAGAGCGACATCGTTCGCTTCCTGGTTGCCGACGAAGCGAACCCGGGCAGCGTGGTGTCCAGCGTCGCCAGCGCCCGCGAGAACCTGCGCACCACCCGCGAGGTGCTGCCGCGCGAGGCGTGGCAGACGGTGAACGACCTGTACCTCTACACCCAGCGCGACGGCGAGAGCGGCGTCGACCGGCGCACACGGGCCCGCTTCCTCAGCCGGGTCATCAGCGAGCACCAGCGCCTCGACGGGGTCATCTCCGGGGCCATGCACCGCGACGAGGCGTACGAGCTGTGGCGGCTGGGTGAAGTGGTCGAGCGCGCCGACATGACCACGCGAGTGCTGGGGGTGCGCGCCGCGGCGCTGCTCGCCGCACCCGACACGGCCGACGACTACGACGAGGTGCAGTGGATGGGTGTGCTGCGCTCGCTGACGGCGCTGCAGATGTACCAGCGGGCCACCCGCGGCCCCATCGTGGGCAGCGGCGTGGTGGGGTTCCTGCTGTTCGACCGCCAGTTCCCGCGGTCCGTCGCCGGTTGCCTGGAACGCGCCCGTGCCGCGCTGCAACGACTTCCGCACCCCGACCGCACGCTGCCCGCGGTCGACGCACTCGACCAGTTGCTGGCGTCGCT
>CBHWEI010000372.1:0-3098 GCA_966112835.1 uncultured Acidimicrobiaceae bacterium
TGTTCCAGGGTTGCTCCACGAAGGAACTCGAGAAGATCGCGAAGGCGTCCGACGAGATCACCATGTCCGCGGGCACCCTCATCGTCGATCAGGGTCAGACCGGTCGCGAGGCGTTCATCGTCCTCGAGGGCACGGTCACCGTGAAGCGCAACGGCAAGAAGGTCGGTTCGTTCGGCCCGGGCACCGTCGTCGGCGAACTGTCGCTGCTCGACCACGGCCCCCGCACGGCCACCGTCGTGTGCGAGACCGACTGCGATCTGCTGCTGCTCGACCAGCGGCACTTCATCGGCGTCATCGACGACGTCCCTGCGCTCGCGCACAAGCTGCTCGCCACGCTGGCGGGCCGCATCCGCGACCTGGATCGCCAGAACTTCGGCTGATCACACGGCGGGAGGCGGCGGCACGGCCGGCGTCCCCACCGCGGCGAGCAACTGGTCGACACGTCGACCGTTCGCGCGCACGCTCCACAGGCCACCGATGATGGCCAACGACACGGCGACGATGGCCAGTCGCCACAACCACACCTGATCGTCCAGCTTCTCGCGCGCCACTGCGGCGTCGGTGATGGCCTGGTCGATCTGCTCCGGCACTGCCGAGAGAGCCACGACGGTCTCGTGCAGGGCCGGTCCCGCCTGCTCGAGCGTGCTCGCGGCCGTGTTCAGGCTGCCCTGCACGAACACCAGCGAGGCCTCGGCGTCCTGCAGGCTCTGCTTCAGTTCGTCCACACGGCCGATGAAGTCGACCAACTCCAGGATCTTGCGCACGCTCGCGCTGACGTCCTTCGTCGCCCCGAGGGCGTCGGAGGTGCTGCGCAGCCCGTCGCCCACCACCACGACGATCTGCTCCAGCTCGCTGGCCGAGCTGGCCGCGCTGTCGGCGAGGTCACGCGCCGACAACAGCGCCGATTCCATGCGGAACAGCGCCAGCTGCGTGGCATCGGCCAATCGGCCGACTGCGACCCACGAGGCCACGGCGCCGACGGCCACCAGGATGATGGAGACCAGCAGGACCGTGGACATGGTGCGACGGGATTGCATCGCCGCATTCTGCTCCACGGAGGCGGTGTCGGCGGACGCCGCGAACTACTGTCGGCACTGCACTATGAGCACTCACGACGCACCTGCCACCGAAGCCGGTCCCAAGAAGCCGTGGTACCGCACGCCGCACAAGATCGTGCTGGCGGTGGGCATCTTCATGGGCCTGTTCACCCTGGCCTCCGGCATCATCCCGCAGTTCACCCACTGGCACGGCACCAAGGACGTGTCGCGTGAGGTGTTCGACGGCATCCCCGGCGCGCTGCAGGTGGCCTTCTACACGGTCATCCCCGTCCTGTTGGTCTGGGGCGCGTTCGCGTTCTCGAACCGCGTGAAGAACTGGGAGCGTGGCGCTCCCGACCGCCGCAAGACGACGTCGAAGAACGTCGGCCGTCGTCTGCGCGACTTCCGCGCCGGCGCCTACATGCAGACCCTGCTGCGCGACAGCGCCGCCGGCCTGATGCACTCGATGATCTACTTCGGCTTCCTGGTGCTGCTCGGCGTCACCACCGTGCTCGAGATCGACCACCAGATGCCCGAGGACCTGAAGTTCCTGCACGGCAAGACCTACATGGCCTACAGCTTCATCGGCGACCTGGCCGGCCTGGTGCTCATGGTGGGCATCGTGTGGGCCATCGTGCGCCGCTACGTGCAGCGCCCGTACCGCATCCGCATCAAGACCAAGCCCGAGCACGCCATCATCCTGGGCGTCTTCTTCCTCATCGGCCTGTCGGGCTTCTTCGCCGAGGCGTTCCGCATCGCCGAGGTCGGCCAGCCGAGCCACGAGAAGTGGAGCTTCATCGGCTACCCGCTGTCGAACCTGTTCACCGGCATGAGCGAGAGCTCGCTCAGCACGTGGCACCAGATCATGTGGAGCACGCACGTCGTCGCGTTCGCGCTGTTCCTCATCATGCTGCCCATCACCATGCTGCGGCACATCTTCACCAGCCCGCTGAACATGTACCTGAAGGACCGCGATCGTCCGAAGGGTGCCATGCGGGCCATGCCGAACCTCACCGAGACGTCGCTCGAGAGCTTCGGTGCGTCGGTGGTGGAGGACTTCACCTGGAAGCAGCTGCTCGACACCGACGCCTGCACCATGTGCGGCCGCTGCACCAGCGTGTGCCCGGCGCACGCCACGGGCAAGCCGCTCGACCCGCGCGAGATCGTGCTGAAGACCGGTGAGGTCATGGCCGCGTCGGCCAACCCGGTCGTCACGCCGCCGCTGTCGGTCGACAAGGACATCACCATCTCGGCCAACTCGCTGTTCGAGCGCATCACCGCCGAGGAAGTGTGGAGCTGCACCTCGTGCCGCGCCTGCGACGAGATCTGCCCGGTGAACATCGAGATCCTCGACAAGATCCTGGACATGCGCCGCTACCTGTCGCTGATGGAGAGCAACTTCCCCAGCGAACTGGGCAACGCCTACCGCGCCATGGAGAACCAGGGCAACCCGTGGGGCATGAACCAGGGCGAGCGTGGCGACTGGGCCGAGGGCCTCGACGTGAACATCGTCGACCCGGGCGCCGAGTTCACCGCCGAGTACCTGTACTGGGTCGGCTGCGCCGGTTCGTTCGACGACAAGAACAAGAAGGTCACCCAGGCCATGGCCAAGCTGCTGAAGCGGGCCGGCATCGAGGTGGCCATCCTCGGCCCCAGCGAGATGTGCACGGGCGACTCGGCCCGCCGTTCGGGCAACGAGTACCTGTTCCAGATGCTGGCCATGCCGAACATCGAGATGCTCGACGGCATGGGCGTGAAGAAGATCATCACCCAGTGCCCGCACTGCTTCAACACGTTGAAGAACGAATACCCGCAGCTGGGCGGTAACTACGAAGTGGTCCACCACACGCAGTTGCTCGAGAGCCTGATCGCCAGCGGCAAGCTGGACGTCTCGCAGGCGACGCTGGAAGAGCGCCTCACCTACCACGACTCGTGCTACCTGGGTCGCCACAACGACGTGTACCTGGCACCGCGCAAGGTGGTGGGCAGCATCAAGGGCATCGAAGTGGTCGAGATGCAGCGCAACGGCACCAAGGGCATGTGCTGCGGCGCCGGTGGCGC
>CBHWEI010000373.1:0-3077 GCA_966112835.1 uncultured Acidimicrobiaceae bacterium
GTGTCGGCCGCGGCGGGGGAGAAGATCGATTCGGGTTGCTCGGCCAGCCAGTGGGCGAGGGCGATCACCTGGCGGGCGTCCTTCACCGGGTGGTCGATGTGGTCGAACGTGATCGCGCTCGGCCAGATCTCGGCGATCACGATGGCGTCGGCGGCCGCCGGCAGTGCCAGGCCGGTCTGGAACGGCCACACCTGGGCGCGGTCGCGCAGGACTGCATGGTGCCGGAGCCGTTCGACCACGGGGATGCCGAGCAGCGCCTGGCTGCCGACGCTGCCCGCACCCAGCAGGTGCCACACCGAGAACGGATGCTGGTGCCGTGCGCGGAAGAGCGACTCGGCGGTTCGGAACTCGGGCAGGTGCGCGTCGGTGCGCGGTGGCTTCGTGGTGGTGAGGTGTTCGCCGGCCCGGCGCGGCGGCGTCGCCCAGAACTGCAGTCGGCCGAGCCGCCGGTTCAGGTCGGCCGCCACCTCGAAGCGGTTGTTGCGGTTGCGGGGGTCGTCGATGATCCGCTCGGTGAGGAACGCCCACGTGGCCGACCACGGTGTGCCCTCGAGCCCGAGTGCAGCGGCGAAGCCGGCCGGGTAGCCGAGCGGGAAGTCGAACCCGAGCAGCACCCGTCCGGGCACGCTCGCCAACTCGACCAGTGCGTCGAACGCCGCGGCGCGCGTGCGGTGGTTCGTCGCGGTGGCGGTGCCGCCATGGTCGAGGCAGCCGATCCAGATGGAGTCGGCGCCGCCCTTGGGGGTGCTGCTGGCGCTCCAGTCCACGACGACGATGCGGTCGAACACCCCGGTGAGGGTAACGAGGTGCCCGGCGGGGTGTGTGGTGATGTCGATGTGCGCGTCGCGCACGACGTAAGTTCCGCACGATGGAGCGAACCCGCAGCGAGTACCGACTGCATCACCTCGACCCGTTCGTGCTGCCCGCGGCGCAGCGCGACGCCCGGCTGGTGACGGTGGACGACCGCGACGCGCTCGCGCCGTTCGTGCTCGACGCGTACCGCGGCACGGTGGACGACGAGGGCGAGACGCTCGACGACGCGGTGCTCGCGGTCGACGCGTGGTTCGCCGCCATCGAGTGGCAGCACTCGTTCGTGCTCGAACTCGACGGCGAACTGGTCGCCGCGTCGTTCGTGGTCGTGGTGGAAGGGGTGCGCTACATCGACCCCGTGCTCACCCGGTCCACCCGGAAGGGCCGCGGGTTGGGCACGGCGATGGTCAGCCGGTCGCTGCACTCGCTGGCCGCCGACGACATCACCGAAGTGGGCGCCACCATCACCGACGGCAACGAGCCGTCCGAGCGCCTGTTCACCCGATTGGGGTTCGTTCGCGTCGGCTCGTGGTGAGCGTGCCCGACGCGTGACGCGTCAGGCGCGGTGCAGCGACACCGAGATGCCGCCGTCGGCTCGCGTGAGCGTGAGGCGCGAGCCCTCCATGCGGTGCCCGGTGGTGGCCTCGAGCGCCTGCAGCAGTGCCGTCTCCTGCTCCATCACCGTGGGGCCGCTGCCGGCGTCGGGGTCGTCGCAGAACTTGCGGGTGCTCATGAGCGGGCCGATGGTGATGCCGCCGTCGCTGATGACGAGGGGCCCGTTGAAGCGGTTGCACCCGGCGTTGCCGGCGATGGCGTCGGTGTCGAGGGTGACCGTCAGTTCGCCGCGCACCGAGATGATGGCCTGACGGCCCGGGTAGTGGATGCCGTTCACCACCCAGTCGCCCACGATCCCGTCGATGGTCTGCGCACGGAACTCGAGCAGCGCCACGCCGCGGTCGTCGATGCACACCAGCGCGCCCGGTTCGTGGACCATCGCGGTGACCTCGCTGAGGCGGCGGAGCACGTCGCGTTCGGTGGCCATGGCGTCGTCGGGGCAGGCCATCATCGTGCTGCCCAACACGCTGAACTCGAGCAGGTCGCGGTCCAGGCGGTACGTGCCGCGGAACCGGTTGCAGCCCGAGAACCCGGTGACGTTGCCGTCGGAGAAGGCGATCACCACGTCGACGGTGCGGGGCACATCGATCGGTCCGGTCAGGACCCAACTGGTGTCGTGCAGTGCGTCGGCCATGCCGCGCACCCTAGTCACGCCACGTCGGTGGCCGCGCCGGAGAACTGGGCGTTGTACAGCTGGAAGTACGCGCCCTGCTGGAGCAGCAGTTCCTTGTGGGATCCCTGCTCGACGATGCGGCCGCCGTCCATCACCAGGATGATGTCGGCGTCGCGGATGGTGGACAGGCGGTGGGCGATGACGAAGCTCGTGCGGCCGCCGCGCAGCTTGGCCATGGCCCGCTGGATGAGCACCTCTGTGCGGGTGTCGACCGAACTGGTCGCCTCGTCGAGGATGAGGATGGCGGGGTCCGAGAGGAACGCACGGGCGATGGTGAGCAACTGCTTCTCGCCGGCGCTCACCGACGTGCCCTCGTCGTCGAGCACGGTGTCGTAGCCGTCGGGCAGCGAGTGGACGAAGCGGTCGACGTAGCAGGCCTTCGCCGCGGCCAGGATCTGCTCGTCGGTGGCGTCGACGTTGCCGTAGCCGATGTTGTCGCGGATGGTGCCCCCGAACAGCCACGTGTCCTGCAGCACCATGCCCATCTGGTCGCGCAGCTCGTCGCGGCGCATCTCGGCGATGTTGCGACCGTCGAGCAGGATCTCGCCACCGTTCAGCTCGTAGAAGCGCATGATCAGGTTCACCAGCGTGGTCTTGCCGGCGCCGGTGGGGCCGACGATGGCCACCGTCTGGCCGGGTTCGGCCACCAGGTTCAGTCCGTCGATGAGCGGCCGGTCCTCCACGTAGCGGAACGACACGTCGCGGAACTCGACGCGGCCGCGGGCTTCGCCGTGGGCCAGGTGGGCGTCGTCGTCGATCTCGGGCTCGGCGCTCTGCTCTGGTGCGTCGAGCAGCTCGAACACCCGCTCGGCCGAGGCGATGCCGGACTGCAACACGTTCACCATGGAGGCGGTCTGGGTGAGCGGCTGGGCGAACTGGCGCGAGTACTGGATGAACGCCTGCACGTCGCCGATGCCGAGCGAACCGTTGGCCACCTTCAGGCCGCCGAGCACGGCGATGGCCACGTAGTTCAGGTTGC
>CBHWEI010000374.1:0-3071 GCA_966112835.1 uncultured Acidimicrobiaceae bacterium
CCCGAGGCGCAGAACTTCCTCATCACCGGCAGCGACGCCAACGCATGCGTCACCCCCGGCTCGCCGTGGGCGAACGCCGCCGACCAGGCACGCGAGAACATCGGCAACCGCAGCGACACCATCATGATCCTGCGCGTCGACCCGGCCACCCGACAGGCCGCCGTGCTGTCGTTCCCCCGCGACCTGTGGGTGAAGATCCCGGGCAAGGCCAAGCAGCGCATCAACACGGCCTACGTGAAGGACGACTACTCGCTGCTCGCGCAGACCCTGTACGACAACTTCGGCATCACCGTCGACCACTACCTGCAGGTCGACTTCTGCGCCTTCAAGCGCATCGTCGACGCGGTGGGCGGTGTGGCCGTGCCGTTCGACACGCCCATCCTCGACAAGAACGTGGGCATCAACATCACCAAGGCCGGCTGCCACGTGTTCAGCGGCGACGAGGCCCTGGCCTACGTGCGCTCCCGCCACCTGAAGTGGGTCGACGAGAAGGGCAAGGCACACGAGGATCGCGCCAGCGACTTCGGCCGCATCTCCCGCCAGCAGGACTTCCTGCGCCGGGTGCTGCAGACCGCGTTGAAGAAGGGCCTGTTCGACCCGAAGGTCGCCCAGGCGCTCATCGCCTCGCTGCAGACCGAGATCGTCACCGAGCAGGGCTTCACCATCGTCGACATGATGCGCTTCGCCGGCGTGATGCGCGACGTCGACCCGAAGACCATCCAGCAGTACCAGGTGGAGGGCAAGGGCATGACGGTCAGCGGCAACGCAGTGCTCGACCCGCAGATCAAGGGCGAGAACATGAAGGCCATCCTCGCCATCTTCCAGGGCAATGCGCCGCTCGCCGGAGCGCCCGACCAGGTGCTCGACACCACCACCTCCACCTCGGTGAAGGGCACCACCACCACGGCCACCACCACGACGGTGAAGGGCACCACCACCACGGTGAAGGGTGGCTCGAGCACGAGCACCACCGTGGTCGGCCCGGAGCAGATCGTGAAGGGCGACATCCTGCCCTCCCCCGACGTCACCTGCTGAAGCGGCCCCTTCTCCCGAACTCGAGTTCTGCGTGACGGGGTCAGGTTCGGTCGAGCGCTCGGGCCAAGGCCTCGGCAACCTGTGAGGGGCCCGACACCGTGGTGATCCGGGCGCCGACTCGACCGGCGAACGCCTGCGCTTCGTCGTCGTCGCTCTCGGGGGCGATGACGACGATCTCGTCGAGGCCACGCGCCGCCGCCACGGGGTCGCCGTCGACGGTGGAGCGGCAGTCACTGAGCACGATGGTGATCTTGCGGCCGGCTCGACTGCGGGCCAACTGCATGCCGGCCACCTGCAGCGCGCCGGCCAGGTCGGTGGTGCCGTGGCCGCGCAACGACAGCACGTCGGTGACCACACGATCGCTGGGCTTCGGCGTGGTCTGCCCCTTGGCGACGATGACGTCCTTGCCGAACGCGAGCACGCTGTAGTCCTGCGGCGACCGGTTGGCGACGGCGGCCGCGGCCAGCGCCGCGGTGGCCAGCGGCTTGCCACCCATCGACCCGCTGCGGTCCACCAACAGACAGAGCGCGGTCTCGGGCTTCACCCAGCCGCGCACACGCAAGCGCTCGGGGTCGATGGCGCCGTGGCGGCCTTCGATGATGGCGTCGATGCTGGCGTCGATGTCGATGTCGCCGCCGTCGGGCCGGTAGGGCTGCTCACGCAGGTTGCCGATGCCGCGGGGCTTCACCGGACCGCGGCGGGCCAGGTCCAGGAACAGCTTCCCGGCCAGCCGGCGGGCCAGCTCGCGCAGCTTCTCGTCCGTGGCGCCCACCAGGTCGGCCAGCATGGCCAGCGTCTCGTCGGCGTCGTCGCGCAGACCGGCATCGAGCGCCTCCTCGTCCAGCTCACCCACTTCGGGCGACACCTGCTCGAACTTCGGGTTGCGGGCCAGGTCGCGGCGCGATGTCGTCTTCTTCTGGTTCTTCGCCACTTCGGCATCGGCCTCGTCGCCCTCCTTCACCGAGGGCGGCGGGTTCATGCCCCGCTGCTGGCCCCCGTCGGGGCCGGGGCTTTTCCCGCCCCGTCACCCGCTGCGCCGTCGTCCGGCGCGGGTTCGGCGAACACTTCGTTCCACAGCTCGGTGACGATGCTCTCCGGGCTGCGCATGCAGCCCTCGCGCAGGCGCAGGCGTCCACTGAGCGCGACCAGCGCCGCGTCGAGCCCGACGGCGTCGTCGGTGATGGCCGCGGTGCGCAGCTTCGACAGCGAGGTGGCCACGGCCACCGTGTCGATGGCACCGCGCACGGACGAGCCGATGCGCACGTCGCCGTGGGTGCGGGTGCGGCGCACGACCTCGACCACCCGTCGCAACCACACTGCGTCGACGGCGACGGCGGGCAGCGCGCTGTGCACGATGGACGCCTCGTCGGGCGCGTCCTGGTAGTCGACCGACAGGCGGCAGACGCGGTCGTACACGGCGCTGCTGATGCGCGCCGTGCCGATGGCGTCGAACGGGTTCATGGCCGCGACCAGTCGGAAGCCCTGCGCGGCGGCGACGCGGCCCAGCCGGGGCACGTGCAGCTCGCGCTCGCTCATGACGGTGATGAGCACGTTGAGCGTCTCTTCCGGGATGCGGTTGATCTCCTCCACGTACAGCAGCGAGCCGTCGCGCATGGCGGTGACCAGCGGACCGTCGACGAACACCTCGGGGTCGTAGCCGTCGGTGAGCACGCGGGCAGGGTCGAAGTGGCCCACCAGCCGCGCCGGCGTGAGCTCGGCGTTGCCCTCCACGAACTCGAAGCCCAGGCCCAACTCGTCGGCCACGGCACGCAGCAGCGTGCTCTTGCCGGTGCCGGGAGGGCCTTCCAACAGCACGTGGCGGTCGGCCGCGAGCGCCGCCACCACCAGTTCGATCTCACGCGCACGCCCGACCACACGGGTGTGCACCCGCGTGACCAGACCGGAATGATCGAGTTCGTCCGCCGACACGTCGCTCATTCGTACACGATGACGCCGCGGATGTTCTGTCCCTGGCGCATGGCCTCGTAGCCCTCGTTGATCTGGTCGAGGGTGTAGCGGCGGGTGATGAGCTCGTC
>CBHWEI010000375.1:0-3060 GCA_966112835.1 uncultured Acidimicrobiaceae bacterium
TCATGTTCGTCGCCGCGCTGACGGATGCCACCGGCAGCGCCACCAGGGCACATGCGAGAACTACGGCTGCCGCGGCAGCTCGACGGATTGTGACGGGGATCATCGACTTCACCTCTGAAGATGTATCGGCGCTGACCCGTCCGCTCATGAGGAGGTTACGCTGCCCGAGCACCTTGGAGGTCGTCATGAGCGTGTTGGTCACCGGCGGAGCCGGCTACATCGGGTCGCACACCGTGCGTCAGCTGGTCGAATCCGGCGCCGACGTGGTGGTGCTCGATTCCATGGAGTACGGCAACGAGGCCGCGCTGCTGGGCACCGAACTGGTGGTGGGCAACATCGCCGACCAGGCCCTGGTCACCGACCTGTGCCGCCGCCGGGGGGTCACCCAGGTGGTCCACTTCGCCGCCTACAAGGCCGTCGGCGAGTCGATGGAGCAGCCGGCCCGCTACTGGAACAACAACGTCATGGGCACGGTCGCCCTGGTCGAAGCCCTGCTCGCGGCAGATGTGCGCCAGCTGGTGTTCTCGTCGTCGTGCTCGGTGTACGGCACGCCCGCCGTCGTCCCGGTCGACGAGACGGCAGCCATCCACCCCGAGAGCGTCTACGCCGAGACCAAGGCAATGGTCGAGCGGGTGCTGCACTGGTACGGCGAGACCAGCGGCCTGCGTTCCGTCAGCCTGCGCTACTTCAACGCCGCCGGCGCCAGCGCCGATTCGGTCATCGGCGAGGACTGGTCGCGCTCGCAGAACCTGGTTCCCCTGGTCATGAAGGCCGCGCTCGGCAAGGCCCCGGCCATCCAGATCTTCGGCACCGACTACCCCACCCCCGACGGCACGTGCATCCGCGACTACATCCACGTCGACGACCTGGCCGCCGCGCACCTCCGCTCGCTCGACCACCTGGCCGAGGGTGGCGACACCGTGGCCCTGAACGTGGGCACCGGCATCGGCAGCAGCGTGCTGCAGGTCATCGAGGCCACCGAGCGCATCTCGGGGGTCACCGTCCCCACCAACCGGGTCGCCCGCCGCGCCGGCGATCCGGTGGCGTCGTACGCCGACCCCACCATGGTGCGCAACGTGCTCGGGTGGAAGGCCACCCGCGACCTCGACCAGATCATCGCCAGCGCCTGGGCGTGGCACAGCAGCCACCCCGACGGGTACGCGGGCTAGTCGGGCTGCAACACCCGCTGCCGGTCGAGCCAACCGAGCAGCACCGCCACGGCCCGCGGGTCGTGACGCAACCGGTGCCCGGCACCGTTGATCAGCCGCAGCTCGGCTGCGCCGTGGGCCTCGGCCAACTGGCGGGCGTCGGCGGTGGGCACACTCTCGTCGTCGTCGCCGTGCATCACCAGCAGTGGGCGCGGGGCGAACCGGCGAGCCGCGTCGACCGGGCGGAAGCGGCGCAGCTCGCGGGCCCATTCGTCGAAGTGGCGGGGGAACCCGGGTGTGCGGATGGCGCCGATCTCGCGGGCGTGCTCCAGGAACCGGCGCGGCTGTGCGGCCCAGTCGTCGAAGTCGGCCCGGGGGCTGAGCAGCGCCGCGCCGCGCACCCGCGGGTCGTCGGCGGCCACGCAGGTGGCGATGGAGCCACCGGTGTTCGTGCCCACCAGCCACACGCTGGACGGCCCGGCCTCCTCGATGAGGTGGTCGATGGCCGCGCGCAGGTCGTCGACCCAGCCCTGCAACGAGAAGTCGCCCTCGCTGGTGCCGCAACCGCGGAAGTTGAACGTCATGGCCACCCAGCCCAGCTCGCTGGCGCAGCGGTCGATGAGCTCGGGGAAGGTGCCGGCGCTCTGGCGCGCATCGAGCGGCCCGATGGGAAAGCCGTGGCAGAGGATGAGCCCGGGCAGCGGCCCGGAATGGCCCGACGGCACCGTGAGGTACCGCGACAGTTCCAGCCCCTGCGACCGGAAGCTGCCGTTCACGGACGGGTTCAGGCCCGCGGCTTGCGGTGCCGGCGGCTCATGCCCGGCGCGGCCAGCGTGTAGCCGCGGTTGCGTGCCTCGGCGAGCGTGTCGGGGCCGAAGCAGATGCCGACGTCGGCGCCGACGATCTCGTCGATGACCGCGGCGTCGGTCCAGGTGTCGAGGTCGTACACCAGCTGGGTGCGCTTGTCGCCGACGAAGCGGGAGTGTTCGAAGCGGGTGGGCCGTTCCATGGCTGCCGACGCTACTCGGCCGACGGGTCGGGCGAGAAGACTGGCGCGTCGTCCATGGGCGCCATGGGCCCGACGGCGCCGATGGCCTCGAAGTAGGCGAGGTGCGCCGTGACCACGTTCACCGCGTCGACGTCGTCGAGGATCTGCACGCCGTGCTCGTCGGCCTGGCCCAGCAGGTAGGCGGTGAGGTTGTCCTCGCTGATGACCACCGGCTCGGCGATGTCCTGACGGCGGTCGACCACGTTCGTGGGCTGCAGACCCTTGCTGTGCAGCCACTGCATGTGGAACCGCAGCAGCAGCTCGAGCTCGTCGGGTGTGAGCCGTGCCTGGGTGGACTCGGGCAGGTACTCGGCCACGAACTCGAGCGCCTCCTCGGGGATGTACACCGAACGCGGTGCCACGGCGTCGAGGCGGTGGGCCTCGCGGCCGACGACGACGGCGGCCATGACGAACACCGCCAGCGCGGCGACGATGAGGTAGACGAGCACCGTGGTGGACACGCCTGCCACCCTATCGGCGACCGGAAAACGACGAACGGCCCGGGGCGAGCCCCGGGCCGTTCGTGACGAGGTGTTCCGTCTGCGGTGTCGGTCAGATGCCGATGCGCTGGGCGAGCAGCTCGCGGTGGTAGGTGGGGTCACCGAACAGCAGCTCGCTGCTCTTGGCCCGCTTGAAGTACAGGTGCGCCGGGTGCTCCCAGGTGAAGCCGATGCCACCGTGGATCTGGATGTTCTCGGCCGCGGCGTGGAAGTACGCCTCCGAGCAGTAGGCCTTGGCGAGCGAGGCCACCGAGGGCAGCTCGTCGTTGAGCTCCGAGGCGCCCCAGCCGGCGTAGTAGGCGGCGGACTTGGCCGACTCGACCTCGAGCAGCATGTCGGCGCACTTGTGCTTGATGGCCTGGAA
>CBHWEI010000376.1:0-3037 GCA_966112835.1 uncultured Acidimicrobiaceae bacterium
GGAGCACGCCCCACACCAGGCTGGCCACCAGCAGCAGGCCGGCCACCATGCCCGTGGCTCGCGACACCCACCACCAGAACTGCGGATGAACGGCGACGATGGCCACGAAAAGGTCACTCCCAGGGGTTGGTCGTGACCACACTCTCCCACGCCGCGTTCGTGTAGGCACGTCCGCTGCCGTACACCACCCGCGCTGCCAGGCCGTCGAGCTGCAGCCGTGGCAACGCCGTCGCCGCACCGCGGACGATGGCCATGGTGGCGTGCATCTCGGCCTCGGCGGCCGTTGCAGCGAGCACCGTCGCGTGCACGGGAGCGTCGAAGCCGCTCGCCGTAGGGGTGACCGTGTCGGGGTCGAGCACGTGGTGGGCCGACTGGCCATCGGGGTTCACCCACGAACGGCGCAGCGTGCCGGAGCTGCCGAGCGCGCCACGGGTGACGTGCACGTGCATGGCCGCATGCTCGGGCTCGAACGGAGCGTCGACGGCGACACGCCACTGGCCGTCGAACGGGCCGTCGCCCATCACCCGGACATCGCCACCCACGTCGACCATGGCACCACCGGCGCCGCTCGCCAACAGCAACCCGGCCACCATGTCGGCGGCCAAACCCTTGCCGATGCCTCCGGCGTCGACCGCGGTACCCGGTGGCAGCCGCACGGTCATCTCGTTCAGGTCGATCACCAGCCCGCGGATGTAGCCGCGGCGCTGCACGCCGACCGGCAGTTCGGTGACCGCGGCGGCGTCGTGGATGCTGCACGCGTACCCCAACCGTACGAGCGGGGCGAGCAGCGTGGGGTCGAACGAGCCGTCGGTGACGGTGTAGCCATGCACCATCGCCTCGAGCAACTCGATGGTGCTCTCGTCGACCACCACCGGCTGGCCCTGCGCGGCGTTGAGCCGACTGAGGTCGCTGCCCGCACGGAACCTGCTCCACCGCGCCTCCAGGAACGCGAGCCGGTCGCGGGCGAGCGCGAGGTGGCCCGGCGAACCGTCGACCACCTCGACCACCACGGTCGAGCCCATGCCACGGAACTGGTCGCGCAGGACGGTGGCGGCCACCGGGATCACCCCGAGGTCTTGGTGGTGGCGGACGGCTGGGGTGCGCGTGGGGTGGCGCGAGGGGGTGGCGTGGGAGCCGGGGTGGCGACCGGCACGGGGACGGGAACGACCGCCACCGGGCCGGGCGTACCGCCCGTGGTGTTCGCCGGGACCGTGGACGGTGCGGTGAGCTCCACGACGGGTGTGGTGGAGGTGGCCGCGATGGCCGCTTCCTTCGCTGCCTCGGCACGTGCGGCAGCTGCGTCCGCCGCTTCCTGCTGCATGGTCGAGTGGGCGAGTGTGGCCACAAGGCCGAGCACCATGGAGGTGCTCAGGCCGGCTGTGAGGACTTTGGCGGCAGCCGCATGGCGCATGGGCGCGGCCTGGCGACTGCGCTGCAGCGCGACGAGCCGGTCGGAACCTGGGTCGCTCATCGCGGTTCAGTCGTCGTCGGAGGGGTCGTCGCCGCCACCGCGGCCACCCCGGCCCTTGCCACTGTCGTCCGACGTGGTGGGGGCCTTCGAATCATCATCGTCGTCATCGTCGACCGTGGTCCGCGTGGAGCCACCGGTGGACGTGTTCGTCGTTCCCGAGCTGCCCGTGGTGTTCGAGGTACCCGGGCCCTGCGAGGCCAGGTACGAGCTGACCGAGGGGGTGATCTTGTCGAACAACAGGTTGGCGCGGAACTCGACCACCGTGTCGCCCTGCTGGAACAGGACCTTCACGTTCAGCGAGTCGGGCTGCTCGATGCCGATCAGCTGCCAGCCGTCGGCGGGCTTGGCGGAATCGACGCGGAGCACGTCGCCGGCGGAGTCGACCGTGACGAGGCCCGAGGTGCCCACCTGGTAGGCGGCGAGTTCGGACTTCTGCGTGGAGGGAACGACGGTCTGGATGGTGGTGACCGAGGGATCGGTGCCGGCTTCGGACGAAGCGGTGGACGACGAGTCGTCGACGAGGCGCACGACGGTGTTCCCCGACGGTGCAGCGCTGCGGAGGACCTGCGTGTTGACCAGGGCCGCGGCAGAGCCTGCGACGAGCACACCCGTCAGCGAGAGCACCGTGGCCACCCGAGCCTTCATCGTCCGCATTTCCTTCCCTGCTCCGTCGACGCCCTGGTGATTGCACCTGGAGCGTCGTCCCGTGCGCCATACGCTACGCCCGCCATGTCCAGGGTGGGACCGCCGTTTCTCCAAGAATCGTCAAAAAAGCACGGTCCGTCACCGCGAGGTACCGGACCAGGTGTCATCTCGGACAGAATGCGGGGGTGAAGATCCTGCTCGTCGAGGACGACCGTTCCATTGCCAGTTCCGTGGTCGAGGGCCTCGAGGCCAACGGCTTCGCCGTCACGCACGTCGCCAACGGTGCCGGGGCTATCGCCGCGGCCGAGCACGACCTCATCCTGCTCGACCTGGGCCTGCCCGACATGGACGGCCGCGACGTGTGCCGCGAGCTGCGGGCGAAGACCAAGGCACCCATCATCATGCTCACGGCCCGATCCGAGGAGTTCGACCGGGTGCTGGGCCTGGAGCTGGGCGCCGACGACTACGTCACGAAGCCGTTCAGCTTCCGCGAACTGGTCGCCCGCATCCGCGCCGTGTCCCGCCGTGCCGGTGGCGAGGGCGCCGCCCCCGCCGACGAGGCCGGCGCCGCGCAGGCCATCGGCGGCCTGCGCATCGACCGCCGCACCCGCCGCGTGTTCGTCGACGAGAACGAGGTGCAGCTCACGGCCAAGGAGTTCGACCTGCTGGCGTTCCTGGCCGAGGACATCGGCGCGGTGCGTACCCGTACCGAGATCCTCGAGAACGTGTGGGACGCCCACTGGTACGGCCCCACCAAGACGGTCGACGCGCACGTCGCGTCGCTGCGCAAGAAGCTGGGTGGCCACGAGTGGATCCAGGCGGTCCGTGGCGTCGGCTTCCGGTTGGAGCCGCCCGAATGAAGTGGCGGCTCCTGGCCGCCTTCGCCGGACTCATCACGGTCATCCTGCTCGCCCAGGACCT
>CBHWEI010000377.1:0-3033 GCA_966112835.1 uncultured Acidimicrobiaceae bacterium
CGCCGGTCCCACGGCGCGAATGGTGCTCTCGGCTTGTACGGATCGGCCACGGAATCCCCCTCCGGCAACGAACGTGCGGTCACGTCACCCTAGTGGAGGGGGGTGTCCGGCTCCGGCGTCGGAGGGTTGCCGGCGGGGCCGGGTGTGGGGCCGTCGTCGCAGGTCAGATACGGCGCACGGTGGGCTGCTGCTGCAGCAGCTCGGCCGGCAACGGCTGGCCGGTGACCTCGTCGGTCCAGTACGTGCCGGCGTCGAGGCGGGCCAGGGCGACCTCCACGTCGGCCAGGTCGCGCTCGATACCGTCCAGATCCAGTACGTCCGGCGGATTCGTGGGGGCGGGAGTGCTCTCGTCCATCGGCCGCAGGCTACCGTTCGGGGCGTGGCGCAGGTCCGTCTGGAACACATCACCAAGAGGTTCGGCGACGGTGACGACGCGGTCACCGCGGTCGACGGCGTCACCCTGCACGTCGAGCACCACGAGTTCATGATCCTGCTCGGGCCCTCCGGCTGCGGCAAGAGCACGCTGCTGCGCATGGTGGCCGGCCTGGAGGATCCCACCGACGGCGACGTGTTCATCGGCGACCGCCGCGTGAACGACGTGGAGCCGAAAGAGCGCGACATCGCCATGGTGTTCCAGAGCTACGCGCTCTACCCGCACAAGACCGTCGCCGCGAACATCGAGTTCCCGCTGAAGGTGCGCGGCGTCGGCAAGACCGAACGCGCCGAGGCAGCCGCACGCGCCGCCGAGGTGCTGGGCCTGGAACTGCAGATGAAGCGCAAGCCGGGCCAGCTCAGCGGTGGCCAGCGCCAGCGCGTGGCCCTGGCCCGCGCCATCGTGCGCGACCCCGCCGTGTTCCTCATGGACGAGCCGCTCAGCAACCTCGACGCCAAGTTGCGCGGCGACACCCGCGCCGAACTCGTCGACCTGCACCGGCGCATCGACAGCACGTTCCTCTACGTCACCCACGACCAGGTCGAGGCCATGACCATGGGCACGCGCGTCGCCGTGTTGAACGAAGGCCGCCTGCAGCAGGTGGGCACGCCCCAAGAGGTGTACGACCGGCCGGCGACGGCATTCGTCGCCCAGTTCATCGGCACGCCGCCCATGAACCTGCTGCCGCCCGGCATGTTGGGCAGCGAGTCGGTGCGGGTGGGCATCCGCCCCGAGCACCTGAAGCTCGTTCCCGGCGGTCAGCTGCACGCCGTGGTCCGCCAGATCGAGCACCTCGGCCACGAGATCCTGCTGTTCGCCGACGCCGCCGGCACGCGGCTGGTGTCGCGCCTCGACCCCGGCTCGTTCGTGCCCGAGGTGGGCGACCCGGTCGCGTTCGACGCCGACCCCGGACGCCTCCACCACTTCGACACCACGACGGGGGAGCGGGTGTCGTGAACCGCCGCCTGCGTGACGTGCCCTGGGCCATCGTCATGCTGCTGCCCAGCCTGGCCCTGGTCGGGGTGTGGACCGTCTACCCGCTGGTGAAGGCCATCCAGAACGGCCACCTGCGCTGCGACGTCACGGGCACCAAATGCCGTGACGCCGGGTGGGGCCGCTACTGGGACGTGTTCATCAGCGACGAGTTCCAGCACTCGCTGGGCGTGTCGGTGAAGCTCATGGCGCTCACCGTGCCCGCCGGTCTGGTGCTGGGCATCGGCCTGGCCGTGCTGGCCGACAAGCACCTGCGCGGCATCGGCGTGTTCCGCACCATCTTCTCCAGCACCGTTGCCACCAGCGTCGCAGTCGCCAGCCTGGTGTGGTTCGTGCTCCTGCAGCCGCAGATCGGCGTGTTCGCCGACCTGTTCAGCGGCTGGTTCCCCGTGCTGAAGAACCCTGGCCTGTTGAACGACCCGAACACCGCGCTGCTCGCCGTCGCGTTCAGTTCCATCTGGGCGAACCTGGGCTTCACGTTCATCATCGTCACCGCCGCGCTGCAGAGCGTGCCGCGCGACCTGTACGAGAGCGCGTACGTCGACGGCGCCGGCAGCGTGCGCCGGTTCACCAACGTCACCATTCCCATGATCGCCCCCACGCTGCTGTTCGTCGGCGTGGTCCTCACCACCCGCGCGCTGCAGACCTACGGCGAGATCGCACTGCTCACCAGCGGCGGACCCAACCCCGAGAAGCCCACCACCACCATCCCGTACCTCATCTACGGGCGCACGTCCCTCATCCACAACGACCTCGGCACCAAGTCGGCCGCCGCGGTGCTGTTGTTCCTGCTGTCGTTGATCCTCGCCCTGGTGCAGTTCCGTGGGCTCGAGAAGCGGGTGCACTATGGCCGCTGACACCGTGCGCGGTGCGCGCAAGTTCGGTCGCTACACGCTGCTGGTCGTGCTCGCGGTCATCGTCCTGTTCCCCATCTACGCGGTGGTCATGCAGGCGCTGAAGACCGGGCCCGACTCGCTCGACCACCCGCGCTCGCTGCTGCCCGTCGACCTCACCCTGTCCACCATCCGCGCCGCGTGGGACCAGGGCGACCTGGGCCGCCTGCTGTTGAACAGCGTGTTCGTCAGCGTCGTCGTCACCGTGGGCGTGGTGCTCACCAGCCTGCTCGCCGCGTACGCGTTCGCGTTCCTGCAGTTCCCGCTGAAGGGCCCACTGTTCATCGCCTTCCTCGCCACCATGCTGGTGCCGTCCGAGGTCACCGTCGTCATCAACGAACGCACGGCCGATTCGCTGGGGTGGATCAACACGTTCCAGGGCCTCATCGTCCCGTCGCTCGCCAGCACGTTCGGTGTGTTCCTGGTGCGCCAGGTGTTCCTGCAACTGCCGGGCGAACTGCGCGAGGCGGCGGCGCTCGACGGTGTGGGCCATCTGCGCTTCCTGTGGGAGGTGGCGGCGCCGCTGTCGCGTCCTACGCTGGGAGCGCTCGGGTTGTTCACCTTCCTGGGCACCTGGAACGCCTACCTGTGGCCCTCGCAGGTCATTCGTGGCGATCGAGCGCACGAGACCATCCAGATCGGTCTCGAGCGACTGAAGAACAACGACATCAGCAAGATCAATCTCGTGACCGGAGGTCTCGTCGTGGCGGCGCT
>CBHWEI010000378.1:0-3029 GCA_966112835.1 uncultured Acidimicrobiaceae bacterium
TGGAGATCCGCTGGATGGTGGACCAGCGGGCGTCGAGCAGGCCGTTCTCGATGCGCGAGATGTCGGCCTGGGGGATGCCAGTTCGCTTCGCCAGTTCGGCCTGTGTCCAACCCAACTCGGTGCGACGCTCGCGAATCGAATCGCCTGGATGGTTCAGTTCGGCAAGTGCGGACCATGTCGCCATGTCACGAAGTGTATGTGGAATGACACATCGACGCAACGGTACCACCCCCTCGATCCGAAGGTCAGCTGGACTCGGCGGTGGGCTGAGCGCGACGCCCGATCTTGTCGGTGACGGTCCGCACCGATTCGGGGAGGGCGTGTGCGTAGACCTTCATCAGCATGTCGGGACTGTGGCCAAGGAGGTCGGCAGCGGCGCGGATCTCGCCGATGTCGTCGGCATGGCGGACCATGTGCGTGGCCGCGGTGTGCCGGAGCCCGTGGGAGGTGAGCCGGGGCACGCCGGCTGCGGCCACGAGCCGCTCGAGTGTCTGGTCGAAGTTGCCGGGCGAGACGGGATTGCCGTGCTTGGTGGCCACGACGAGACCGTTGTCGTTCCATGCCGCTCCGGCGGCGAGGCGTTCCTCGGCCTGGAATCGGCGGTGGACGGTGAGCGCCTTGACCATCGTCGGATCGATCGGGATCGTCCGCCGAGATCGGGCGTTCTTCCCGTCGCTCCATTCGGGGCGGCCGTGCACCTCGACGAGCGCACGCTCGATGCGCACCGTGCCCTTCTTGAGATCGACGGCCGACCAGCCCAGCCCGAGCAGCTCGCTGCGGCGGAGGCCGTACATGACGGCCAGGCGGAAGGGTCCCTCCCACCGGTGGCCTTCGATCGTCGCCAGGAACTTCGCGAGCGCGGCGTCGTCCCACGCGTCGACCTCTCGCTCGAGGTCGGGCTTCACCACGACGCGAGGCATGGCCACTCTGCTGGCGGGGCTCCGGCGGAGCTCGCCGGTGTCGACGGCGTCGGCGAGTGCGGCACGCAGCACCATCCGGAAGATGGCGATGCTGCGCCGGCCCATCTTGCCGCCGGCGGCCAGTTCGTCGAGCCACTGCGCGACGTCGCTTCGGTCGAGGCGGTCGACACGGATGGGACCCAGCCCCGAGCGGATGTGCTTGGCCGCCCACTCGTACTGCATCTTGGTCTTCGAGGCGATGTCGGTTCGCGAGGCCACCCATTGATCGACCAGGAACCCCACCGAGTTCCGGTCGTTGCCCGTGTCGCCGGCGGCAGCGAACTCGGTGGCGGCCACCTGGGCGGCGCGTCGCGACTTGTAGGTGCCCAGCTGTCGCGGGCGCGGCTTGCCGGTCTCGGTGTCGAGTCCGTCGACCCGCACGACCCACTTGTCGCGTTGCTGGCGCACCATCGGTCGGCCAGTTGGCTTCCATGCCATGGCGACCTCCTTTGATACATCTCTGATACATGGAGCGAAAAACGCTCGAGGGCCCTGCTCGAAAGCAGGGCCCTCTCAGAGTAACAGACCAGCTCAACAGCCAGATCCGTTCAGCGCGCTCGAAGGGACTCGAACCCCTAACCTTCTGATCCGTAGTCAGATGCTCTATCCATTGAGCTACGAGCGCTTGCGCTGGTCGAGTCTAGAGGCGCCGACCTCGGTTCGGCTACCGGAATCGCCAGGGTGCGGCGGGTGAATGCGTCAGCCGCCCCAGGGGCCCCAGCCGCCGCTTCGCTGGTACATGACGTACGCGGCGTAGGCGTTGGTGCGCGGGTCGTACAGCTGCGAGGCGCTGGTGATGCCGATGAGCGCCAGCCAGCCCTTGTGCACCTTGTAGTAGATCTGGAACAGGCCGTAGCAGCAGTAGTTGCGCACGCCGGGGGTGAGGTTGCTCTCGCGGGTGGCGATGGCGATGGCCTTGTCTTCCAGGTTGTCGGGCCACACGTCGCGGATGATCTGGATGACCTGCGCCTTGGTGTAGATGCGGGTGGGGGGCTTCGGTGCCGTGGTGGTGGTGACCTTGGGGGTCGTGGTGGTGGGCGCCTTCACGACGGGCTTGCTGGTGGTGGGGGTCGCGGTGGCCGGGCGCACCGCGTTGGCGGGCAGGCAGATGCTGCGGCCCGGGTACAGCGGGGTGGCGGTGGTGGCGTTGTTCACGGCCAGCAACGACTTCGCGGTGACCTTGGCGCGCTGGGCGATGAGGATCCAGGCGTCGCCGCTCTGCACCGTGTACTTCTTCGGGCACGCCGACGCGGTGGACACCTTGGCCTGGGCACGGGCGACGGTGGGAGTGGTGGCGGCAGCAGTGCTGGCGCTGGCCGGCGCGGCTTCCACCGCCGGGGCGGCCTGCGTGGTGGCGGCGTCGGTGTTCACCGGCACGGCCGGGGGCAGGGCGTTCACGTCGATGCCGGCCCAGGGGTTCGTCGAATCGGTGCCGGCTGCGGCCGAGTCGGCTGCGGGCTGGACGGCGAGGGTGCTCTGGGCGGCGGCCTCGGCCGGAGTGACACCGGGGGTGTCGTCGTTGCGCAGGGACAGGGCGACCGGCACGAGCACGGCGGTGACCACGGCGAGCGCGCCAAGGCGCTTCAGCAGCGGGTCGACCGGGGCGTCGCGGCGGGCACGCGCGGCGGGCACCACCGGGATGGCACCCGAGGGGTCACCGTGCGTACGGCTGCCGGCAGGGCGGGGCGTCGCCGGCCGGGCTGCGGGGTGCGCGGCCGAGGGGCGGCGTGCGGCGGGACGGCCCGTCGGGGCCGCGCCGGCGGGCCGGGTGCGTCGGAAACGGTCGAGGCGGCTGTCGGGAACCCTGCTCCAGAACTCGGATTCCTCGTTGCTGTCGTCGAACACGTCTCACCTCCGCCGGGTGCGCCTTGACCTCGTTCAGGTCCGAATGTTGCAAATGGTCTACTCGCGTCGTCATACAAATGCAACACAGTGTCAGTCTCGTGACGGAGCGTGAGGTGGGTCGGCAGGCCGCTCACCAGGGGCGATGCCCGGGAACGGCGAAGGCCCGGTGACGTGTGCCACCGGGCCTTCGTTCACGCGGAGAGGGTGGGATTTGAACCCACGGAC
>CBHWEI010000379.1:0-3013 GCA_966112835.1 uncultured Acidimicrobiaceae bacterium
AGGACATCACCATCGCCGTCATCACGCACGGCGACGGTGGCGTGTTCTGGTCGGTCGCCCAGAAGGGCGCCGAGCAGGCCGGTAAGGACCTCGGCATCAAGGTCGAGTACCAGGGCGCCAACAACAACGGTGCCGACCAGGCGAAGATGATCGATGACGCAGTCGCCGCAGGCGTCGACGGCATCGCTGTCTCGCTGGCCGATCCGGGCGCCCTCGAGGCGTCGGTGAAGGCGGCAGTCGCTGCCGGCATCCCCGTGGTCACGATGAACTCGGGCTCCGACAAGTTCAAGGAGCTCGGCGCCATCACCCACGTCGGCCAGGACGAGACCGTGGCCGGCAACGGCGCGGGCGAGAAGTTCAAGGCCGAGGGCAAGAAGAAGCTGCTCTGCGTCATGCAGGAGCAGTCGAACGTGGGCCTCGAGGCTCGCTGCGACGGCGCCGAGGAGACCTTCGGCGGCGAAGTGGTGAAGATCAACACCTCGGGCGACGCCGACCCGACCACCTCGCAGAGCGAGATCAAGGCCGCACTCGACGCCGACCCGGACATCGATGCGATCTTCGCCACCGGCCCCATCGGTGCCGTGCTCGCCCGTGACGCCGCGAAGGAACTGAACCGCGACGTCATGATCGGTGCGGTCGACCTGTCGTCGGATCTGCTCGACGCGATCGATGCGGGCGACATCGCCTTCACGATCGACCAGCAGCAGTACCTGCAGGGCTACCTGTCGGTGGTCTTCCTGTACCTCAACGTCACCAACCAGAACACGGTCGGCGGCGGTCTGCCGGTGTACACCGGCCCCGGCTTCGTCACCAAGGACAACGTCGCCGCGGTGAAGGATCTGGTCGCCGCAGGCACCCGCTGATCCCAGCACTCGGTTGCGGGCCGGGGACCACCGAGGTCCCCGGCCCGTTCCGGTTCTCACACATCACACGAACAGAGGGGGACGATGCATGACGGACGACGTCGTGGCATCTGGGGGCGCGCCGACGCACGATGAACGGATCTCGTTCCGCGGGCCGCTGCAGCGAATGTTGATCTCTCCGGAGATCGGTGCCCTCATCGGCACCGTCATGGTCTGGACGCTCTTCTGGGCGACCAGCGAGAAGTTCTCCACGGCACCGACGTCGGCCAGTTGGCTCGACGGTGCCGCACCGCTGGGCATCATGGCCGCGGCGGTGGCACTGCTGATGATCGGCGGCGAGTTCGACCTCTCCGCCGGCGTCATGACGGGCTCCACCGGCATCCTGGTGGGCCTTTTCGCACAGAAGTTCATGGGCGAGGGCATCACCATGTACCTCGCCGTCCCGGTCGCGTTCCTGGCGGCAGGCTTGATCGGATGGTTGAACGGCACGTTCGTGAACCGCACCGGCCTGCCGAGCTTCATCGTCACGTTGGCCACGTTCTTCATCCTGAGAGGCGTGAACCTGGTGTTCGCCAAGCGCCTCGTCGACAAGGTGCTCGTCGAGAACATCGACGAGGTGCGCCACTTCGAGATCTTCCGCAAGATCTTCGCCTCAACCCACACGCTCGAGACGTTCGGCGCACGCGACACCATCCTGTTGCTGGGCGGGATGATCGGTGGCGCGCTGCTGGTGGCCGGCCTGATCGAGCAGGCGCTCGTGCGCCGCAACCCGATCAACACCAAGGGCTTCCTGGCCTTCGGCGTCGGGCTCGCGGCCATCGTCGTCGGCATCCTCATGCTGCACAACACCGACGGCGTGTCGTCGAACGCCCTGTGGGGCACGGTCGCGTTGGTCGGAGCGCTGCTCGCCGCGCTGGGGTACGCGTCGGTGCGGTTCGAGAGCATGGCACCGCACGGCCCGTGGTGGGTGCCTGCATCTGCCCGCCTGCTGTTCCTCGGCCTCGGTGCCACGGTGGTGTCGTTCGTGGTCACGCGGTTCCTCGACAAGGACCAGGAACGCGTGCTGCTGTCCATCCCGTCGCACCCGGTGAAGGTGCTCATCGGCGTCCTGGCGTTCGCCGGCGGTGCCGCGCTGGTGGCCTGGCGGGGCATCACCCGCATGCGTCAGCACGTCGGTGTGGTGCGCCGCTCGCCCTGGGTGTACCCGAAGCTGGTGTTCACGTCGCTCGTCGGTGGCCTGGCGATGCTCGTCGGTGTGCTCACGTTCCTGCAGCTGTGCACCGAGCAAGGCTTCCGTTCGCTCGTCCAGGTGGGCCTGGGCGGCGTGGGCATCCTGCTCATCCTCGGCTCGAAGGGTGTGGCCACCCGGGTCTCCAGCCGGGCGCAGCTCGTCATCGGCGGCATCGCCGCCGCAGTCATCCTGTTCACCGGCTTCATCGTCCGTCACGACGCCGGGAGCAACCGCTTCCGCTCCGGCTACATGGCGGTGATGGCCATCCTGGCCACCCTGGTGCTGGGCAACGCGCTGCTCGAGTACATGTTCCGCAAGCGCAAGGCGCCCGACGCGGCGGCCGACCGCATGGGCCGCATCCTGGCCTTCACGGGCATCGGCGTCGCACTGTTCGGCATGGCCATCCGGCTCATCTGGTCGGGTGCGCCGGTGCGCGTCAGCATCCTGTGGTGGCTGCTCGTCACCCTCGTGGGGGCCTACGTGCTGGCCAAGACCCGCTGGGGCAACTGGATCTTCGCCGTGGGCGGCAACAAGGAGGCCGCCCGGGCGGTCGGTGTGCCGGTCGACAAGGTGAAGATCGGCCTGTTCATGATGGTCTCACTCGTCGGTTGCCTGGTGGGCATGATGACCGCACTGCGGTACACCTCGGTGGCCGCCAGCCAGGGTGTGGGCGAGGAGTTCGAGTACATCATCGCCGCTGTGGTCGGTGGCTGCCTGCTCACCGGCGGCTACGGCTCGGTCATCGGCGCCGCCTTCGGCGCCATGATCTCGGCCATGCTCGCCACGGGCATCCCCGGGTCGCGCTGGAACACCGACAACAAGTACATCTTCCTCGGTGCGGTGCTGTTCATGGCCGTGCTCGTGAACCAGAAGGTCCGCAAGAAGGCTCAGGAGGCCCGCTGATGAACCTGCTCGAACT
>CBHWEI010000380.1:0-3010 GCA_966112835.1 uncultured Acidimicrobiaceae bacterium
GCGCTCAGCACGTGCATCTCGCTGGTCAGCGTCCACACGTGCAGGTCGTGCACACCGGTGACGCCGTCGATGCCCAGCAGCGCGTCCTCGATGTCGTGCACGTCGAGCTCGGCAGGCGCGGCCTGCACCAGCACGCGCATCGCGTCGCGCCCGAGGCGGAAGGCCCGGGGCAGGATGAACAGGCCGATGGCCGCACCGATGACGGGGTCGACCCAGTGCCACTCGGTGGCCCACATGACCGCCGCGGCGACGATGACGCCCACCGAGCCGAGCATGTCGCTGAGCACCTCCAGGTAGGCGCCGCGCACGTTCATGCTCTCGGCCGCGCCTTCGCGCAGCATGAGGAACGCGACGACGTTCACGAGCAGACCGATCACGCCCACCACGAGCACCGGCACCGACGCGACGTCGACGCGTTCGGGGTCGGTGAGGCGCAGTACGGCCTCGACGAGCACGTAGCCCGCCACCGCGAACAGCAGCACGGCGTTGGCCAGCGCGGCGAGGATCTCGAGCCGGTACAGCCCGAACGTGCGATGGTCGGGATGGTCCTGGCGGTTCGCTGCGCTGATGGCCGCCAACGCCATTCCCAGACCCAGCGCATCGGTGGCCATGTGTCCGGCGTCGCTGAGCAGAGCCAGCGAGTTCGTGGCCAGGCCCACCACGACCTGCACCACCAGGAACGCGACGATCAGACCGAACGCCACCTTCAGGCGGCCGGCGTGACGAGCGCCGGCGCGCATGCTGCCGCCGTGCCCGTGTGCGTGCGAGTGGTCGTGCCCCACCACACGAGTGTGCCATTCCAGGGCCCCGCCGCGTCGGAGCCCCGCCCGGTTGGGCGGGGCTCCGTTCGGGGTCGTCAGGCGATGGGGTCAGCCGTGGACCGCGGTCAGCGAGCGCGTCAGTCGAGCTCGATCTTCAGCGTGGCGTTCTCGGCGTGCTGCTGGTTGATGTACAGCGTGTCGCCCTTGAAGATGCCGCCGGTGAACTCGTTCTGGCAGGGCGTGGCCGCGGCCGACGTGCGCATGTCGGCGGCCTTGTAGCCACCCGACACGGCCGGACCGGTGGTGCTGGGGTTGGCCTTGATGGCATCGCCCTTCTTGTTCAGCACGAACACGTACAGCTCGTCCTGCTGGTCGCGGGCCTGCTTCGACACGTCGATGCCGCTGGCGGGGAACGAAGCACCGTCCGGGATGTCCTCGTGCACCCACAGGTTGCCCTCGTTGTCGAAGGCGATGTTGTCGGGGAACTGCAGGCCCTGCTGGGCCTTCGCCTGATCCTGCGACAGGTACTTCGGGTCGTTGACCTCGATCATCGGGGTGAGGCGGGTGGTCTTGTCGCCGAGCGAGAGGGCCGGCACGCCGGTGGCGCTGAACGTGTAGATGCCGCCGCGGTTCACGACCTGGCCGCCTGCGGGCGACTGGCGGTCGGCGTCGGCCTGCGGCTCGGTGACCGTGAAGTAGATGCGGCCCTTGTTGGCCTCGAAGTCCTCGGGGCGGTCGAACAACACACCGTCGACCACCGCTTCCTTCGCGGGGTCGGCCAGGTTGGTGACCTTCTTCCAACCCGATGCGTCCACCGACGTGGGCACCAGGTAGTACAGGTCGCCGCCCTTGGTGAGGTCGAGGCGATCGTTCGGGACGGCCTTGTAGACGCCGCCGGCGCGCGACTCGTCACCGATGTACATGGTGCCGTCGGCAGTGATGGCCACACCTTCGTGGGCGAAGCTGCCCATCCAGTCGAGGCGGACGAACGCACCGGTCTCGGGGTTGATCTGCCAGATGCCGCCGGTCGCGAACTCCTCGCCACCGAGCAGCACGCCCGCGCCACCGGGGCCACCGAACGGGTACCAGTTCATGCCGTCGATGCGGCTCCACAGGTTCTTCGCCGGGGTGACGCTGGTGTCGATGTTGGCGGCCAGGATCTGCTTCGTGCCCTTCTTCGGGCCCTTCAGGGTGAGGCGGGTGATGCCGTCGCTCGACCCGGCTTCGCTGCTGGTGTACAGGTACTTGCCGTCGGGGCTGATGGCGATCATGTCGTTCTCGGCGCCGACCTTGTTCGAGGTGGCGGGCGCGTTGATGGGCGTGGCGGCGTCGCCGGCCACCATCAGCACCTTGGGGGTGATCGCCATGCCGAACGGGTCGTTGGCGAAGCTGATGAGGCCCGTCTCGCTGCACGACAGGGCGTTGGTGGTGATGGGCGTGAAGCCCAACTCGGGCGTCTCGGCGCCGGCGTTCACTCCGGCGGCGGCGCCGGCAGCGATGAAGCCGATCGAGACGACGGCCGCGGCTGCGGCACGACGACGAAGGGTGCGGTGGTTCATGGCATCTCCTGTGTGGGCGGTGAAGGTCGTGATCGACGAGGAGGGGGAGGACTCGTCGACCACGACGCCACGAAGATCGCAGGCCCGGCTGACAGCAGTGCGACCCCCGGGTGAACGGCCGACCGCGATCCGGCGAACCTTGCGCTGACCGAGGGCCGTCCCACCGTGGGTACTGTTCGCGCATGGCCGAACTCTCCGACACCCTGTCCGACGATGCGATGCACGAACTGGGCGACCGCCTCGTGTCCGCCATCGCTGCCGGCGACGCCGACGCGGTGCGCGGGATCTACGCGCCCGATGCACAGATCTGGCACAACTTCGACCAGCGTGACCAGAACGTGGACGACAATCTGCGCACGCTCGTCGACCTCCACCGTCGGGCCACCGGCCTGCAGTACACGCAGATCCGTCGGTTCACCGCACCGGGCGGCTTCGTCCAGCAGCACGTGCTGGTTGGCCAGGCCAAGGGCGGCCCGTTGGAGATGCCGGCGATGATCCGCTTCTGGGTGGAGGACGGCCGCATCACCCGCCTGGAGGAGTACCTGGACACTCGCCAGGCGATGGTGCTGTACGCCACCGACTGACGGTGTCGGGCGCATCGCACCTGCTCACGGTGGTGCCCCCCCAGGGACTCGAACCCTGAACCAATGGATTAAAAGTCCACTGCTCTAACCATTGAGCTAGAGGGGC
>CBHWEI010000381.1:0-2977 GCA_966112835.1 uncultured Acidimicrobiaceae bacterium
CAGCGACACGAGCGTGGCCAACAGTCCACGGCACGCGCCCACCTCGCTGCCGTCCAGGCCGTCAGCCCGCGGCGCGCCATGGAAGCAGCGGAACAGTTCGAACGTCCCGTCCACCAGATGCACCGTCACCATCCCGCCGATTCTGCCCGCTGTCGCCGTTACGATCCGGCCATGGAGCAGCCTTTCCCCGCAGGCACGGAGTCGGCGCGGCCCTTCCTTCCGGCACTCGACTTCGCCCGGTCCAAGGCGTTCTACGAAGCCCTCGGGTTCGTGACCGAACTGGACAGCGATGAGGTGGTGATCTTCCGCATCGGTGCAACCTCGTTCCTGTTGCAGCGGCACTACCAGCAGGAGTGGGCCGAGAACTTCATGATGCAGTTGATGGGGGACGACCTCGACGAATGGTGGGAACACCTTGTGTCGCTCGACCTGTCGGCGACCTACGGCGTGCCGACGCCGACACCCCCCGCGATGCAACCGTGGGGTCTTCGGATCGCCTACGTGGTCGACCCGTCCGGCGTGCTGTGGCACGTGGCGCAACGCCGGCACGACGTTGCGCACGACCGCTAGCGACACTCACCGCTGACCGGGACGTGATCATCCAGATGCGATGCTGTCCGACGTCCGACCAGAGGAGTGCCAGCGTGCCAGCCGTTCAACAGCATTCGACGATCGCGGTCACCGGGGCCGCCGGGTTCATCGGCGGTTGGGTCGTGCGCGACCTGCTCGATCGTGGGCACCGCGTGCGGGCCTGCGTGCGCGATGTCCACGACGACGCCAAGGTCGCCTTCCTGAAGGCGATGCACCCGTACTCGTCGGGTCGGCTCACGCTGCACACCGCCGATCTGGACCACCCCGGGTGCTTCGACGACGTCTTCCGTGGTTGTGACGGTGTTGCCCATGTCTCGCATGTGTCCACGTACGACGACCCGGAGTACGTGCAGCGAACCTGCGATCACATCATCGCCAGCATCGAACGGTCTGGCAGCGTGCGCCGAGCGGTCGTGACGTCGAGCATCGCCGCGGTCATCTCCGAGGCCGACATCACCGAGCTCGCCCGCCGCCCCGTGTGCGACGAGGACCGCTACCCCGACGAGTCGAACCCCAAGCGCTCGCCCGAGCGCGGTCAGGGCTACTCGATCGGGAAGGTCATCGCCCAGCGTGCCTTCGCCGACGCGGCTGCGGCCGGCAACGCGCAGTGGGACGCGATCACGGTGTGCCCTGCCGACAACGTCGGCCCCATCCAGTCCGCGCACCAGAAGAACGGCGGCCCGTGGCAGCACCTGATCGAGCTGATGCTGCGCGGCCGCTGCGAGATCTTCCAGGGCACCGGCCCGTATCGGCCGTGGATGACGGTCGACGTGCGCGACAACGCCGCGAGCCATGCCCTCCTGCTGGAGAGCGATCGGGTCGGGAACGGCGAGCGCTACATCGCCTGGTCCACGGAACGCCGCAGCTACGAGGACATGGTCGCCACCATCGATCGGGTCCTGCCCGAGTTGCACCACGAGCCCGGGCCGATCGTCGACGCCTCACCCGACCGGCACAAGGCCCGCGAGGCCGAGTTCCGTTCGATCTGGAACGGGCTCGAGCTGCGCAACGACCGCATCCGCGCCGCGGCTCCCGTCACCTTCCGCCCGCTCGACGAGTCGGTGCGCGATTGCGTCGAGTCGTTGATCGCCGTCGCTGGGGTGGAAGTGAGCCGGCGCGACTCGCACGATCACGCCCGCCGCAGCGGCTCCAGCACCGACAGGTAGTCGGCCAGCCTCGCGGCGATCTCGAATGCAGCATCGGCGTCGCCGGCGTCGGGTTCCTCCCAGATCTCCGAGATCCGGCGCCAGCGGTCGGCACCGAGGAACACCCCGGCAGTGGGTTCGCCACCCAGCTCGCGCCGCCACGTCTTCTCCTTCGCGAGCAGACGAGCGAGCACCGCTTCGTTCGCCTCCACCTTGGGGTACTCGGCGTGGAACCCGACCTCGAGCGCCGGCGCGCCATCGACGCGGACGAGCTGCGCCTCGTAGTGCTCCTTGGTCGCGTCGTCGTACCAGACCTTGATGCCCCGGGGGTGAGCCGTCGAATGCAGCGTGCCCTCGACGTCGATCACGAAGCCCTCGAGCACGTGCTGCACCTGATGGAAGAACGTCGGCTCCACCATCGGCACACTACGTGCCACTCGAAGGCTGGGAATTCGACAGGCGATCCGTTGGTCAGGTCACTCGACGCGCATGCCGGAGATCGCACGGGCGATCACCAGCTGCTGGATCTCGCTGGTGCCTTCGAAGATCGTGTGGATCTTCGCGTCGCGGTGCCAACGCTCGACCGGGTACTCACGGGTGTAGCCGTAGCCGCCCAGGATCTGGATGGCGTCCTCGGTGACCCGCACGGCCACTTCGCTGGCCTTGTACTTGCTCATCGAGCCTTCGCCGTTCTTGAAGCCGCCGTTGCGGGCCAGCCATGCCGCACGCCAGATGAGCAGACGGGCTGCGTCGATCTCGGTGGCCATGTTGGCCAGCTTGAACGCGATGGCCTGGTGCATGACGATCGGCTTGCCGAACGCTTTGCGCTCCTTGGCGTACTCGAGCGAGTACTCGTAGGCCGCTCGGGCGATGCCCAGCGCCTGGGCACCGACGCTCGGACGGGTGGCCTCGAACGTGGCCATGGCCGGCTGCTTCTCGCCGCTGGTGCCGCGCTCGCGGGCACGGGCCAGCTTGGCGTCGAGCTTCTCCTTGCCACCGAGCAGGCAACGGCCGGGCACGCGCACGTCGTCGAGCACGACCTCGGCCGTGTGCGACGCCTTGATGCCGTGCTTCAGGTACTTCTGACCCTGGCTGAGGCCCTTGGTGCCGGGCGGGATGACGAAGCTCGCCTGGCCACGGCCCTTCAGTTCCGGGTCGACCGCGGCGACCACCACGTGCACGTCGGCGATGCCACCGTTGGTGATCCACGCCTTGGTGCCGTTGATGACCCACTCGTCGTT
>CBHWEI010000382.1:0-2971 GCA_966112835.1 uncultured Acidimicrobiaceae bacterium
ATCTTGATCTGCAGGTCGTCGGCGTTCACCAGGTACTCGCTGGTCACGCCGAAGCGGCCGCTGGCCACCTGCTTGATCGCGCTGCGGCGCTCGGGGTCGTGCAGGCGGTCGGCGTCCTCGCCGCCCTCGCCGGTGTTGCTCTTGCCGCCGATGCGGTTCATGGCCACGGCCAGGGTCTCGTGCGCCTCGGCCGAGATGCTGCCGTAGCTCATCGCGCCGGTGCTGAAGCGGCGCACGATGTCGCTCACCGGCTCCACCTCGTCCAGCGGCACGGGGGCCCGGTCGCCGGCGAACTCGAACAGGCCGCGCAGCGTGGCCGCCTTCTGCGACAGGCCGTCGACCAGCGCGGTGTACTGCTGGAAGATGTCGTAGCGGCCGGCGCGGGTGGCGTGCTGCAGCTTGAACACCGTCTCGGGGTTGAACAGGTGCACGTCGCCCTCGCGGCGCCACTGGTACTCGCCGCCGAGCTCGAGCTTGCGGTGGGCGCGCTCCTCGGGGCGGCGCGGGTGGGCGGCGGCGTGGCGGGCGGCCACCTCGGCGGCCACCTCGTCCAGGCCGACGCCACCGATGCGGCTGACCGTACCGGTGAAGTACTCGTCGACCAGTTCGTGGCCAAGGCCGATGGCCTCGAAGATCTGTGCACCGGTGTAGCTGGCGACGGTGCTGACGCCCATCTTGCTCATCACCTTCAGCACGCCCTTGCCGGCGGCCTTGATGTAGTGCTTCACCGCCTTGTGCGGGTCCATCGGGCCCAGGCCGTGCAGGTCTTCGCGCACCATGTCCTCGATGCTCTCGAAGGCCAGGTACGGGTTGATCGCACCGGCGCCGTAGCCGATGAGCAGTGCCATGTGGTGCACCTCGCGGGCGTCACCGCACTCCACCACCAGGCCGGCCTTGGTGCGCTGCTTCTCGCGGATGAGGTGATGGTGCACGGCGGCGGTGAGCAGCAGGCTGGGGATGGGTGCGTACACCTCGTCGGCGTTGCGGTCGCTCAGCACGATGATGCGGGCACCGTCGTCGATGGCCTTGCTCACCTCCACGCGCACGGCATCGATGGCCCGCTTGAGGGCCAACCCGCCACCGGCCACCCGGTACAGGCCGCTCACCACGACCGCGGCGAGCTCGGGGAACCCGCCCTTCTCACCAGGGTCGGCATCATTGATGTGGATGATCTTGGCGAGCTCGTCGTTGTCGATCACCGGGAACGGCAGCACCAGCTGGCGGCAGCTCTCCGGCCCGGGGGCCAACAGGTTCGCCTCGGGGCCGACGGTCGAACCGACCGAGGTCACCACCTCCTCGCGGATGGCGTCGAGCGGCGGGTTGGTCACCTGCGCGAACAGCTGCTGGAAGTAGTCGAACAGCAGGCGCGGGCGCTCGCTGAGCACGGCGATGGGCGTGTCGGTGCCCATCGACCCGATCGGCTCGATGCCCAGGCGGGCCATCGGGCCGACGATGAGCTTCAGTTCCTCGTGCGTGTACCCGAACATCTGCTGGCGGCGCAGCACGCTCTGCCGGCTGAACACGATGTGCTCGCGCTCGGGCAGCTCGTCCAGCTCCACCAGGCCCTCGTCCAGCCACTGCTGGTAGGGCTGGGCCTGGGCGAGCGACCGCTTGATCTCGTCGTCCTCCACGATGCGGCCCTGGGCCGTGTCGATCAGGAACATGCGGCCCGGCTGCAGGCGGCCCTTGCGCACCACCTTGGCGGGGTCGATGTCGATGACGCCCACCTCGCTGGCCAGCACCACCAGGTCGTCCTCGGTCACCCAGTAGCGGCTGGGGCGCAGTCCGTTGCGGTCCAGCACGGCGCCGATGACGGTGCCGTCGGTGAAGCACACGCTGGCCGGACCGTCCCACGGCTCCATCAGCGACGAGTGGAAGCGGTAGAACGCCCGCTTCTCGGCGTCCATCGTGTCGTGGTTCTCCCACGCCTCGGGGATCATCATCAGCATCGCGTGCGGCAGGCTGCGGCCGCCGAGGTGCAGCAGTTCGAGCACCTCGTCGAAGCTCGCCGAATCGCTGCCGCCGGGCGTGCAGATGGGGAACGCCCGGTCGAGCCCGGGGATGAGGTCGCTGGCCAGCAGGCTCTCACGGGTGCGCATCCAGTTGCGGTTGCCCTGCACGGTGTTGATCTCGCCGTTGTGGGCGATGAACCGGTACGGGTGCGCCAGCGGCCAGCTGGGGAACGTGTTCGTGCTGAAGCGGCTGTGCACCAGCGCCAGCGCGCTCTCCACCCGCTCGTCGGCCAGGTCGGGGAAGAACACCGCCAGCTGCGGCGTGGTGAACATGCCCTTGTAGATCAGGGTGCGGCTGCTGAGCGACGGGAAGAACGTCGTCTGCTCGGGCGGCAACTCGTGCTCGATGCGCTTGCGGGCGATGAACAGCTTGCGGTCCAGGTCGATGCCCGCGGCACCGGCCGGGTCGCTGATGAACAGGTGACGGAACGCCGGCATGACGGCGCGTGCGCTCTTGCCCAGGCAGTCGGGGCTCGTCGGCACTTCACGCCAGCCGAGCACGGTGAGGCCTTCGTCGGCGACGATCGACTCGATGGCCGACACGGCCTTCTCGGCGTCGGTCACGTCGGCGGGAAGGAACCCCATGCCCACCGCGTAGGCGCCGGCGGGCGGCAGCTCGAAGCCCACCACCTCGCGCAAGAAGCGGTCGGGCACCTGGATGAGGATGCCCGCACCGTCACCCGAGTCGGCCTCGGCGCCGGTGGCGCCACGGTGCTCCATGTTGCAGAGCGCGCCGATGCCCATCGACACGATGGATCGCGTGGCACGGCCCTTGATGTCGGCGACGAACGAGACGCCGCAGGCGTCGTGCTCGAAACGGGGGTCGTACAGACCCGAGCGCGCGGGAACACCCGCGGGGAATGAGTTGTGCATCGATTTCTGCTTCCACGGAGTCGGTTGACGGCTGGGTGGCGCACGGGACGACGCTGGCCCGAACGGTGAACGACATGTTACGGGTT
>CBHWEI010000383.1:0-2968 GCA_966112835.1 uncultured Acidimicrobiaceae bacterium
GTTCAACCAGATGCTCGACTCGATGAACCACGGCGGACGCATCGCGGTGCTCGGCATCCCCGCCGGCCCGATGACGCTCGATGTGAACGACGTCATCTTCAAGGGTCTCGAGATCCAGGGCATCTACGGCCGGCGCATCTTCGAGACCTGGTACAAGATGGCCGCCATGCTGCAGAGCGGTCTCGACGTGAGCGGCATCGTCACGCACCGTATGCCCGCCGACGACTTCGAGGAAGCGTTCGCCACCGTGCACCGTGGCGAGTGCGGCAAGGTCATCCTGGACTGGTGACCCGTGAGGGTCGACCCGAGGGGCTTCATGCGGTGCATCCACCTTGGCAACCGATTCGCGAGGCGAAAGCGTCCGCGTTTTGCAAGAAGCGCAGCCGGGGTCATTGGTGCCTTTATGCTCTCCATTTCGATCGTCAGTTGTACTGCTTCACCTTCGGGTCAAATCAGCTCGGAACCCGGTGTGCTCATGCGGGTGGAGGTTTCGGGTCCCCCAGTCGAGCGAAACGCAGACATTCTGTCGCGTCTTGGTGGCGATGTGAGGCCATCCGCTGATTTGGTGCGGTTTGCTTCGTGTCACAACGTCGATGACTGGCTCAATGACGTGACACTGAGGGACAATGTTGCGGTGAGCTCCAACCCGCTCCTCGTGAGGGTCGCAGAGTTGCTCGAGGAAGGTGAGTTCGATCCGATGCTCATTCTGGCGGTGGAGACGCAATTCTGGGAAACCGGTCAGATTAGTTTTGATGATCTCAAAATATCCGGGCCGTCTCGGGCCGAGTTCGATCGCTACGCCAAAGCAAGGGTTGAACGTCCTTCGGACGCGGCATTGGAGCGCTTCGTCGTCTACGCATCCACGATGACGATGTCGGTCCAGGGCATTACGTATCTTGATACCTCGACAGCGACCACGCCATTCGCACAGACGGGCCGCGCTCCGACTCACGACGTCCGCGTTGTGATGGCTGACTCCGTGGAGGAATTCGAGCTTGCTGCGTCTGAGTGCGTTCGCTGAGGTCACGGCGCCCGTAGCGACCCCTCTCAGGCGGGCGGGTCGAAGATGCTGGGGCCCAGGTCGTCGCCGGCGAACAGCCGGGCGATGCGATGGCCGCCGTAGATGCTGGGCATGAAGCCCACACCGTTGCAGCCCAGGTTGTAGAGCAGCACCGGGTTGCGCGGCTCGGGGCCGATGAGGCGCAGCTTGCTGCGGGTGTACCCCATGAGGCCGTGCCACCGATAGTCGAACGGCTCACCGGCGCGGTGCGCGGGGTAGGCGAGCGGCGTGACCTCGTTGTCGAACTCGTCGATCACCCACGCGGGGAAGCCGTCGTCGGCGTCGTACGAGCTGGCGTCGTCGAGCTCCTCCTCCGGTCCGCCGAACACGACCAGCATCTGGTCGTCGTCCCACGGCCGGCGGGTGACGTACAGGTACGGCGTCTCGTCGTCACCGATGTGCTCGTTGCGGATGAAGCTGTAGGCGTCGGGCGGTCGCCGGCCGGGCTCGGCCACGCCGGTCATGTACCCCTTGGTGCCGATGAGCTGGTGGTGCATGGTGTGGTCCAGCGTTGGGCCGGCCAGGTTCTCGAGCACGTGGTCCAGGAACCCATTGGTGCACAGCACCACCCGCTCGGCCCGCACGGCGTGGCCGTTCGCGGTGAGCACCGCGTGGTCGGCGTGCAGAGCGATGTGTTCGACCTTCGAGTGGTCGGCGTGCACGAGGCGATCCGGGTAGGTGGCCCGCAGGTGGTCGATGACGTGCTGCACCAGCATCGCCCCGTTGGCCGCGCCGATGCTGCTGCAGAGCACGGCGCAGTAGCGCTCGGTGCCGGGTCCGAGCGCGGCACGGATGCGCTCGTCGGGCACCACCGAGTACAGCCCGGCGAACTGGTCGGGGATGTCGGCCAGGAACGGCGCCGCCTCGCTGACCAGGCACTCGGGCACGCTCAAGCCATGGTCGCGACGCAGCGCGCTGTGGCCCAGGTGCACCAGCACGTGATTCAGGCTGAACATGCCCATGTTGCCCGTGAACCGGTCCAGGCGCTGCGGGCTGCCGCTCTCCCGGGCCATCAACTCGATGAGGTCCCACGTGCTGTCGATGCCGCGCTGGGCGTCGATGGCCATGTCCACACCGAACTCGTCGACCAGGTCGCTGAGCGCTCGTTCGAAGTACGTCGCCAATTGGCCCGCGTTGTGGCCGGTGGCGCCGTGACCCACGGTGCCTCGTTCGATCAACACCACGCGCCGGTCGGTGTCGCGCAGCACGAAGAACGCGGTGCTGGCGCCGGCGATGCCCGCGCCGACGACGGCCACGTCGGTGACCACATCGCGGTCGAGCGGGCGGGGCGGATCGCCCTGCCGCAACTGATCGAGCCACGGTGAGCGGGTGGGGAGGTCCGCCGACATGGGCGGATCGTAGGCGATGGCGCGCGGGCGGTGGTCCGAGTGGGTACTCGCACCCCGGATGGGAGTGAGCACTCGGACGGGCGGCAGGCACTCGGACGACATCGTGGCACTCGGATGGGGTAAAAGCTGAGTGAGAACGACTCAAGTTTTGTGACTGTCGGGTTGGCGGGCGAGGGGCCTCGGGCATAACCTTGCGTCAGGTTCGCTCAAGATCCCCCACCAGAAGGAGCCCCCACCATGGCCAAGGCCGTCGGTATCGACCTCGGTACCACCAACTCCGTCGTCGCCGTCTTCGAAGCCGGCGACACCGTCGTCATCCCCAACAGCGAGGGCGGCCGCACCACTCCCTCGGTCGTCGCGTTCAGCAAGGCCGGTGAGGTGCTCGTCGGCGAGGTCGCCAAGCGCCAGGCCATCACCAACCCCGATCGCACCTTCCGCAGCATCAAGCGCCACATGGGTGAAGCGTGGAAGAGCGACGACGTCGACGGCAAGCGGTACAGCCCCCAGGAGATCAGCGCGCGCACGCTCATGAAGCTGAAGCGCGACGCCGAGGCGTACC
>CBHWEI010000384.1:0-2930 GCA_966112835.1 uncultured Acidimicrobiaceae bacterium
CCTCGTCGCTGACCAGCAGCACGTCGTACTCGTCGCAGATCTCGCGCACCCGCTGCCAGTACCCCTCGGGCGGGGTGAAGGCGCCGCCCGTGTTCTGCACCGGCTCCATGAACACGGCGGCCACGCTGTCGGGGCCTTCCATCTCGATGCGCAGCGCCAGGTCGTCGGCGCACCGCAGGGTGCAGGCGCCCAGGTTCATGCAGTCGTTGCACCGGTAGCGGTACGGCGTCTGCACCTTGATGGCGCCGGGCATGAGCGGCTCGAACGGGGTCTTGATGGCCGGCACCCCGGTCAGGCTCAGAGCGCCGAGCGTGGTGCCGTGGTACGCCAGGTAGCGGGAGATGACCTTGGTCTTGCTGTGCTGGCCGCGCAGCTTCCAGTACTGGCGGGCCAGCTTCATCGCCGTCTCCACCGCGTCGCCGCCCGAGGGCGTGAAGAACGCCCGGTTCAGGTCGCCCGGCGCGTAGTCGGCAAGGCGGCTGGCGAGCGTGATGGCCGGCTCGTGCGCGAACGACCACACCGGGAAGTAGGCGAGCGTCTCGCTCTGTGCCCGGGCGGCCTCGGCGAGCTCGGCGCGTCCGTGGCCGACCTGCACGGTGAACAGCCCGGACAGCCCGTCGAGGAACCGCTTGCCGTGCTGGTCGTAGACGTAGCAACCCTCGCCGCGCGTGATCACCGGCACCTCGTGGTCGTCACCGTAGGACCCGAGGCGGGTGAAGTGCATCCAGAGGTGGCGTTGTGCCTGCTCGGAGAGCGAGGTCATGAGTGGCTCCGATTGTCGTACCGAGTTGATACGACAATCGTAGCCGACTCTTCATTCGGCGGCGGACCGCCGGGTTGCGGTCATTCGCCGGGGGCGAAGCCGCAGTTCTCCTGGCCCCAGGTGTCGAGGCGGGTGCTGGCGTCGTTCACGGCCTGGTCGTTGAGCAGGTTCTGGAACTTCGTCGCGTCGTCGCCGGCGTTGGACAGCTTGATGACGTCCCACTCGTACTTGTCGAAGATGGCGATGATCTGGGCGGTCGCCTCGTTCACGGTGGCGACGTCGGCCTTGATGGCGTCGGGAGCGTTGTCGGCCAGGGCCTGCAACTTCTCCTTCATGCTGGTGAACGCCTCTTCCGTCTTGGCCGGGTCGGGCGTGTTGCTGGAGAACACCGAGTCGAACGCGTTCGCATTGTCCTTGTAGTCGGTGATCTGCGCGCAGTAGTCGGCGAACTCGGGGTTCACGCTGCCGGTACCAGCGGTGCTGGTGTCGGCGGTGGTGGTGTCGCTGCCGCCGGTGCCGGCAGTGGTGGAGGCGGTGGTGGTGTCGGCGGGCTTCGACGTGGAATCGCTGCCGCATGCCGCGAGGAGGACGAGGGAAGCGGCCGCCGCCGCGATGAGGGCTCGGGTGCGCATGGCGCTGACCTTTCGAGGGTTGGGGGTACCGGACAACCCTACTGGGCCGCCTAGCCTGCGGCCATGCAACTCGCCCACGAACTGGTCGGCCACGCCGACCTGCCTGCGCTGATCCTCGTCCACGGCATCACCGAGAACCGGCGCATGTGGCACCCCCTCGTGCACCGCCTGGCCGAGCGCCACTTCGTGCTGTCGGTGGATCTGCGCGGCCACGGCGACAGCGAGCTGTGCGACCCGTACGACCCCATCAGCTACGCCTCCGACGTGGTCGAGACCGCCCAAGGGCTGGGCATCGAGGCGCCGCTCCTCATCGGGCACTCGCTGGGCGGCGTGGTGGTCAGCGCGGTCGCAGCCATCTCGCCGTGCGTCGGGGTGATCAACGTGGACCAGCCACTGCACCTGGCCGGGTTCCAGGACGCGCTGCGCCAACTCGAGCCGATGCTCACCGGCAGTCAGGCCGAGTTCGAGGCGGGCATCGGGATGATGTTCGGTGCGATGAACGGCGCCCTGCCGGCCGACGAGGTGGCCCGCATCGAGCAGTTGCGCGGCACGCCGAACCAGGACGTGGTGCTGGGCACGTGGGACGCGGTGTTGCACGCCAGCCCGGAAGAACTCGATGCCACCGTCGCCTCGCTCGCGAACGCCATCACCGTGCCCTACCTGTCGCTGCACGGCATCGACCCCGGCCCCGACTACGCGGGGTGGCTCACCGACCTTGTGCCCACCGCGACGGTGGAGGTGTGGCCCGACCTCGGCCACTACCCGCACCTGTGCGAACCGGATCGCTTCCTGGCCCGCGTCGCCGAGTTCGAGGCGCAGGTCCGCGGTTGACCCCCGACGTCGTCTGCTCGGTCGACGGGTCGGTCGGCACCATCACGCTGCACCGCGCCGCGAAGCGCAATGCGGTCACCTACGACATGTGGGTCGCGCTGGGTGAGGCGTGCCACCGCATGGTGCTGCTGCGCGGCGAGGGCGACCACTTCTGCGCCGGCGCCGACATCACCGAGCTGCTCGCAGAACGCGCCGCAGGCGTGCCGTCGTTCATGGACGTGAACATGGCCGCCGAGCACGCACTCGCCACCTTGCCCAAGCCGGTCGTCGCCGTGGTGCAGGGCGACTGCATCGGCGGGGGAGCGGCGCTGGCCATCGACTGCGATCTGCGCATCGCCGTGCAGGGCTCGCGGTTCGGCATCACCCCGGCCAAGCTCGGCATCGTCTACCCGCCGGCGTCGCTCGAACGTGCCGTGCGCCTGCTCGGCCCTGCGGCCAAGCGGCTGCTGTACACGGGCGACCTCATCGACGGTGCCGAGGCGCGCCGCATCGGTCTGGTCGACGAGCTCGTCGCGGCCGACGAGGTGGAGGCCCGCGTCGCCGAGCTGTGCGCCACGTTGGCGCAGCGTTCGTTGCTCACCCAGGCCGGCACGAAGGAGATGGTGGCCGCGGTGCTCGCACACGGTTCGGTGCCGGCCGACCTGACCGCGTCGTGGGCCCGCGAAGTCGCCGCTGCGCCCGACCCCCAGGAAGGCGTCGCTGCG
>CBHWEI010000385.1:0-2892 GCA_966112835.1 uncultured Acidimicrobiaceae bacterium
CGCCTGTTCCACCACATGAAGATCATGAAGCAGCGTGCCGCGCAGAACTTCAAGAACGCCACGAAGGCGAACGCTGCCGAGACGCGGTGGGAGAAGTTCGTCGCCATCGGTCCGCCACCGCCGCCCGTGCCCGACCAGCAGATCTACGTGTCGCTGCGCGGTGCCGACTCGGCGCGCCGCGTGGTGAAGCTCGACCAGGTGAGCATCGGCGACCTGTTCTTCCCGTTCAGCGACGAGGTGCACTTCGGCGAGCGCCTGGGCCTGATCGGCCCCAACGGCACCGGCAAGAGCCACCTGCTCGGCGCGCTCGCCGGCACGCTCGACAGCCGGGGCGGTGAGGCCGAGATCAGCGGCACCATCCAGTTCGGTCCGCGCACCAGCATCGGCATGTTCACGCAGGTGAACGACCGTCCCGACTTCCACGGCAAGCAGTGCCTCGACATCGTCCGCCAGCGGGTGTTCGACGACGAGAAGAGCATGAAGGCGCTCGCCCGCTACGGCCTGGTGAACAACGCCCGCCAAGAGTTCCAGACGCTGTCGGGTGGTCAGAAGGCGCGGCTCGAGATCCTCTGCCTCGAGCTCGAGGGGCACAACGTGCTGCTGCTCGACGAGCCCACCGACAACCTGGACATCGAGTCGTCCGAGGCGTTGGAGCTGGCGCTCGACGGGTTCCAGGGCACGGTCGTCGCCGTCAGCCACGACCGCACGTTCCTGGCCCGCTTCGACCGGTTCGTGATGATCAACGACGACGGCGAGGTGTATTCACTGCCCGACTACGAGACGGCGATGGTGGCGCTGGCCGACCCGAGCCACCTGCGCAACGTCCGCCTGGCGAAGCCGCTCACCTAGGCCGCCACGATGACGCGCACCGGGGTCACCATCGACGACGTGCGTCGCGTGGCCGCCGGCCTGGAGCGCGCGTACGAGGTGGTCGTGCGCGACCGCGTGAAGTTCCGCGTGGGGCGGCTGGTGTTCCTGGCCTTCAGCCGCGACGAGACGATGATGGGCTTCGGGTTCCCGAAGGAGCTGCGCGCCGGGTTGGTGGAAAGCGATCCCGACAAGTTCCTGCTACCCCGCCAGGGCGACATGCGGTACAACTGGGTCGTCGTGCGCCTGGCTGCGATCGACCTGGACGAGATGACCGAGTTGGTGCAGGACGCGTGGGCCATGTGCGTGCCCAAGGGCGTGGCGGCTCGGCACTTCGCCCGGCTCAGCGAGGGTGCGCAGCCACCGCCCTGACCAGGTCGAGCTGCGGGCCCACCTCGGGCCCGGCGCCGGGACGTGACTGGCGGACCAGTTCGAGCGCGTCGTCGACCGAGTAGCCCAGCCGAACCAGGATGCACGCAGCGATGGTGCCCGTGCGGCCGATGCCGGCCGCGCAGTGCATCAGCAGGTGCTCGCCACGGTCGATGCGGGCCAGTAGGTCGTCGAGCAGTGGTGTGGTGCGCTCCAGGGTCGGTGCGTTCAGGTCGTGGATGGGGAACCACACCGCGTCGGTACCAAGGTGCTCGTGCAGCCATTCGGCGTAGTGCGGCCAGTGGCCGGCCACCTCGCGTTCCTCCACCAGGCAGACCACGGTGGTGGCGCCGCACTTGGCCATCGCCGCATCCACGTCGGGGGCGATGGCGTGCTTCCCACAGAGGGAGAGTCCACCGCTGCCGCGGGGCAGCGGCACCATGTCGATGCCGCCGTCCTTGCCGCGCCCCAGCCAATCCATGTGGTCGAACGTAGTTCATGGTTTCCTCACATCTCTTCGCGAAAGTGCGCCTCATGAAGCCACTGCGCACCGCCCTGCTGCTCGCTCTGCTGGTCGTCCCCACCGCCTGCGGTGGTCGTCTGCGGTCGGGCGGGGAGACCACACCCACCGCGCCCTCGACGGTGCCCGCCACCTCGCCCGAGTCGTCGGCGCCGGACACGACCGCGCCCGAGACGACGGTGCCCGCCACCACCGCACCCGGCTCGACGGCTCCCGCGACCTCCGCGCCGGGTGTCGCGCCGGAGGGCCGGTCGGACGGATCGCTCGTCACCGCCGATGGCCGCACCCGCACGTACCACCTGTACGTGCCGTCGGACCTGGACCCGGCGGGGGCGCCGCTGGTGGTGGCGCTGCACGGCGGCACGGGGTCGGGCCTGCAGTTCGAGAAGTCGAGCGGGTTCGACGACCTGGCCGAGTTGTACGGCTTCGTGGTCGTCTACCCCGACGGCATCGGTGGTGGTGGCGACGAGACCGACAACCGCACCTGGAACGCGGGTCTGTGCTGCGGCCAGGCCGTGTTGAAGGGCGTCGACGACGTCGGGTTCGTCCGCCAGCTGATCGACCAGATGGAGGCGCAGTTCACCATCGACCCCGCCCAGGTGTTCGCGGCCGGGCATTCGAACGGCGGGTTCATGGCGTACCGGTTGGCGTGCGAGCTGTCGGACCGCATCGTCGCCGTCGGGCTGCAGGCCGGCGGCCTGGGTGTCAGCCCGTGCACGCCCGCACAGCCCGTGTCGCTGCTGCACATCCACGGCAGCGCCGACACCAACGTCCCCATCGCCGGCGGCAAGGGGAGCGGCATCTCGCAGGTGTCGTTCCCGCCCGTGCAACAGTCGCTCGACTCGGTGACGGCCGCCATGGGCTGCACGGCCCGGCCCGACACCGCCCGCGACGGCATCGTCACCGTGACGTCCTGGGACGAGTGCGACGGCGACGCCTCGGTCGAGCTGCAACTGGTCGCCGGTGCCACCCACACGTGGATCAGCACCGCCGCCTACGACTCGGCCGACGCCATCGTCGAGTTCCTCATGTCCCACCCCCGCCCCTGACCCCCGACCCCCGACCCGAGGTTTTCCTGCAGCACGCCTTCGACCCGAGGCTTTCCTGCAGACCCGGGTCTGCAGGGTTACCTCGGG
>CBHWEI010000386.1:0-2890 GCA_966112835.1 uncultured Acidimicrobiaceae bacterium
CGTCGAGCAGGTGGCTGCCGCCGGGTTGCCGCCGGTCGACCTGCCGATCAGCGATCTCGAGTGGTTCCGCGGTCGCTTCGGGCGACGCACCGCCGACGAGGTGCGCGCCTACCCGTGGCCCACCGACCCCGAGCCGTACGTCGACCTGTTCTTCGTGTTCGGCCGCGCCGAGCGCTCGCTGGGCGAGGTCTGATGCTGGGTCGACTGGGTGAAGTGGTCGTCGACTGTCACGACCCCATGGCGCTGGCCGAGTTCTGGCAGCGCGTCCTGGGTGGCTACGTGGTGCGCCAGAGCCACGAGTGGGTGGCCCTGGAACCGCCCACGGGCATCACCATCGGGTTCCAACTGGTGCCCGAGGTGAAGGCGGTGAAGAACCGGGTGCACCTCGACGTCGACGTCGCCGACCTCGAGGTGGCCACCACCGCGGCGGAGGCGCTCGGCGCGCAGCGGGTGGGCGACGTGGTCTACGACGAGCTCGGTGGCTTCCAGGTGATGCTCGACCCCGAGGGCAACGAGTTCTGCTTCATCCACGGCCCGACGGCCATCACCGCCTGAGCCGACCGCACCGGGCTGCCGGCCCGGTGGGCGCTGCTCAGAGCGCGACCGGCCTGGGGAACTGCCAGCCGCCCTGCAGGATCTCGGCCCGCGGTCGGTACAGCCGCACGGTGGCGTTCCAGCCATCCATGATGGGGATGAGGTTCGGCCGGTCGTCGTCGCCACCCAGGTGGATGAGGATGCTGCCGTCGGCCTCGCGCTGCGCCGTGATGCTGTTCACGCTGTAGCTGTTCCGTGGGTTGGCCTGGAAGAAGCCCTCGCGGTTGTAGACCGAGATCGACCAGAACGCGTCGACGGGCACGTCGCCCACGGTGATGCGACACGGCGCGGTGGAGCCGGTGCCCTCGATGAACTGGTACACGGCCTCGTGCTCGGGCAGCCCGCCCCAGCCGACGGCCGTGCCGCAGAAATGGCGGATCGGGTCGACGTCGGCCTTCCTGCCGAAGGCCGAACCACCGCCGCCGATGTGCTCGCCGAGCGCCCGGGCCGCGGTCCGCACTGCGTCGAAGCTGGCGGTGTCGTAGTCGGGCATCGGGTAGGCCTCGCTGCTGGCAGCCTCGATGGCGAACTGCTGCTGGATGGCATTCGCTGCAGCGAGGTCGGCGGGGTCCTCAGGGTCGGCGAGCACTCGCGCCGCCACCAGCACGTATGGCGTGTCGAACTCGTCGACGGTCAGCTCGTGCTGCCCCGGTTCGTGGATGATGCGGTTGATGTAGTGGTCCTGGTTGACGATCATCACCGACACGTAGCGGTCGCCGTACTCGGGCACCGTCAGCGTCGCTCCGGCCTGCAGATCCACGATGGACGCGCTGTACAGGGTGTCGCGGTTCATGCGGACCACGTTCTGCTCGTCGAGAGCGGTAGGGGTGGCGTTGTGGAGCCAGCGGTTCGCGCCGCCGGCGATGCGGGACAGGTCGTGGAGCATTCGATCGGTCTCGGCACGGACGAAGTTGCTGATGTCGACGGTGATGGCCATGCGCGGAACCTAGCCCCACTCATCCTCGCAGGGTGACGACAGCTGGACCCGATTCAATACGATTGTTCAGGTGTCCGCGAGACCGCGCCTCACCCAGGCGGACTACGTGTCCGCCGCGTTCGACGTCGCCGACGAACGCGGCCTCGCCGCGCTCACCCTGAAGGCGCTCGGCCAGCATCTGGGCGTGGACCCGACGGCGGTGTACCGGCACTTCCGCAGCAAGGACGTGCTGCTGCTGGCCATGCTCGACCGGTTGCTGCTCGACGTGATCGAGCCGCCGGCGGCACACGCCACCCCACGCGCCGAGATCGAGCACATCACCCTCGCCCTGCGCGTCGTGCTGCTGCGGCACCCTCCGCTGGCGGTGGCGTTGGCCGCCATCAACGAGCCGGCCGACAACAGCGCGCACCTCACCGACCGCGTCGTCGACGCACTGGCGCGCATGGGGCTGCGCGGCGAGTCGTTGGTGGTGCACTACCAACTCATCGAGCACTTCGTGCTCGGCACGTGCCTGTTCGACGGTGACGGTGCACCCGACAACTGGGCGGTGCGTCGCCGCCGCTACGAGCGCGTGGGCTCACGCGAGTTCCGCGCCGCCGCACGGTCCGACGCCAGCGTCCGCCGCGTGGCCGACGAGGTGTTCTCCTCGGGCATGGGGCTGCTGCTCGACGCGTGTGAAGCGGCTGCCGCCGCCGATCACTGACCGGCGCGGAGCAGGCGACCGGGCAGCTCGCCCGTGAACTCGTCGTCGGCGACGGTGCGGACGCCGGCACACCACGTGCCCACGTACCCCTGCGCCTTCTGCACCAACCGGCGCCCAGAGGCGGGTAGGTCGTACGCCATGCGCGCCGGACCGAACGCGAGGCGGTCGAAGTCGATCAGGTTCAGGTCGGCGCGCATGCCCGGCGCCACGACGCCGCGGTCGGCCAATCCGTAGAACGCGGCGGTCTGCCCGGTCTGCTGGTGCACGATGTGCTCGAGCGGCAGCAGCGGCCCGCGGCGGCGGTCGCGGGCCCAGTGAGTGAGCATGAACGTGGGCACACCACCGTCGCAGATGGCGCCGCAGTGTGCGCCGGCGTCGCTGAGGCCCAGGCGGGTGTACGGGTGCTGCTGGGCGGCGTGGGTGAACGACAGGTCGCCGTAGCTGTAGTTGAAGAACGGCGCGTAGATCATGCCGTTGCCATCCAGCGACGTCAGCTGGTCGAGCACCAGCTGCATGGCCGGCACCCCGCTGCGGCGCGCCACGGCACCGATGCTGTCGTCGGCGGCGGGCTCGTAGTCGATGTTGCCGTCGTCGGTCAGCCACATGCGGTCGAGCTTGTCGAGCACGGCCTTCTGCATGAAGCCGCCGTCGTCGGG
>CBHWEI010000387.1:0-2886 GCA_966112835.1 uncultured Acidimicrobiaceae bacterium
CGACTCCGACGCGTACGTCCGCACCACCAACGGCTACGTCGGCGACGCCGAGGCGTTGCTGCAGCGCGCCATCGACATCATCGCCAACGCGCCGAAGATGCCGCTGTCGTCGTCGCCGCGCATCGACGGCGACGAGATCATCGAGTTGCTCGACGAGGCCATGCGGCGCATGCCCGAAGAGATGCGCCACGCGCGCTGGATGATCAAGGAGCGCCAGGACTTCGTGGCCAAGACCCGGCGCGAAGCCGACGAGCTGCTCGAAGCCGCTCGCGTGCAGGCCGAGCGCATGGTGCAGCGCACCGAGGTGGTTCGCGCCGCCGAGGCCCGCGCCCGCCAGATCAGCGAGGCCGCCGACGCCGACGCCCGCCGCCTGCGGCACGAGACCGAGGACTTCCTCGACCAGCGCCTCGCCAGCTTCGAGATCCTGCTCGACAAGCTGAACAAGACCGTGCACGCCGGCCGCAGCCGGTTGAACATCGGCGCCCACCGTGAGGTGGTCGAACAGGAAGAGGAAGACCCCACGAAGGGCTTCTTCGACCAGGACCGCTGAGGCGCGCCGTGGCCAACCCGTTGTCGGTCAACGCCGCTGAACTGCTCCGCCGTCCCGGCATGCAGAAGGACGTCGAGCTGCAGGTGCCGCTCGTCGACCTCGACGTGCAGGGTGACGCCCGTTTCGACGACGCGTCCGAGGTCGACGTGGTGCTGCACCTCGAGAGCCTGAGCGACGGCATCGTGGTCGACGGCCGGGTGTCGGTGCCGTGGCACGGCACCTGCCGCCGGTGCCTCGAGCCCACCGACGGCGTGTCGGTGAGCGACGTGCACGAGCTGTACCAGCGGGTGCTCACCGACCCCGACGCGTTCGAGATCGTCGGCGACCAGCTGGATCTGCGCCCCATCGCCCGTGAGCTGGTGCTGCTCGACGCCCCGGCCACGCCGCTGTGCCGTCCCGACTGCGCCGGGCTGTGCGCCACCTGCGGCAAGAACCTGAACGAGGGCGGGTGCGATTGCACCCCGCCGCCGGCCGACCCCAGGTGGGCGGCCCTCGACCAGCTCAAGGGCGACGACAGCCTGTGACCCAGGCGAGGTAGCAACCGGGCGGGCCGCGCCGCTAACCTCTCGTAGCTCGTTTGACGAGGGATTCCGCCCTCGCCTGTTGTCGGGAGTCACCATGGCTGTTCCCAAGAAGAAGACGTCGAAGTCGAAGACCCGTAGCCGCAAGTCGGCCAACATGCGTCTGCACGCTCCGGCCCGCAGCATCTGCCCGCGCTGTGCCGCGGCGAAGCTGCCCCACACGGTCTGCCCCAGCTGCGGCTGGTACAAGGACCGCGTCGCCGTCGAAGTCGGCTGAGCCGGCCACACCGCATGCTGCCGATCGCGCTCGACGCGATGGGTGGCGACAGGGCGCCGGGCGACATCCTCGCCGGGGCGCATGCCGCCGCCGCGCTGGGCATCCCCATCGTCCTCGTCGGCCCTGAGGGGCTCGACGGCATCGGCGACCTCCCGCTCATCCACGCCTCCGAAGTCATCGCCATGGATGACGACGCGGCGGCAGGGGTGCGCCGCAAGAAGGACTCCACGCTGGTCCGCGCCGCCGAGGCAGTGCGCGACGGGAAGGCCTCGGCAATGGTCTCGGCGGGCAACACCGGTGCCACCATGGCGTCGGCGCTGCTGCGCATGGGGCGTGTCCGCGGTGTGAACCGTCCGGCCATCGCCACGCCCATCCCGGTGCCCGGTCACCTGCCCAACATCCTGCTCGACGCCGGCGCCAACGCCGAGGTGCAGGCCGAGTGGCTGGTGCAGTTCGGCCAGATGGGCTCCATCTACGCCCGCAAGCGCTTCGGCATCGAGTCGCCCACGGTCGGTCTGCTCTCCATCGGCGAGGAGCCCGGCAAGGGCGACACCCTCCGCAAGGAGGCCTACGAGCTGCTCGCGGCGGCGCCCGGCATCCAGTTCGTCGGGAACGTCGAGGGTCGCGACCTCATGAAGAAGACGGCCGACGTCATCGTCACCGACGGCTTCACCGGCAACGTGGCGCTGAAGGCGCTCGAGGGCGGCATGAAGACGCTGTTCGCCGCGCTGCTCGAGGCCTTCGCCAGCGAGCCGCACTACAAGGAGCACGCCGACGCGTTGCTGCCGGCCATCCTGCCGCTCTACGCGCAGATGACCCCCGACACGTATGGGGGCGCCGTGCTCCTCGGGGTCGACGGCATCTGCATCATCAGCCACGGCTCGTCGGGCGAGACCGCCATCGTGAACGCGATCAAGCTCGGCCAGGAGCTGGCCGAGAGCGGCATGGTGGCCGAGATCGCCGCCGCCTTCGCCACCCCCGTCTGACCCGTCACGCAGAACTCAAGTTCTGCGTGAAGCCCCTCTCCCGAACTGAAGTTCTGCGTGACGTCCGTGGGTCAGCGCGCCGAGCGTGGCTCGACCACGACCTGTACGTCGTCCTCGTAGAGCACGGTGCCAGGGTCGTCGCTTCGTCGCTCGATCCATGCAACGCCGTGAGCGTCGAGCAGATCCAGGTAGCCCGCCACTCGATCGATCAGGTGGGCGGCGCTCACCTTGAACCAGCAACTCGTCATCGGATGGATCGTCCGGTCGAACAGCGAGGGGTCGACCGTTGCAGGATCGGGATAGGCGACATCCATCCAGTCGTTGTTCTCCCGCCACCACTGCCATTCGGCAGGCGTCAGTCGGTCCTCGCCGGCGAGCCAGTTGGCGAGGGCGAAGACGCCCGGTCGACGTCCGCTGGCAGAAGCCTCGGCCGCCTCGAATCGGATGTACACGCGCTAGGTCCCTCCTGACTGCAGTCCGGCACGCAGAACACAAGTTATGCGGGACACCACCCCGGGAGCGAGCGGGTGAGCGTCGAGGTGGGCGGCAGCG
>CBHWEI010000388.1:0-2859 GCA_966112835.1 uncultured Acidimicrobiaceae bacterium
CCTGAACGTCGCAATTCGCGCACACGGGCGCGATTCACCCACAGGACTGTCGTGTTGCGCGCCCGTGGGTGCGGAAGGCGACATGGATGTCGCGAATCGCGCCCAACCCGGCCGGGCCGGGTTCGGGAGAAGGGCGTCAGGCGGGGGTGAGGCGGAGGATGGCGCCGTCGCCGTGGGCGAGGACGAACAGTTCGCCCTCGGGGCTGCGCACGACGGCGCTGGGGCTGGCGACCACGCCCAGGGGCACGTTGCCCGACAGCGTGTTGTCGGCGCCGGCCTGGAGCGCCCACACCTTGCCGCTGCAGTAGTCGGCCACCACGTACCACCCCACGAGCGAGGGGATGGTGGTGCCGCGGTAGACCGCACCGCCGCTGATGGAGCAGCCCTCGTCGCCGTGCGGGTACTCCCAGATGGGCGGCTGCACGCCGGCGTCGGACTGGTCGGCGTTGAACCGGTGCGTGCCTTCGAACGCGCTCCAGCCGAAGTTCACACCCTTGCCGCCACCGTCGGCGGCCAGGGCCAGGTCGACCTCTTCCCACTGGTTCTGGCCCACGTCGGCGATCCACAGGTCGCCGGTGAGGGTGTCGAAGTCGAACCGCCACGGGTTGCGCAGGCCGTACGACCACACCTCCGGCTTGGCGCCCGCGGTGCCGACGAACGGGTTGTCGGCGGGCACCGTGTACGGCTTGCCGCCGGCGGCCACCGGGTCGATGCGCAGGATCTTGCCCAGGTGCGAGCCCAGGTCGAGCGCGTGGCGCTCGGGGTCGTTCGCCGCGCCGCCGTCGCCCAGACCGATGTACAGCATGCCGTCCGGGCCGAACACGATCTTGCCGCCGTTGTGGTTCGGGTAGGGCTGGTCGACGCCCAGCACGGCGCGCTCGGAACCGGCGTCGAGCGTGCCGTCGGCGGCGACGGCGAACTCGGCGACGACCGTGTCGCCCGCGGTGTTCGTGTAGTCGACGTAGGCCAATGGCTTCGTCGGGTGGAACGCCATGCCCAGCAGGCCCTGCTCGTTGCTGGTGGAGATCTTCTTCGAGATGTCGAGCGCCACGCCCGCGACCTTGTCGTCCTTCACCATGACCACGCGGCCGTCCTGCTGCACGACGTACAGCGTCGGGTCGCCGTCGCGGAACGCGATGTCGACCGGCTTGGTGAGGCCGTTCAAGTACGGCGTGAACGCCACCGCACCGGTGGCGAGCGGCACCGTGGTGGGCGGTTCGGTGGTCTCGGCTGCCGTGGTGTCGGGTGCCGACGTGTCGGGCGCGGTGGTGTCGGGCGCCGACGAGGCCGTGGTGGTCTCGACCGCGGCCGAGGTGACGGGTGCGGCGCTGTCGTCCGACGAGCAGGCGGCCAACAGCAGCACGCCGACCGTCAGGGGCGTGGCGATGAGTGCGATGCGACGGGTCACGACTGCGCCACCCGCACGAGGCCCTCCTGCACCACGCTGACGGCCAGGTGGCCGTCGGCGGTGTAGATGGCGCCACCGGCCAGGCCACGGGCGCCGCCGGTGGAAATGGGGTGCTGGTCGTACAGCAACCAGTCGTCGGCTCGGAACGGTCGGTGGAACCACATCGCGTGGTCGAGGCTGGCCATCTGCATGCCCGGTGTTTCCCACGACAGGCCGAACGGCAACACGGTGGTGTCGAGCAGGGTCATGTCGCTGGCGTAGGTGACGATGCACGCATGCAGCGTCGGGTCGTCGGGAAGGCGGCCGTCGGCACGCAGCCACACCTTCTGGCCGAAGCTCTTCACGCCCTGGCGGCTGAACGGGTCGCCGTCGATGTGGCGCAGGTCGATGGGGCGCGGCCGGTCGTACCACTCGCCCATGCGCTCCTTGTAGGGCGCCATGCGGGTCTTGAAGTCGGGCAGGCTCTCGGCCGGCGGCACGTCGAGCGGCATGGGCGGCTGGTAGTCGGGGCCCGGCTCGTCGGTGTGGAAGCTGGCCTGCAGGTTGAAGATGGCCCGGCCGTGCTGGATGGCCACCACACGACGGGTGGTGAAGCTCTTGCCGTCGCGGATGCGGTCGACCTCGTAGAGGATGGGCACCGTCGGGTCGCCCGGGCGCAGGAAGTAGGCGTGCAACGAGTGCACGAAGCGGCCGGCTTCGACCGTGCGGGTGGCAGCGACCAGGGCCTGACCGGCCACCTGCCCGCCGAACACGCGCTGGCGGTTCTCGTCGGGCGAGACGCCGCGGAAGATGTTGACCTCGATCGCTTCCAGATCGAGCAGGTTCACGAGTTCGTCGAGAGCAGTCATGCGACCTGCATTGTCGCAGACGCCTCAGCCCGCGGGCACCTCGTCGCGGGATGGCATGCGCCACAGGATCCACGACTCGTCCTGCCACACGACGGTCCAGCCATAGGCCAGGCCCTGCGGCTCGGTGACGAGCAGCTGGTAGGCGCTCTGGCCCTTCTTCATCAGGTAGAAGTCGGCGCGCTGCTCGATGACGTCGCGGCGGACCGTCTGCACGCCGCGCCGGTTGGTGTACAGCGCCATGGCGCGCACCTTCCAGAACGCGACGATGTCGTCCTGGTGCGTGTACCGGTCGAGCGCGTCCCACGCCTTCAGCACGTAGGGCGACGACGGCCCGTCGGCCATGTCGGTGCCGCGGTCGCGCTGGCCCTGCACCTGCTGCACTCGGTCCTGCACCTTGGGCAGGTGGTAGGCGGTGAGCACGGCCAGGGCGGCGACGGCCACCCACGGGGCCAGGCGGCGGGGGAGCGGCACGTTGGCCAACGCCTGCGCCGCGAAGTACAGGCCGAACGGCGTGATGGCCATGAGGTAGCGCAGCGACGGGTTCGGTGCCGAGCCGATGATGACCAGCGACACGAGCGGGAACACCACCCACGCGATGTCGGT
>CBHWEI010000389.1:0-2856 GCA_966112835.1 uncultured Acidimicrobiaceae bacterium
TTTCGCGCCCTTTGGCCCCGGCAGCGAGACCGCCGTAGAGCGTACCGACGAAGGCGAGTCCGGTGGTCGCGGCAACGAAGGTTGTGACCAGGAGCACCGCCCCGCTGGCGGCCACCTCGGCCTGGTACAGCACCACCGCGGCCACGAGCAGCACCACTTCCAGCACTGCGAGCTGGGCGGCCAGGGCCAGCGCCTTGCCCAGGAAGATGCCGCCGGGGTGCACGCCGGCCACCTGCAGGGCGTCGAGGGCGCCGTCGGCGCTCTCGACCGCGAATGCCCGTTGCACCAGCACGAGCATGCTGAACAGGGTGGCCAGCCACACCAGGCCGGGGGCCACGCGGGTGAGCACGTTGTCGTTGTCGAGGGCGAAGGCGAACATCACCATCACCAGCGCGGCGAACGGCAGCACCTGGTTGGTGACCACGCGGCTGCGCAGTTCGATGCGCAGGTCCTTGGCGGCGATGAGGCGGGCGATGCGCCAGGTGCTCATGTCTTCACCTGCCCGCCCACCACTTCCACCACGCGGCTGGCCAGGGCGCCGGCGCGTTCCAGTTCGTGGCTGGCGACCATGACGGTGGCACCGGCCGCGGCGGCGTCGCGCAGCGTGCCGTCCAGGTCGTCGCGGCCGGCCGCGTCGAGCCCGGCGTGGGGTTCGTCCAGCAGCCACAGTTCGGCCCGCCGGGCCACCAGGCAGGCCAGCGCGGTGCGGCGGCGCTGACCGGCGCTGAGGCGGCTGACCGGCACCTTCGCCAGGCGGCCGGCCAGGCCCATCCGCTCGAGCGACGCGTCGATCTCGGCGCTGGTGGCGCCCACGGTGGCGCCCCAGAAGGCCACGTTGTCGGCCACCGACAGGTCGGCGTACAGGCCGTTGGCGTGGCCCAGCAGGCCCACCCGGTTGCGCACCGAGGTGCGGTCGGCGGCGATGTCGCAGCCCAGCACCACGGCCGAGCCGCGCTCCACCGGCAGCAGTCCGGCGCACAGGCGCAGCAGCGAGGTCTTGCCCGCGCCGTTGGGCCCCCTGAGCAGCACGATCTCGCCGCGTTCCACGGTGAGGTCGGCGCCGGCCAGCACCGGGAACCCGCCCATCACGGCAACCACGCCGGCGAGGTGGACGACGGGTTCCATAGCGGAAGATCACGCTAGTTCCCGTGAGGCACACCCGCCCAACGGGTGTCACAATCCGCTCATGCGACCGGCACGAGTGGAACCGGGCCCCGGCCAGGAGAGCGTGTGGGACTACCCCCGCCCGCCTGCCGTGGTGCCCTTCGACGGACGGGTGCGGGTGGTGCACGGCGGCAGAGTGGTGGCCGACACACGGCGGGCCGTCCGCGTGCTCGAGACCAGCCAGCCGCCGGCGTTCTACCTGCCGCCGGCCGACGTCGACCTCACCCGCCTCACCCGCACGGGGGCGCGCACCTGGTGCGAGTGGAAGGGCGCTGCCACCTACTGGTCGCTCGACGACGTGACCGACGCGGCGTGGAGCTACCCATCGCCCACCGCCGGCTTCCAGGCCATCACCGACCACCTCGCGTTCTACGGACAGAAGGTGGACGAGTGCTGGGTGGACGACGAGCGGGTGCTGCCCAACGACGGCAACTTCTACGGTGGGTGGATCACCTCGCGGGTGGTCGGCCCGTTCAAGGGCGGGCCGGGCACGCTCGGCTGGTGACCGCCGACGCCCACGTCCGGCGCCTCATGGCCCGAGGCCGGCACCGGCCCGGGTGACGGCGGGCAGCGGGTGCCCGCCGGTAGCGTCATGGCCGTGAGCAGGCAGCGGGTGCCGTACTTCGAACGGCCCAAGGCGCCACGCGACTGGCGGTGGACCGTCGGCCTCGTCGGTCGCATCCTCATCGTCAGTGGGCTGATGATGTTCGCGTTCGTCGCCTACCAGCTGTGGGGCACCGGCATCCAGACCGCGCAGGCCCAGAACGACCTGGACCGCCAGTTCCAGGAGCTGCTGCAGAGCGCGTCCACCAGCACCACCACGTCGACCACCTCCACCAGCACGACGGCACCCACCGAGACCACCGAGGGCACCACCACCACGAGCACCATCCCGGTGGCGCCCGTGCAGGTGATCGGCTCGGGCACGCCGGTCGCCCAGCTGCACATCGACGCCATCGACCTGAACTGGACCGTGGTGGAGGGCGTGGGCGTGGAGGACCTGAAGCAGGGCCCGGGCCACTTCCCCGAGACCCCCATGCCCGGGCAGCTCGGCAACGCCGCCATCGCCGGGCACCGCACCACCCACGGTCAGCCGTTCTTCCGACTCGACGAACTGAAGCCGGGCGACCTCATCCGCGTCGAGACATTGGCCGGCACGTTCGTCTATGCGGTCACCGGCAGCACCGTGGTGAATCCGTCCGAGATCTCCGTGATCGCCACCGTCGACCCGGACACCGCCACCCTGACGCTCACCACCTGCACGCCGAAGTACACGGCGCGCCAACGGTTGGTGGTGCGGGCCGTGCTGGTGCCCGACCAGAGCAGCGCCGTCATGCGGCCGCCCAGCGCCACCACCCCCGACGACGCCACGTCCACCACCGTGGCGCCCACCCTGCCCGGCGACGAGACCACGGTGCCCAGCACCGACTCGACCGTGTCGTCGTCCACGACCACCACCACCGTGGTTGCCGCCCCCGACAGCACCGCCGGCGACTCGTTCTCCGGCGGCTGGTTCGACGACACCGGCGCCATCCTGCCCAGCATCCTGTGGGGGCTGGTGCTGGTGGGCGTCGTGGTCGGCGCCTGGCGCATCGGCAAGAAGGCCAACCGCCTGTGGGTGTGCTACGCCGTGGGCGCGGTGCCGTTCGTCGTGGTGCTGTACTTCTTCTTCGAGAACATCAACCGCCTGCT
>CBHWEI010000390.1:0-2853 GCA_966112835.1 uncultured Acidimicrobiaceae bacterium
GACGTGGGCACGATCTCGGCCGCGTAGATGCGCGGGTTGATCGGGTACTTGCCGGTGCGCAGCGGCTCCTGCCAGATGCCGCGACGACCGGGCTGCACGATGGAGCCGAACTTGAACTCGGCGCCACTGGTGTCCAGCGTGGGCAGACCCACGAAGCTCTTCACCACCGCGACCTCGCCCTGACGGACGACGAGCATCGGCACCATCTCCACACGCACCAGGAACGGGTTCAGCAGGTACGCGCCGTAGAGGAGCGGGTCGTGCTGCAGACCGATACGACCACCGTGGGCCATGAAGGCCTGGAAGTCCTGGTAGTTGTTGTGCAGCTCGTTCTTGCGACCGAGCAGGGTGTCGATGATCTCGGCGTCGGTGGCGCCGCCCTCCTCCATGGCCTCGACGTCGGCGAAGCCGCCGAGGCGGCTGGCGATGTCGCCGGCCGGCAGCGGCTCACCCTCGAGCGTGGTGACGATGCCCACCATGTCGATCGAACCGTTGGGTGCGATGACGGTGACCAGCAACTGCTCGGGCGCGAGCCCGAACACCTGCGGGGTGATGCCGCCACGCTGACGGACGACCGCCTGCAGTTCGCTGGACACGGGTGCGCCGTAGACACGGCTGGCCGTGATGACCAGGAACGCAGCGGGATGGATGGGGACGAGCGTGCCCGGAGGCAGCACGGGGCGCTGCACGCCCTTCTGACCACCGTGGGTCAGGAAGGCGGACAGGTCGTTGAAGTTGCCGAACTCGGACTTGTACTCGCCGCTCTTCGCGCCGATCTGCAACGGCGCTCCGACCTGGGCGATGACCACGCCGATCTCACCGGCGGGCACCTGCACCCAGGGGTGCTTGCTCACCGCGTTGACGGGCCACAGCTTGAAGCGGAGGCCTGGCATGAGGAGTTCGGCCTGGAAGCCGGCCTCGCCCTCGAGCGCGACGGGGTTGCCCTCGTCGAGGCTCTTGCGAGCAAGGCGTTTGTTGACGAGCCCGACTTCCGACGGACCGATGCTGTGGAAGGAACGCAGTACGACGAGTACGACGAGCGCAACGACAGCGATGATGGTGACAAGGAGAACGATGCCGACGGTCGACATCGCTCACCCCCTTTCTCGGGATTTCCCCGCATAGGTGGAGCGTGTTGCCGACCAGACTTCCCGGCACACCAGACGAAGTGGATTTGTATTGCACTTGTCTACTTCTTGTTCTACGCCTGTCTGTACGGAAGTCAAGGACGTCCCGCCAGGTCCTGGTCCACGGACCCCTCCCCCGCGGGCTCCACCGGGGCCTCGGCATCGGTGGCCGACACCGTCGAGCGGCGTCGCGGGGCGAACAGGCGGGTGTCCAGCCACAGCGCCACACCCAGCAGGGCGATGGCCACCAGGCCGTCCATCCACCAGTGGTTGCCGGTGGCCGACACGGCCAGCATCGTGAGCACCAGGTGGCCGAGCGCCAGCCACCGCCAACGGCTGGTGCTCGCAGCGACGATGCCGAACGACACCACCGCCGCCCAACCGACGTGGATGGACGGCATGGCCGCGAACTGGTCGGACACGCCGGTGCCCACGGGCCCGTACACCGACCAGCCGAACGTGGCGGCAAGGTCGACGTAGCCGAGGTCGGTGAGGAAACGCGGCGGGGCGACGCGAACGAAGCGGATGACCAGGCACGCGCCCGTGACCATGGCGAGCGCGTTGCGCCAGCGCGGGTAGACGTCGCGGTGGCGGACGAACAACCACACCAGGAACGCCAGCGTCGCCGGCACGTGGACGATGGCGTAGTACCAGTTCAGACCGCGGCCCACCCACTGGTGATCGAGCGCGAAGTGCTGCAACGACAGCTCGGTGGGCAGGTGCAGCCACTTCTGCAGGTCGTCGATCTGACGGGCGCGGCCGATGGCACCGTCCTCCGTGGCGAACGGCAGGGTGCGGGCGATGCGCCAGACCGCGTACAGGCCCGACAGCAGCGCCAGCTCACGAAGGGCGGCGACGGCACCGTCGCGACCACGGAACACCGGGCGGCGTCGCAGCACCGCGAGCGCGACCAGGCACACCGCGGCCAGTCCCACCCCCTGCTGCCACGACGGCCACATGGGCGTCAGTCTGCCCGATCAGACGCGGTGCAATGTTGCGGTGAGGTGCAACTGGTGCGGCTCGCCCACCGCGGCCATGTGCAACTCGTACTCCAGGACATCGCCACGCACCCGCAGGCGACGCTCCACGGACTCGACGAGCTTGGCCGTGGGCGACGACGCGATGGCAGCCGCCGATGCCGTGCGGAGCGACAGGTCCAGGCCCGCCGCACCGTCGGTGGCTGCGACCTGTGTGGCCGTGCCGGTGTGCACCTCGGTGATGCCCGTGCCCGAGGCGATGATCCACTCGGGCGAGCCGGCGGCCCAGCGCAGGAACCCGGACTCGCCGTGCAGGGGACGGCCGTCGTCGGCCGCCTTCGTCCGCTGCACGTACGCCAGGAACGGCTTCGCTCCGCCGTCGACGAACGAGATCTCCTCGAGGTAGTCGAACGTGGCAATCGTGGGGTACACGCCGCGCCCCTGGCCCGCCCACGTGCCGGTGAGCAACGCGAGCGGGCCGAGACGATCGTTCGGTGTGGACGTGGCGTCCGGACCAGACAACGGACCAGTCACCGTCCGGTCACGGACCGGTGAAGAGGCGGCCCTTGGCCACGTGCTGGCTGTCGTTGCCCTCGCGGCGGTCGGACTCGCGGTTCTTCACCTCGGCGCGGGCCACCACCTGGTGGTGCACCTCGTCGGGGCCGTCGGCCAGACGCAGCGTGCGCTGGCTGTGGTACATGTCGGCCAGCGGGAACCACTGCGAGATACCGGCGGCGCCGTGCATCTGG
>CBHWEI010000391.1:0-2807 GCA_966112835.1 uncultured Acidimicrobiaceae bacterium
CGGGCCGCGTCCTCACCTTTCCAGAAACGCACGATGCAGCTCTGACTGGCCGTCGCCAGCAGCGTGCCGTCCTCGGCGAACATGTGCACCAGGCCGTGGCCGAAGCCGCGTTCCACCGCGTGCACGCGGATGTCGAGCAGCACCCATTCAGTGGGCACCAGGTGCACGACGCGCAGCGTGTTGTCCAGGCTGTTGCCGCCGCCGCGCACGCCCAGGGTCTGGCCCACGCCCATCGGCACGAAGTCGCCCAGCACGGCCAGGGCCGCGGCGTCGACGCCCTCGATGACATCGGGGATGCGTGCCCACATGAGCACCTGCCCGTCGCCGGGGTTGCCGTCGAGCTCGTCGAACGGGCGGCCCTTCGCCAGGCGCTGCTCGAGCTTGTCGTTGATGGTGCCGTCCACCGGGCCACGGAACGGCCGCTCGGGGCACTGGTCGGGTGGCGGCACGTCGGGCATCTGCTCGAACTGCCCACGCAGGTCCAGCGGCCGGTCGCCGAGCGCGGCGTTCACGGTGAGGATCTCGCGGTTGCCCACGTGGCACACCGCCCGCGCCTGGGTCATCTGGTGGCCGGTCACGGCCAGCGTCACGTCGATGTCCATCACCTCGCCGGGCTTGGCGTAGCTCAGGTACTGGGCGGTGGCCCACACCGTCTGGCGTTCGCTGGTGCCCTCCATGGCCGAGATGGCCGCACCCAGGCCGGCGCCGCCGAACAGGAAGTTGCCCGTGGTGGCCACCGACTGGGTGACCTCCATCGACCACCGGTACGGGTTGTGGCTCTGCTGCAGGCCGAGGAACGATCGGGTGTCCATGTCGATCCGACTCTAGGTGGATGGACGGCGGGTGCACACTGGAGGCATGGAGTTCGCGATGAAGTACGACGCCTTCGGCGCAGGCGTCATGACCCCTCTGGGCGCCGGCCGAAAGCACAGTCGGGTGACCCTCACCGACGACGAGTTGATCGTGCACCAGAGCTGGACGTTCCGCGCCACCGTGCCCCGCTCGTCCATCACCGGCGCGGTGAAGCTCGACCGCACCTACGTCAGTCGTGGCGCCCACGGTTGGGCCGGTCGCTGGCTGGTGAACGGTGCCGGCGACGGCCTGGTGAGCATCACCATCGAACCGGCCGCCCGCGCCCGCGTCACCGGCATCCCGGTGTCGCTGCGCGAGTTGATCGTCAGCGTGGAGGACCCCGACGCGCTGGTCGCCGCGCTGCAGCACTGACCGACGGGCCGATGGAACGTGCGATCTTCGGCGGCCGAGCACGCACAGCACTTTGGGGTGCTCCAGCAATCAATGCGTACCGGCCTGTCAAGGCTGCTCGATGATCAAAGCACCTCTGGCGATGGATGGTTGTCAGCCGATAGTCTCAGGACGAAGACTTGGGCGTGAGCCAGTATTCATCAATCTTATCTAGTGTCCGGTCAATATATTTCCTATCTTGCGGCGACAGCTCGTCGATTGGAATAGCTCGCGCCAGCTCGGGTAGCGATAGGTTGTGTAGTGTCTCATCGACCGCATGCACAGGGCATTTACCTGTCTGGTCGAGGAAAGTCGTTCTACCCCTGATACCGAAACCAGACTTAGGTACCTTCCGCTCAAAGAAGAAGCGCACCCTCGCGATCTCTTCGGCTGTCGCATGCGTGCATTCGCGAGGCCCCCGATCGAGGCTCTCAGCCAGGATACTCGGCACCAGTGAGAGCCGAGTCGGGAAGAGGTCGGGGTACGCGACAGAGACGAGAAGGTCGCGCGAGTGAACCCGAATAACAACGCGTGAGCCACGGACATACACCGTTTCACCAGGCAGTCGATCGTCCGAGATGATTGTCCAGCGAGACGTTTGATCGAAGTCGAGGCGGACCCAGCCATCTGCCCCGTCCACGGTGTACAAGATTGATCCAACCAGGTCCGAAGAGGACGGCTCGCGAAACCCAGAGCCGAACAGCATTAGACGCACTGCGACGATACTGATGACTATGCACACACCTGTAACAATCACACGATGGTGATGATAGAAACGCAAGGCGCGCCTTCTCGACGAGTGCGCGAAGGTGATTGCAGCCTGCCACCATGGGCTATGGTCGGATATCAGGAGAACCACTCCCACGGCTCAACCCACGAATAGTCGAACACCTGAGTCGCCCATGTTTCACCATAAAGCACGTGTACCTCAGCGCCTGGCGCCACATCAGATGTGTCGAGACTTACCCCCAGGTATAGCGAAAACGCTCCCGTTGCATGCCACTGCGAGTCGTCCTCGAAGTAGGAGATACTCCCGCAGACCGTACCCGTCCCGATGCTGAAGCTGCCGCCGAAGCAGATTGCTGGACCTCGTAGACCATCGATATCTGAGTTCGCAACCAAGGTACCGGCGCTTCCTCCCAGGCTTGGGGTCCCGTACCCGTCGCCTGCAAAGCCAACAGCAAAGACCCCATCGGAATCTGCAAGGAGGCAGCCCTGCACGGAGCCGGCCCAGATGAGTCCGATATCGGCCTCACCACACGCGCCGACCGACCCACCGTCGGGATCAGCCGCACCAACAGCCATTGCGACCTCCCCAGCGAGACGCAGCGACTCTTCGGGCGTTCTTGCCGGCTCTGCCGGGGAAGCAGGCGGCTCGGGGCAGTTCCCGACGCACGCGCCCGGCGGCAGGGCGACGGGCGCTCGCCCATGCGGCACGCAGCCCTCGCCGTCGACGCTAGCGCAAGTTGCGGCCAGGCCGTTGGGGTCGGTCAGGGTGGTGGGGTTGCCGGCGGCGTAGAGGTAGGGCTGGCCGGTGGTGGCCACCATCGGGTCGACGGAGATGA
>CBHWEI010000392.1:0-2784 GCA_966112835.1 uncultured Acidimicrobiaceae bacterium
CAGCTGGTCGAACAGCCGCTGGCGGCCGATGGCCGCGGCGAACGCCTGGGCGCGGTCGCGGGCCAGCGCCGCTTCCTCGTACCGCTGGGTGATGGCCAGGTGCTCGACGCGCTGCCACAGCGGGTCGAGCACCAGCTCGGGCGAGGTGCTGAGCGCGGCCATGACCTGTGCCACTACCCGCCAGTACGCGGCTTCGTCGGTGCCGCCGGCGCACGGGCACATCGCCACGCCCAGCTGCGCGCCGCGGCACGGTGATGCGCCCTCGGTGGGGCGGAAGTTCTTGCCGATGCGCGTGGTGCAGCGCCGGATGGGCAGCGCGCTCTGCACCGCCTCGATGACCGCGAACGCGTGCGACTTGGAGGTGAGCGGGCCCAGGTGCACGCCGGTGGCGGCGGGCTCGCTGGTGACCACCAGCCGGGGCCACGCCTCGTCGGTGGTGAGCCGCACGTAGCAGTACTTCTGCCAGGTGGTGCCGACGCGGTTGTAGCGGGGTGCCAGGCGGTGCAGGTAGCGCAGCTCGAGCACCTCGGCGGTGATGGGGTCGGGCGTGGTGGTGTGGGCCAGGCGCTGCGTCTCGCGCAGCAGTGGGCCGATCTTGCGGCGGTCGTCGCTGGAGAAGTAGCTGCGCACCCGCTGGCGCAGGTTCGTGGCCTTGCCCACGTAGAGCACGCGGCCCTGCCCGTCGAGGAAGCGGTACACGCCCGGTGAGCGGGGCAGGCGGTCGGTGAGCTTCAGCTTGCCGGCCTGCGGGTGGGCGCCCATGGACGGCAGGCCGACCAGGTCGTCGAGCCCGGTGACGCCCAACCCGGCAGCACGCTCGAGCAACAGGTGCAGCAGCTCGGTGGTGGCCATGGCGTCGTCGAACGCCCGGTGCGTGGGCCTGGTGGCCAGGCGGAAGTGGCGGGCGAGCGTGCCCAACCGGCAGTCGGGCACCTCGTCGCGCACCAGCCGGCGGGCGAGCGGCAGCGTGTCGATGACGGTGCCCTTGAACGGCTCGCGGCCGCTGCGGCGCAGCGCGGTGTTGATGAACGCCATGTCGAACGACACGTTGTGGCCGACGATGACCGCGTCGCCGATGAACTCCTGCAGGGCGGGCAGCACGGTCTCGATGCGCGGCGCCGCGGCCACCATGTGGTCGGTGATGCCGGTGAGCACGATGACGGTGGGGGAGATGGCCCGGCCCGGGTTCACCAGCGTGGCGAACGAACCGAGCTGCTCGCCGCAGCGCACCTTCACCACGCCGATCTCGGTGATGGCGTCGCCACCGCGGTCGCTGCCGGTGGTTTCGATGTCGAGGACGCAGAACGTGACGTCGGACAGCGGGGTGCCGAGATCGTCGAACGAGCGCTGCATGGGTCGCCAGTCCAGCACGAACAGGCGTTCGGCGTCAAGAACAGGCGTTCGATCCGTCGATGTCGCCGTGCCGGACGAGCGGTGCCCTGGCGAATGCGCCTAGCCTGCCGGGCATGCCGGACGACATCCCCGACCGTGCGCTGCAGTCGGCGCTCGAGTTCGCCGTCCTGCTCGCCGCGGCCGGTCAGAAGATGCGTCCAGTGCTGCCGTTCCCGGCCGGGCTGAAGCCGTTCCTGAAGTTCCACAAGCTGCCGCCCAAGGCGCTGGCCACCGTGCGCGAGATCGTCGAGGCCGACCCCGAGTACCTGCGCAAGCTGGGCATCGGCGCCCAGGCCGAGCTGGTCGACGAGGTGGGCATGCTGTGGTTGCAGCGGCCCGATGGTTGGCAGGCAGGAGTGGCCGAGCTGCTGGCCGGCACCGAGCCGGCCGACGACGACTCGACCGACGTCCGCGCCGAACGACGGCGACGTGAGGCCGCCGAGGCGGGCGCGGCGCGGTCGCGCCTGGAGGTGGTGGACCTGACCGACGCGTTGGCGCGGGCGAACGCCGCTGCCGCCGTGGTGACCGCCGACCGGGACCGGTTGGCGAAGGAGCTGAAGGCCACCCAGCGCCGCCTGAGCGAGGCCGAGGCCGGGGCGCGCAAGCGCGCTGCCGGCGAACGGGCCGATGCCGGTCGGGCCGACGCCGCCGCCGACGAACTGGCCGACCTGCGCGAGCGTCTCGCCGCGGCCGAGGCCGCACGTGACGCCGCCCTGGCGTCGCGCGCCGAGGAGGCGAGTGGCATCGACGGCGAACGCATGCGCACGTTGCTGCTGGAAGCGCTGGCCCTCACCGGTACCGCTGCCGATGCGCCGAAGCGGCCGCGCAAGCGTGCGGCCCGTACGCCCGTGCCCATCCCCGGCGGCGTCTACGGCAACAGCGACGCCGCGGCCGAGCACCTGTTCCGTGTGCCCGGCGTGGTGGTGCTGGTCGACGGGTACAACGTGGCCAAGCTGGGCTGGCCCGACCTGTCGCTCGAGCGCCAGCGCGACCGGTGCATCGCCGCGGCCGAGACCCTGGCCAAGCGCTGGGGCACCGAGTTGCACGTGGTGTTCGACGGCGCCGACGTGCCCGGTGCGCACACCCGCGCTCGCCGCCTGGTGCGCGTCGTGTACTCGCCCGAGGGGGTGACGGCCGACGACGTGCTGCGCGCCGAGGTGGCCGCGCTCGACCCGGCCCGCCCGGTGGTGGTGGTCACCAACGACCAGGCCGTGCTCACCGACGTGAAGGCCGTCGGCGCCAACACCGTCAGCAGCGACACGCTGTTGAGCGTCGCCCGCGGCTGACCCCGCGACCTGCGCTGTCGCTCGGCCCGCTCGGCCGGCCCGCCGAAGTATCTCTGTGACACCCCTTTGGTTGGATGTTCGTATGGAGTGTCGGCGGGTTTCGCGG
>CBHWEI010000393.1:0-2759 GCA_966112835.1 uncultured Acidimicrobiaceae bacterium
CCGCAAACGTCGCCGGACGACGAGAACCGTCCTCGCTGCGCTCGTCCTCCCGAATGTGCGGTCGTCCCGCAATGTCAAACGCCCCGGCCTGACGGCCGGGGCGTTTGTCATTGGAGCGGACGACGAGATTCGAACTCGCGACCCTCACCTTGGCAAGGTGATGCTCTACCAGCTGAGCCACGTCCGCAATGCGGGTGACAATCTAGCGACGCCGCCCTGAGGCGGCAACCTGGCCGGCGCTTCCGTCCCGGTTGCCGCCCTGATCAGCCCGGTCCGGCGAGCGCGGGGCGCTCCTTCACCCAGGCGTGCAGGTCCTCGCCCATCTCGGCGTCGATGAGCGCCTCGAGCTTGGCCGAGTACTGGGCCACCAGCTCCTGGCGATCCGCCTGGGCGGCCAGGTTGACCATCTCGGCCGGGTCCTCCTGGCGGTCGTACAGCACCACGTCGTTGGCGGCGAACAGCGAGGCCAGGTCGGTGGGGCGGTTCGGCTCGAGCGGCGAGAAGTACCGGCCGAACGTGTAGCGCTCGTCGGTGAAGCCGCGCAGGAAGCCGCGCTTGTGCAGGTTCGGGCGGAGCGAACCCGACGCCAGCTGCTGCATGACGTCGGCGTCGCCGAAGTGGCGCCAGTAGTCGGCGTCGAGCGTGGTGATGGTCTCGACAGCGGTCAGCACGCCGTCGCGCACGGCGCCGCCCTCCATGACCGGTGCCAGCGAGTTGCCGCGCAGGGCCGGGTACTGGGTGGCGCGGGCCGCTGCGTCGACACCGGCGAACTCGAGCAGCGTCGGAGCGATGTCGACCGCCGAGGCGAGCGCCGTCGTGGTGGACGCACCGGCCTTGTCGGGGTGACGGACGATGAACGGCACGTGGAAGTTCTCGTCGTAGACCAGGTTGCCCTTCTGGCGCAGGCCGTGCGAGCCCACCAGGTCGCCGTGGTCGGCGGTGAACACGATGATGGTGTGGTCGGCCTCGCCCGAGGCCTCGAGCGCGTCGAGCACGATGTCGATGCTGCGGTCCACGTCGCGCAGACAGTTCAGGTAGAAGTTCATGCCCTCCAGCCAGTGCTCGTCGCTCTGGACGGTGCCGAACGAGACGTTCATGACGTCGGAGTACTCGCGCACCGCCGGTGCAGCGCCCGACAGGTCGTCGTGCACGCTGTTGGGCAGCGACACGTCCCACTGCCGTCGGTACATGGGGATGTCGGCCGGCGGACGGGTGGCCACCGCGTGCGACAGCGCCGGCGGGAGCTGCAGGTCCGAGCGACCGCCGTAGTCGAAGCTCATGATGTCGTGCGGGTTCACGAAGTTGACGGCCATGAACCACGGCTGATCCGGCGACAGCGACGGTGCGCGGTTGCGCAGCCAGCCGGCCGCCTGACCGGCGATGACAGGATCGACCTGCAGACCGGCCCAGGCGCCGCCATCGATGTCGCCCCACGAGTTCCACTCGGAGAAGCCGTACGGCTCGAGCGCGTCGGTCATGTCCACCGGGTTGGCCGGGTCGACGTACAGGTTCGACAGGTGCCATTTGCCCTGGTAGGTGGTGTAGTAGCCGGCCGCACGGAGCATGGAGCCGAGGGTTCCCAGCTCGGGCCGCAGCGGGCGGATGTAGCCCATGTTGTCGTTGTCGTAGATCTCGGTCAGCGGCATGTGCTGGCCGGTGTAGATGACCGACCGCGACGAGCTGCACATGGCCGACGCGGCGTAGTAGTTGGTGAACGTCGTGCCGCCCTCGGCAATCCGGCCGCGGCCGGACAACGAGTAGCCGGCCGGCGTGGGCAGGTTCGCCCGCTCCTCGTCGGTGGTGATGAGCAGGATGTTGGGTTGACGGGTCACGGGCGGCCTCCTGGGACGACGGTGTGAGGGATGGTAGGTGGAATGAGATCGGGGTTCGCCACATGGGCGGGATTCGTCGCTCATGCCTTCATCACCACGTCGACGGTCGCACTCCCGGGCAGGTCGCCGCTTCACCCCGAGCGGGTGAACCCGCAGGGTCAGACGGCGCCGGGCTCGGGCGGCAGCAGGCCCAGCCGGCGGGCGATGACCACGGTCTCGGCACGCGACGTGGTGCCCAGCTTGCGGTAGACCGCACGCAGGTTCGTCTTCACCGTGTTCACCGACACGTACAACCGCTCGCCCATCGCCGCGTTGGACAGGTGGGTGGGCAGCAGCTGCAGCAGCTCGAGCTCGCGTGCGGTGAGCGGCTCGACCATGGGCGGCAGCTCACGCTCACGCTCGACCGACTCGACCGGCTCACGCACCACGGCGGCGCGCTGCGCTTCCGGGGCACGGCGCAGCAGGCGATCCAGGTCGGCCCCGCGATCGACGAACGGCAGCAGCAGCCCGACCGGCACGGCCAGCTCGAGCGCCACGCGGAGGTGCTCGTCGGCCTCGTCGCCGGTGGTGGCCATGGCCGACAGGATGCGGGCCTCCACCTCGTCGCGCAGCAGCCAGCCGTTGCGGTGCCGCACCGTCTGCAGCACGTCGCCGTAACGGCGCGCGGCCAACTGGATGGCGGCCTCGGCCAGCGAGCGTGCGGGACCGGTGGCCAACTGCTCGGCTGCCGCCTTCGCTTCGGGCAGACGTCCGGCGGCGATGAAGGCCCGCACGCGCAGCGGCTGCACCAGGTGTTCGCGCGCCCCCAGGCCCCCCAAACCCAGAGGGGCGGACAGCGCGACGCACACCGCCCCCATGACCCGCCCACCAACCCGCCAAACCCGCACCCTGATTCGCGGAGAACTTCGTCGCGATGTCGCCGAGCTT
>CBHWEI010000394.1:0-2753 GCA_966112835.1 uncultured Acidimicrobiaceae bacterium
ACCGCGGCATCTCGTTCCGCGACCTGCTCAGCCACACCAGCGGCCTCACCTACGGCGGCCTGCTGATGGGCATGGAGGTGCACCCCATCGACCGGGTGTACCAGGCCTACCGCATCCGCAGCGTGGGCGTGCCCACCACCATGGACGAGTTCATGGAGAAGCTGTCGACGGTGCCGCTGCGCTTCCAGCCCGGAACGGCGTACCAGTACTCGCTGGCCACCGACGTGTGCGGCGCTCTGGTCGAGAAGATCAGCGGCCAGCCGTTCGACCAGTACCTGCAGGAGCACATCCTCGACCCGCTGGGCATGACCGACACCTCGTTCCAGGTGCCCGCCGACAAGGCCCACCGGTTCGCCGCCAACTACCAGCGCAACGCCGACAAGACCACGACGCTGATGGACGACCCGGCCACGAGCATCTACCTGAAGCCGCCGGCGTTCGTCAGCGGTGGCGGCGGCCTGGCCGGCACCGTGGCCGACTACGCCACGTTCTGCGACATGCTCCGCCAGGGCGGCCAGTACGGCGGGCACCGCATCATCGGGCCGCGCACGCTCGAGCTGATGCGCCGCAACCACCTGCCCGGCGGCAAGGACCTGGCGGCGCTCGACGTGGAGCTGCTCACCCTGTACGGCAACGTCGGCGTGGGGTTCGGGCTGGGCTTCGCCAGCACCATCGACCAGGTCACCACCGGCGCACTGCCGAAGCACGACTTCTACTGGGGCGGCGCGGCGTCGACCGTGTTCTGGGTGGACCCGGTGGAGGATCTGTGGGTGGTGTTCGCCACACAGCTCATGCCGCCGGCATCGTTCGACTTCCGAGGCCAGCTGCGCAGCCTGGTCTACGCGGCCATCACCGACTGACGGCCAGTTCCTCCACGAACGAGCGGATGGCCGCAGCCACGTCGGCCGCGTGGGACTCCTGCATGTTGTGCTCGCCGTCGGCGATGACCTGCAGCCGAGCGTGCGGCATCTTCCGCTCCAGGTACTGGCCGCTCACCGTGTACTCCTCGCGGTCGGCCGAACCGGCCAACACCAGCGTGGGCGTCGCCATGTCGGCCAGGTGCTCCATCACCACCGAGTCCTCCTGCAGATTCAGGTTGGTGGCCTGCAGGGGCACCCCGAAGCGGTGTGCGTTGCGCTTCGAGCGCTCGTTCCAGCCTTCACGCTTCTGCGGGTCGCGGAAGCCCGGGCCGGTGTTCAGCACCACGATGCCGGCCACCGCACCAGGTCGCGTGGCCACGTGGGCCAGCGCCAGGTAGCCGCCCAGCGAGTGGCCGACCAGCACGGCCGGGCCGTCGATGCTCGCCAGCACGTCGTCCAGGTCCGCCAGGGCGGCGTCGCGGGTGTACAGCGCAGGGTCCTCGGGCACGGGCGACTGGCCGTGGCCCAGCAGGTCGACCGCCGCCGTGGCGTACGACGGCGACAGGTCGGCCACCACGCCGTCCCACGTGGCCGTCGTGCCGCCGAGGCCGTGGATGAACACGAGCATGGGGGCACCGCTGCCGGATCGCTGCACATGGAGACGCATGGCGGTGGACCCTAGCCAGCGCACCCCCGAAACGAGCGAGGCGCACCGACGGGAACGGTGCGCCTCGAGCTCGTGATGTTTGGGAACAATCCGTGCAGCTGGGGATTGCCGCTTCGGATTGACACGATCATGCCGAACCCCACTGTGGGCCTACTAGGGACTTTCGTCCCCATCTGTGCGACGGCCCACTCGGCCGCGGGTCAGTAGGGGTTGGGCGCGTTCGGCGTCATTCCTGACGCAATCCGCACCCACGGGCGCGAAACGCGGCGGATCTGGGGGTGAATCGCGCCCGTGTGTGCGATTCACGACATGGTCGCTCCGACGCGCGGGACGCTGCGTTCTGTGCGCTCCCTGCACAACGAGGACCACGCCGCGTGAGCGAAAACTCCCTGGGAAGTGCGGTGGGCTGAACTGGGAATGCCCAGACGGCGACGTCGACTTCTGGGCATGCCCAAGTAGCGGCCGGCGCTCCCGAGAACGGCCGGCCCGGCCCGGCACGGCGCGGGGTCAGTCGCCCCAGTGGCGCTGTTCGCGGAAGGGGTCGCCGTACATGTGGTAGCCGTTGCGTTCCCAGAAGCCGGCCTGATCGTCGGCGCGCAGCTCGAGCGCGCGCACCCACTTGGCGCTCTTCCAGAAGTACAGGTGCGGCACCACGATGCGCACCGGACCGCCGTGGATGGGCTCGATGTCCTCGCCCTCGAACTCGTAGGCCACGATGGCCTCGTCGGTGGTGATGTCGGCCAGCGGCAGGTTGGTGGTGTAGCCGTACTCGGCGTGCTCGACCACGTGAGTGGCGGCCGCCTGCACGCCGGCCTGTTCGAACAGGTCGCGCACTCGCACGCCCTTCCACGTGGTGTCGAACTTGCTCCACTTGGTGACGCAGTGGATGTCGAACGTGAGCGTCACCGACGGCATGGCCTTCAGCTCGCCGAGGCCGACGGTGAACGGCCGGTCGACCAGGCCGGTGACCGTCAGGTCCCAGTCGCCCGGCTCGTAGGTGGGCACGTCGCCCACGTGCAGCACCGGGAAGCGGTCGGTCAGGTACTGGCCCGGCGGCAGGCGCGACGGGTCGTAGCCCTTCTCGAGGAGTTCCTGGCGGTTGCGGTCGAAGAAACCCATCTGCACAGTGTGCACCCGACCGGCAGCACGCGCCACGCGTGCCGGCGGGCTGTCTAAGCCTCGATCCACCGATTGGGCCCTTGGTGCTCTGGTCTGAGCGGTGTCCG
>CBHWEI010000395.1:0-2729 GCA_966112835.1 uncultured Acidimicrobiaceae bacterium
GTCACCACCGCCTACGCGCTCGACAAGCTGCAGCTCAGCGGCGGCTTCTTCGTCAACCCGCAGGAGCAGGTGTACGAGGGCATGGTCGTCGGCGAGTGCTCGCGTGAGGACGAGATGGTCGTCAACGTGGTGCGTGCCAAGGAGAAGAACAACATCCGCACGCACAGCCACGACGACGCCGTGAAGCTGCCGGCGCCGCGCATCCACACGCTCGAGACGGCCATCGAGTGGATCGCCGCCGACGAGCTGGTCGAGGTCACCCCGAAGGCCATCCGCATCCGCAAGCGCCACCTCGCGCTCGAGGATCGCCGCAAGGCCAACAAGAAGGTCTCGGCCTGATCCGGTCACGCAGAACTCACGTTCTGCGTGACCCCTTCCGCCCGACCTGAAGTTGTGCGTGACACCCGTCAGGGGCGGCGGAGCTCGTTCGCCGTCAGCCGGCACACCACGGGGCTCACGTCGTGGGCCGCGGCCGTGGCCACGTCGTCCTCCCAGCGGCGGGCGATGAGCTCGCGGCCCGATGCACAGGTGCTGACCGCCTCGTAGAGACGCGGCCTGGCGCCCACGAACGCGGCTCGTGCCGCGGCAGCCTCGGGCGAGCAGCGTGGGTGCGACACCGATGCAGACGGGTCGAGCGCGGCCAGCACCGCGCCGGCTCCCAGCATGTCCTCCACGGCGGGCCGCAATGGCCCGCCGTCGACGGACCACCGTTCACCGGCGGCGACGACGCCGATGGGCGCGCCACCGGCCAGTGCGCGTGCCGCGGCCGCAGTGGCTGCGGCATTGCGGATGCAGCCGACCAGCACGTGTGTGGCGCCCAGGTCGCGCGCCATGAACGCCAGCGTCGACCCGTTGGGCGACGGCAGCACCAGCCGCGTGCCGGCGGGCACGGTGAGCAGGTCGGTGGGCGACAGCGACAGCGCCCCGTCCTCTCGCCGGCCGGCCAGTTGCGCGTCGTTGGCCACCGCGTACGCCGCGGCACCGTCGTCGTTCCAGCGGTAGGGGAGCACCACCGCACCCGACTCGAGTGCGCAGCACACGGCGGTGCTGAAGCGCAGGACGTCGACGATGACCACCACGGCGCAGTGGGGCGCCATCGCGGCGAGGCCTTCGGCGCCCCAGTCGAACCGGTACTCCTCGTCGTCCTGGGTGCAGAACTCGGGTGCCCGGGCGCCGGCGTGGCCTACCACTGGTCCCAGTGCATGATCGGCTCGAGCGGCAGTCGCTTGGCGGGCTTGAAGTCGGTGCCGATGGTGTAGGCGATGGGGAACAGGCCGGCCTGGGTGACGTCGTCGGGGATGCCCAGCAGTTCGGCGGCCTCGGCGTCGCCGCCGTTCATCAGGTGGATGGTGGTCCACGCAGTGCCCAGGCCGCGCTCGCGTGCCGCCAGCATGAAGCTCCACACGGCGGGCAGGATGGAACCCCATGCCGACGCGCCGGCGAAGGCCGGCACCCGATCGAGCTTGCCGGTGATGCACGGGATCATGAGCACCGGGACGCGGTGGAAGTTCTCGGTGAGGTAGTCGGCCGACGAGAGGACGCGCGCCTGCTGCTCGGCGCGCGGGTCGTCGGTGGGCATCTGGTTCGACGCGCCCACTTGGCGATACACGGCGAAGTTGCGGGCATAGATGTCGGCGAGCGCCTGCTTCTTCGCCGGATCGGTGACGAACACCCATTGCCAGCCCTGCGAGTTGCTGCCGGTGGGCGCCTGGATCGCCAGTTCGAGGCACTCCTCGATGACCGACCGCTCGACAGGGCGGTCGAAGTCGAGCCGCTTGCGCACGGCGCGCGTGGTGGACAGGACGTCATCGGCGGAGAGGTTCAAATGCATCCGCGCAGTTTGTCACGGCATGCGAGGCTGGTCACCGTGGAGCAACAGCCCGACGGCGCGGTGGACCCGGCCGACCATCGACGCATCAACCGGGAGAACTGGGACAGCCGCGTGCCGCACCACGTGGCCGGGTACGGGCTCGACCCGTTCCGGAACGATCCCGCGTACCTGTCGGAGGTGGTCAGGTTCGATCTGCCGCGGCTGGGTTCGGTGGCCGGCCTGCGCGGCGTGCACCTGCAGTGCCACCTGGGCACCGACACGCTGTCGCTCGCCCGACTGGGCGCCACCATGATCGGGCTCGACTTCTCGGGCGCCGCCATCAAGGAGGCGCAGGCGCTCGCCCACGAAGCGGGCAACGAGGTGCACTACGTGCAGTCCGACGTGTACGACGCGGTCGACGCGTTGGGAGGGGAGCAGTTCGACTTCGTCTTCACCGGCATCGGCGCGCTGTGCTGGCTGCCGTCGGTGTCGCGGTGGGCCGAAGTGGTGGCGGCACTGCTGAAGCCGGGCGGCTTCCTGTTCATCCGCGAAGGCCACCCCATGATGTGGGCGCTCGGCGATGCCCGCGACGACGGCGAGTTGGTGCTCGGCTACCCGTACTTCGAGACCGAGGGTGTGGTGTTCATCGAGGAGCACACCTACGTCGAGCACACCGAACCGCTCGCCTCGCCGGCGATGGTGCACTTCAACCACGGCCTGGGCGAGATCTTCACCGCGCTGACCTCGGCCGGGCTCACGGTCACCCTGCTCGAGGAGCATCGCACCGTGCCGTGGTGCCCGCTGGCCGCGGGCTTCGTCGAGGTGGCCGACGGCGAGTGGGCACTGGCCGATCGGCCCGAGCGCCTGCCGCTCAGCTACACGCTGCGAGCCGAGAAGCGATGACCTGACAGACTTCGGC
>CBHWEI010000396.1:0-2721 GCA_966112835.1 uncultured Acidimicrobiaceae bacterium
GTACTGCTGACGGGCGTCCTCGTCGTCCTTCACCTTGTCGAGGAGCGCGGTGAGCGTGGGGTCGTGGTCGTCGTCGGGGGCCAGGTGCGTGCGCGCCTTGGCGGCCACGAGCCGGGTGCGGTCGCTCTCGGGGATGCGCGCCAGGAACTGAAGCGCCTGGTCGTTCTCGCCGCGCTCGACGAGCAGTTCGGCCAGGCCGACGATGGCGTCCTCGTTGCCCGGCTCGAGCTCGAGCAGCTTGCGGTACGCACCCTCGGTGCCCTCGGCCAGCAGGCTGGCGACCGTGGCCTCGGCCTCGCTGGGCAGCAGCGAGGCGACGAACTCCTCCACGACGTGCTCGGGGTACGCACCCATGAAGCCGTCGACGACCGCGCCGTCCTTGATGGCGTACACGGCCGGGATGCTCTGCACCTGGAACGCCTGGGCGATGCCGGGGTTCTCGTCGGTGTTCACCTTCACCAGCACGACCTGGCCGCCGGTGGCGTCGACCACCTTCTCGATGATCGGTCCCAGCGTCTGGCACGGGCCGCACCACGGCGCCCACAGGTCGACCACCACGGGCACCTGCATCGAACGGTCGATCACATCGGTCTGGAAGGTCGCATCGGTCGCGTCGACATAGGGCATGCGGGTGACGATACCTGCCCGGGGCTGCACCTGAACCGTGTGCCCGGTACCGTACGGCCATCATGAGCGACGTTCCCGGGGTCAACGTTCCTGCTGTCACCGACTGGCTGCACGCGCACGTCCCGGGCTCGCGCGGCCCGTTCACGTTCGATGCCATCGCCGGCGGCCATTCGAACCTCACCTACCGGGTCACCGACGCCGACGGCCTGCGCGTGGTACTGCGGCGGCCGCCGCTCGGCCACGTGCTCGCCAGCGCGCACGACATGGGTCGCGAGCACCGCATCATCAGCGGGCTGCAGCAGTCGGCCGTGCCGGTCGCCCCGGCGATGGGCTTCTGCGACGACCCGGCGGTGAACGACGCACCGTTCTACGTGATGGGGTTCGTCGACGGGCACGTGGTGCGCGACCGCGACACCGCGGAGGCCGTCCTGTCGCCCGATGCACGCCGCAACGCGAGCGAGTCCATCGTCGACACCATGGCCGCCATCCACGCGGTCGACCTGCAGTCCGCCGGTCTCGACACGCTGGGCAAGCACGAGGGCTACATCGCCCGCCAGTTGAAGCGCTGGTACGGCCAGTGGAACCAGCAGAAGACACGTGAGCTGCCCGCCATCGACACGGTGCACGATGCGTTGCTGCAGCGCATCCCCGAACAGGGGCCGGCCACCATCGTCCACGGCGACTACCGACTCGACAACTGCATGGTCGGCGACGACGGCCACCTGGTGGCGGTGCTCGACTGGGAGATCTGCACGCTGGGCGACCCGATGGCCGACCTGGGGCTGTTGCAGGTGTACTGGACCGGCCCGGGCGACCCTGTGTCGGCCTGGAACGGCACGGCGTGCAGCGCTCCGGGCTTCCTGGACCGTGCCGACCTGGCGGCCCGCTACGCCGCGGTGAGCGGCCGCGACATCTCGCAACTGCCGTTCTACGTGTCGTTCGCCTACTGGAAGCTGGCCTGCATCCTGGAAGGCGTGTACGCCCGCTACGTGGGCGGGGCACTCGGCGCCCGCGATGCCGCCGAGCTCGAACCGTTCAAGCTGCAGGTGGAAGGCGCCGCCGCCATGGCGCTCGCACAACTGGAGGAGCTCGCGTGAGCGCCTACGAACTGCACGGTCAACTGCCGACCCTGGACCGGCCGGTGCTGGTGGTCATGCTCAGCGGCTGGATCGACGCCAGTGGCGCCGCCGCCGCGGCGATGGCCGCCATCGAGGACGAGTGCGACTCGGTGCCGGTGGCCACCTTCGACAGCGACACCTTCATCGACTACCGCGCCCGCCGGCCGGTGATGGAACTGCGCGACGGCGTGAACACGCGCATGGTGTGGAGCGAGATCGAGCTGAAGGTGGGCAACGACACGGGCGGCCGCCCGGTGCTGACGCTCACCGGCCCCGAGCCCGACTCGAACTGGAAGGCGTTCGCCCGCGCCGTCACCGAACTGGCCCTCCGACTCGACGTGTACCAGATGGTGGCGTTGGGCGCGTATCCGTTCGCCACCCCGCACACCCGGCCGTCGCGCCTGTCCAGCAGCTCGCCGTCGGCCGACGTGGTCGCCAGCGTGCCGTACCTGAAGAACTCGGTCGACGTGCCCGCCGGCGTCAGCGCCGTGCTCGAGCACGCCCTCACCGAAGCCGGTATCGCCTCGCTCGGCATCTGGGTGCAGGTGCCGCACTACGTCAGCGCCATGAGCTACCCGGGCGCGTCGGTGGCCCTGCTCGACGGCCTGCGCGAGGTCACCGGTGTCAGCGTCGGTGCCGGCGACCTGGCCCGCGAGGCCGACATCCACCGGGCGCGAATCGACCTGTTGGTGTCGGGCAACGACGAGCACGCCACCATGGTCCGCTCGCTCGAGGCGGCGTACGACGCGTTCGCGGAGGAACAGGGCACCGATCTGGGCACACCCGATCTGCCGAGCGGCGACGACATCGCCGCCGAGTTCGAGCGCTTCCTCCGCGACCAGAACGACTGACCCGCCGCGCGATCACGGTGGATTCTGGTTGCGACTCCTCCCAAATCGGCTTCTGGTTGCGTAGGTTCCCGGATTCCGGGAACCAACGCAACCAGTTCGAGCCGCCCAGACTCCCCAGGGAGTTT
>CBHWEI010000397.1:0-2720 GCA_966112835.1 uncultured Acidimicrobiaceae bacterium
CGATGCCACCGTTGGTGATCCACGCCTTGGTGCCGTTGATGACCCACTCGTCGTTCGCCTCGTCGTAGACCGCACGGGTGCGCAGCGACGACACGTCGCTGCCGGCGTCGGGCTCGCTCACGCAGAACGCGCCGAGCTGCACCTTCTGGGCGTCGCCGTAGCACTCCGGGATCCACTCCATGACCTGCTCGGGCGTGCCGTTGCCGCTGATGCCGGCGGCGGCCAGGGCCGAGCCCATGATGGCCATGCCGATGCCGGCGTCACCCCAGAACAGCTCCTCGATGCAGACCGGCAGGGTGAGGCCGGTGGGGTCGCTGAAGGTGTTCATGAGGAACTCCCACCCGTACAGGCCGATCTCGGCGGCCTGCTGCACGATGGGGAAGGGGAACTCTTCGCGCTCGTCCCACTCGTGGCCGGCGGGACGGATGACCGTCTCGGCGAAGTCGTGGACCCACTTCTGGATCTGCAGCTGGTCCTCGTTGAGGGAGAAGTCGGCCATGACGGAAGTACCTCGTGATGTCGGTGGGGATGTGTGGGAGACCGGTGGGAACCGCAGCGCAAGTTACCCGCGGGTAACACTACCGATCCACCCGGGCCGAATTCCAACATCGCGGCGTGACAAAGTGGTCGGACATCGATCAGGGGGATCAGCAATGAAGCGCACGACCATCGCGATGGCGGGCATCGCCATCGCGTCGATGGTGACGATGGCGGCCTGCAGCGACAGCGGTTCGTCCACGGCCACCAGCGCCGCCACCGAGACGACGGCACCCACCACCGAGGCGCCCACCACCACCGCTCCCCCGCCCGCCGAGGCCGACGCCGCCACCACGGCCGCCGTGCGGGCCGCCGTCGACGGCGCGCCGGCCGGCTGCGACCCGCTCGACACCACGCGCTGCCTGCTGCCGTTCCCCAGCAACGTCTACACGGTCGACGACGCCGCCACGCCCACGGGTCTGCGCGTGTCGTTCCCGGTGGACGGCATGCCCATGAACACCGACGGCGTCGTCGTGGATCCCACCGAGTGGAACCGCAACGACGGCTTCAGCCCGAACACGCCGCTGCTCGTGCACATCCCCGAGCTCGACGTCGAGAAATCGGACCTGCCGCCGTGGACCGACATCGGCTCGTCGCTGAACGACGACTCGCCCATCGTGCTCGTCGACCTGTCCACCAGCGACCGCATCCCCCTGTGGGCCGAGATCGACAGTCACCCCGAGGCCGGCAGCGACCGGCTGCTCACCATCCGCCCCGCCATCTCGCTGCCCGAGGGGCACTCGTTCGCCGTCGGCCTGCGCGGGCTGAAGGACTCGGCGGGTGCCGACATCCCCACCGGCGACGTGTTCCGCGTCTACCGCGACAACCTCACCACCGGCATCGACTCCATCGAGTCGCGCCGCCCCGCCATGGAAGCGACGTTCACCGCGCTCGCCGCCGGCGGCGCCCCGCGGGAGGGCCTGCAGTTGGCGTGGAGCTTCACCGTCGCCAGCACCCAGAACATCAGCGGTCGCATGCTGAGCATCCGCGACACCGCGCTGCAGCAGCTGGGCGACGTCGCCCCGAAGTTCACCATCACCACGGTCACCCCGAACAGCGACGACAACATCGCCCTGCAGATCGACGGCACGTTCACCGTGCCCAACTTCCTCACCGGCGACGGTGGCCCCGGCAACCGGTTCTTCTACGCCGCCGCCGACGACGACCCCGACGCGATGCCCAGCATCAACCCCGAGCACCCCACGCTCGAAGCGCCGTTCGTGTGCAACATCAGCGTCGCCACCATAAACGGCACCGAGCCGGCGCACCTGGTGGAGTACGGCCACGGCCTGCTCGGCGACCACCACGAGATCGACGCCGGCAACGTGCGCGCCATGTCGAACGAGCACAACGTGGTCCACTGCGCCACCAAGTGGGCGGGCATGAGCGAGGACGACATCGGCAACGCCGCCGCCACGCTCGTCGAGTTCGGCAACTTCCCCACCATGGCCGACCGCCTGCAGCAGGGTGTGCTGAATCAGATCTTCCTCGGCCGGCTGATGACCCGCGACGGCGGCCTGGCCACCGACAAGAACTTCCAGCGGGCCGACGGCACGCCGCTGATCGACACCACCCACCTGGACTACGACGGCAACAGCCAGGGCGGCATCATGGGCGCCATGCTGGCGGCCGTGTCGCCCGACATCGAGCGCGCCGTGCTGGGCGTGCCCGGCATGAACTACAGCCTGCTGCTGCCCCGCTCGGTCGACTTCGACGACTACCTGGCCGTCATGAAGCCCGCGTACCCCGACGACTTCGACCGGCCGCTCATCTTCGGCATCGTGCAGATGCTGTGGGACCGCGGCGAAGGCGCCGGCTACGTGCAGCACCTGACCGCCGACCCGTACCCCGGCACGACGGCCAAGACCGTGCTCATGGACGTCGCGTTCGGCGACCACCAGGTGACCGAGCTGTCGGCCATGGTCGAGGCACGCACCATCGGCGCCACCATCCACCGCCCCGTCGCCGCCGACGGCCGCTGGCAGGAGGTCGACCCCGGCTACGGCCTCGAGTCCACCACCTACCCGTCCGACGGGTCCGCCGTCATCGTGTGGGACTCGGGCATGGAGCCCATCCCGTTCGAGAACCTGCCGCCGCGGGTGGGCGACGACGCGCACGAGGACCCTCGAGCCGACCCCGACGTACGCACGCAGAAGGCCAGCTTCCTGTTCGAGGACACGCTG
>CBHWEI010000398.1:0-2709 GCA_966112835.1 uncultured Acidimicrobiaceae bacterium
GCGGCCTTGGCAAGGGCGTTCGCACGCTGTTCAGGGGTGAGTTGCGGAGGTGTTGCCATGTGCTGACCCTACTCCTGTTGATCAGGGTGTTGGTGGCAATCCGCCCTGGTGGGCCAGTCCGCACAGCTGGGCAGGTGTCACACCTCGCGCCGCGCACCAGGCCGAGAGCTCGCCCTGGATGCGGTGCGCGGCCCGCGGATCGGTGAACGTGGCCGTTCCGACCTGCACCGCGCGGGCTCCGACGAGCAGCAGTTCGGCGGCATCCCAGCCGCTGGACACGCCGCCGACGCCGACGATGGGCAGGTCGGGAAGGGCGGCGTGCACGTCGTGCACGGTGCGCACGGCGACGGCGTGGACGGGCCGGCCGCTGTACCCGCCGCCGCCCGCGCCCAGTGCCGGGCGACCGGTGGTGGGGTCGAGCACCATGCCGAGCAGGGTGTTCACCAGCGTGACCGCCTCGGCCCCGGCCTGGTGGACCGCGTCGGCGACTTCCACCACGCGGTCGGTGTTCGGGCTCAGCTTGCCCCATCGGGGCCGGCCGACCGCCTCGGTGGCCTGCACCACCTGGGCCGACAGCTCGGGGTCGTGGGCGAAGATGCCGCGCCGGCCCTCCAGGTTCGGGCACGACAGGTTCACTTCCACCGCCACCACCTCGGCCGGTGCGTCGGTGAGCAGGTCGGCGGCGCGGCGGTAGTCGTCGACGCTGCGGCCCCAGATGCTCACCACCACCCGGGCTCCCGCCCGTTGCAGCGCCGGCAGCTCGTCGGCCAGCCAGTGGGCGACGCCGGGCCCCTGCAGGCCCACGGCGTTGATCATGCCCGGACCCGCCGGGTGCACCCGCGGCGCTGGGTTGCCCGCCCACTCGAACGCCGCGAGCGACTTCACCACGACCGCACCGAGGTCGGACAGCGGGAAGTACGACGCCAGCTCGGCGCCGTGCCCGGCCGTGCCCGACGCCGTCATGACCGGCGCCGGCAACGTCAGCGACCCCACCTGCACGGACAGGTCCATCATCATCCGGCAGCGATCTCGCCGAGGCGCCGACAGGCCCAGGAGGGAGCAGCCGAAGCGAAGCGGAGGCCAGTCCCGACCATCATGCTTGGTGGTATTCCTGCAAGGGCCGGACCATGATGTGCTCGCCGGCCATCTCGGCCATGCCCTGCACGGCGGCGAGCGCCGCTTCGACCGTGGTGACCGAGCTGACGCGGTGGCTGTTGGCCGCCTTGCGGATCTGCTCGCCGTCGGTGCGACCGCCACGGCCCTGGGGCGTGTTGATGACGAACGCGATCTCGCCGCTCTCGATGAGCTGCACGGCGTTGATGCCGCTGGCGTCGGACAGCTTGCCCACCACGTGGTCGACCGTGAGGCCGAACCGTTCGAGGTAGTCGGCGGTGCCGCGGGTGGCGGCGACGCCGAGGCCCAGGTCGCGCAACCGTTGCGCCACCACCAGGCCGGCCGGCTTGTCGCCGTCGGCGAGCGACAGGAACACCGTGCCCTCGGTGGGCAGCAGCGTGCCCGCGGCCAGCTCGGCCTTGAAGAACGCCTTGCCGAACGTGGTGTCGATGCCCATCACCTCGCCGGTGGACCGCATCTCCGGGCCCAGGGCCGTGTCGACCTCGGGGAACCGGTTGAACGGCAGCACGGCTTCCTTGATGGCCACGTGGCCGTGGTCGCTCGGCGGACGCAGCAGGCCCTCGTCGCGCAACTCGGCCAGGGTGGCGCCGAGCATGACCCGGCTGGCCACCTTGGCCAGCGGCACGCCGGTGGCCTTTGCGACGAACGGGACCGTGCGGCTGGCACGGGGGTTGGCCTCGATGACGTACACCGTGGTGCCCATCACCGCGTACTGCACGTTGATGAGGCCGCGCACGTCGAGCGCCCGGGCGATGGACTTCGTGTACCGCTCGATGACCTCGACCACCCACTTCGGCAGGGTCTGGGGCGGGATGGCGCAGGCCGAGTCGCCGCTGTGGACGCCGGCCTCCTCCACGTGCTCCATGACGCCGCCGATGAGCACCTCACCGGTGTGGTCGCGGATGGCGTCGACGTCGACCTCGGTGGCATCCTCGAGGAAACGGTCGATGAGGACCGGGCGCTCGGCCGACAGCCCGCCTTCCTTGCCCAGGCTGCCGAAGCCGGCCAGCTCGGCCATGGCCCGGGCCAGGTGGTTGCGGTCGTGGACGATCTGCATGGCGCGGCCACCGAGCACGTAGCTGGGGCGCACCAGCACCGGGAAGCCGATCTGCTCGACGATGTCGAGCGCCTGCTCGAGGTCGGTGGCGGTACCGCCGGGCGGTTGCGGGATGTGCAGTTCGTTGCACAACGCGCTCCACTTCTCGCGGTCCTCGGCCAGGTCGATGGACGCGGGCGAGGTGCCGGCGATGAGCTCGACGGGCAGCTGGCCCGACAGCTTCAGCGGCGTCTGGCCACCGAGCGAGACGATGACCTTCGGGGCCACTCCCCCGGCCGCAGCCGTCTCGGCGGCGATGACGTTCAGCACGTCCTCACGGGTGAGCGGTTCGAAGTACAGGCGGTCGCTGGTGTCGTAGTCGGTGGACACGGTCTCGGGGTTGCAGTTCACCATGACCGTCTCGAACCCGGCGTCGCGCAGCGAGAACGACGCGTGCACGCAGCAGTAGTCGAACTCGATGCCTTGGCCGATGCGGTTCGGGCCGCTGCCCAGGATGACCACCCGCGGCTTGTCGCTGG
>CBHWEI010000399.1:0-2693 GCA_966112835.1 uncultured Acidimicrobiaceae bacterium
GCCACCCCCGACACGTCCATCGCCGACCTCATCGGCGAGGTCGACCCCATCAAGGTGGCCGAGGGTCGCTACCTCAGCGACGAACTGACGCTGCACTACGGCCTGGTGCCGCGCACCAACCGCGGCATCTTCGCCATCAACGAGATCCCCGACCTGGCCGAGCGCATCCAGGTGGGTCTGCTGAACGTGCTGGAAGAGCGCGACGTGCAGATCCGCGGCTACAAGATCCGCCTGCCGCTCGACGTACTGCTGGTCGCCTCGGCCAACCCCGAGGACTACACCAACCGCGGCCGCATCATCACCCCGCTGAAGGACCGCTTCGGCAGCCAGATCCGCACCCACTACCCGCTCGACGCCGAGACCGAGATGGCCATCATGCGCCAGGAGGCCCGCCCGCCGTCGGTGGGCGACGTCACCGTGCTCACCCCGGCGTACATGGAGCACGTGGTCGCCACGTTCAGCCAGCTCGCCCGGTCCAGCAACCAGGTGAACCAGCGGAGCGGCGTCAGCGTGCGTCTGTCGGTCAGCAACCTGGAAGTGCTCGGCGCCAACGCGCTGCGTCGTGGCCTGCGTGCCGGCGAGCGCACCGTGGTGCCCCGCGTCAGCGACCTGTCGTCGCTGGCCGCCAGCACCAGCGGCAAGGTCGAGATCGAAGCGTTGGAGGAAGGTCGCGAAGGCGCCATCCTCGAGCACCTCGTGAAGGCCTCGGTGCTCGCCGTGTTCAAGGAGCTCGTCTCGCCCGACCAGACGCGCGAAGTGGTGACCGCGTTCGAGGCCGGCGCCATCGCCCACACCGGCGACGACATCCCGTCGGCCGAGCTGGCCGGCCTGCTCGACACCGTGCCCGCGCTGCGCACGCCCGTGCTCACCCTCACCGGTGGCGACGAGTCGCCCGCCGCGGTGGCCGCTGCCGTCGAGTTCGTGCTCGAGGGCCTGCACCTGGGCAAGCGCTTGAACAAGGACGGCGCCAGCGGCGCATCCGGCGCCACCTACCGCGGCCGCGCCTGACCCCTTCCTCCCGAACTCAAGTTCTGCGTGAGCCCTTCCTCCCGAACTTAAGTTCTGCGTGACTCGCCTGAGCGCGTCACGCCGAGAAGGTGTGGCCCGAGTCCTTCACTTCGCGGTCGACGGTGACGATGCCGGGCTCGCCGGGCGCGTCGACGAACGGGGTGATGGCCACCCAGGCGATGTCCATCTGGTCGGCCGCTCGCGTGGTCTCGCGCCACATGGCGGTGACCTGCTGGGCGCGTTCGCCGTCGCTGTCGCCGGCCGGCTTGTAGGTGAGCGCGAGCGGACGACCCAGGCCGTACTCGGCGGCCCGGTACAGACAGGTCTCCACGTCGCGGCGCACCGCAAGGCCGATGACGTCGACCGAGCCCTGCAGGTCGGCCAGCAGCCGCTCGGCCCGACCGGGCACGCGCACCACCCCGTCGGCGAAGCCCTGGAACCACAGGCCCCAGCGCAACTGGTCCAGCCGGCGGGCCTCCTCGCGCGCCTCCACCGTGTCGGCCTCGGGCCGCACGACGGCGACGTCCAGGCTGGTGGCCACCGGCAGCCGGCCGTGGAGGATGCGCCACGCGTCGCGCCACGCCGTCACCATGGTCTGCACCAGTTCGCTGTGACGGCGCGGGTCGTCGGGCATCAGCCGGTTGCACATGCCGAACGGCGCCTCGAACGGCACCCAGCCCGCAGCCACGTCGCCCAGGCGGTCGGCCGCCAGCTCGACCCAGCGCGGCCACCACAGCGCGGCGGTGCGGTCGTCGGTGAAGCCGCCCTCGTCGTCGAACCAGTGGGGCATGCTGGGCTGCAGCAGCCGGAACCACGGCTCGATGCCGGCGTCGCGTGCTGCCTGCGCGGCCAGCACGAGCCCTTCGAACACGTCGCCGTCGTAGCCCTGGGCCCGTGGTTGGGCCAGCGACCACGGCGCATCGATGCGCACCATGGTCAGCCCCATCTCGGCGGCGAGCGCGACGTCGTCGAGCAGCCGCTCGCTGCGCACGTCGAGCACGGCCCCCTTGTTCATGGACGGGTCAGATGAACGGGGTGCGGGTCCAGAGCTCGCCCGTGTCGTTCGACGCGGCCAGCACGGGACGTCCACTGAGCTCGACCACGTTGATGGGGCCGGGGAAGCCACGCAGCTCGATGTCGCGCTGCGATGTGGTCTCGACGCCCTGGGGCAGACGCTCGATCTGCATGGTGGGCAGCAGCACCTCGCGCGGGTCGGCGGCGTCGCACAGGCGGGCGGCCATGTTGACGGCCGAGCCGATGTAGTCGTCGCCCTCGAACAGCAGGGCGTGGCCCGTGGCCATGCCCACACGCAACTGCAGCGGTGCGCACACCTCGGCCGAGCGGTGCTCGAGCTCGAGGGCGAAGGCGATGCACGCCTCTTGCTCGACCGACACGATCATGCAGCCGTCGCCCAGCCACTTGGCGATGCGCACGCCGCGCTCGCTGGCGATCTCTCGCGTGAGCGACCGGAACGCGCCGAGCAGCCGCCCGGCCGCGTCGTCGCCGAACGCTGCCGTGTAGTTCGTGAACCCGCTGAGGTCGACGAACGCGAACGTTCGGGGGACTCGCACGGTTGCAACGCTACCACGAGGACCTTTGCACGTGATTGCTTTCACAAGCACCGTCACGCGCTGTTCACACGCCAGACCGTGGCTCGGTGGGCCGAACTGGTTGTGCACGTTCCC
>CBHWEI010000400.1:0-2692 GCA_966112835.1 uncultured Acidimicrobiaceae bacterium
GGCGGCGTTCCTGCGCCTGCGTCTCGGCCTCGTCGGCCAACAGCCGGGCACGCACTGCGTGGTCAGCCTCGAGGTCTGCTGGGTGGACGATCTCGTCGATGCACCGGTGCGCGAACCACCCCGCGTCGTGGCCCAACGAGCGGGCCAGCGCCGGGTTCACGGACAGGAACCGTCGGTCCAGCCCCACCACGGCCATGCCCTCGGGACTGCCGTGCATGGCCAGGCGGAACTGGCGCTCGCTGTCCTCCAGCGCCACTCGTGCCGTCATCTCGGCCGAGATGTCGCGGAGCGACTCGATGCCGCCCGTCGGGTTGCCGTCGACGTCGCGCAGCACTCGTCCGGTCAGCCCCACCCAACGCCATTGGCCATCCGCGTCGAGGAAGCGGATCTCGGCCTGTCCGCCGTCACCGCCCGCGGCCATCACCGCGTCGCGGCGGGGCGAGTTCGCCGACAGGTCGTCGGGGTGCATGAACCTGCGCACGAACTGACCCACCATCTGCTCGGGTCGCCAGCCGAAGATCTCCTGGATGGACGGCGACACCCAGGTGATGGTGCCGTCCAGGCTGAGCGCATAGACCACGTCGGTCGCGTTCTCGGCCAGCGTGCGGTAGCGGTGCTCCGACGCGGTGAGCAACTGCAGCGCGTACCGCTCGTCGTCGATGTCACGGAACGACACGACGATGCGACCCGGCAGCGCAGGGTCCGCGAGACGATGGCCGTTGGCCGCCAGCCAACGGTAGATGCCGGGCGCCTCCTCGAAACGCAGGTGCACCTCGTCGGTGCGGCCATCGCGGGCCACCCTGGCGAGCGCCTCCATGGCAGCCACCCGGTCGTCGGGATGGATCATCCCCCACGGCGACGTACCCACCACCATCTCCGGCGTGATCGACTCGCGGATGCCGACCGGCCGCGAAATCCACTCCACCTCGCCGTCGTCGCGGAGCAGCACGATGACGTCGATCGAGTTCTCGGCGACCAGCTGCAGCCACCGGTCGCGGACGCGCAGGTCGTGCAGCACCGCCATGTCGTCGTCGACCAGCCGCCAACTGGACACCGACAGCCCCGTGAACCGCCCGTCGGGATCGGGCACCCCCTGGGCCCGCGACTCCCACCAGTGGTAGCTGCCGTCGCCGTGCAGCATGCGACAGCGCACCTGGGCGACGCCGCCCGTGCTCAGCGCCGCCATCGCCTTCACCACCGTGGCCACGTCGTCGGGGTGCACCAGGCCGATGAACGGCTTGCCCACCATCTCGCCCGGCACCCAGCCGAGGATGGCCGAGGCCCCCGGCGACACCCACTCGACCTGGCCGGGGCGCGCCAAGAGGAGCACGTCGCGGTTGTACTCCGCGATGATCCTGAACCTGTCGACGTCCACTGCCTGCGATCTTCCTTGGGCCGAAGACAGAGACCATAGGGCCGAACGACCTGAACCCGATCCGATGCTGCCACGGTCGACGCGCGACACTCGACGCATGGGTACCGCACCGAAGGACGCCACGGACCACACGCGCCGGGCCAACGCGCCACGCCAACTCGACTTCGACCCAGCCGACTTCGAGCGCGCCTCGCACGGGTTGGTCGCCCGCCACGCAACCGGCACCATCGAGACCCCGTACGGCGCGGCGTGGGACATCAACCGCTACGCCTTCATCGTCGAAGGCAGCGAGAACCCGGACACCGTGAACCCCAGCCTGTGGCGTCAGGCGCAACTGAACAACATCCACGGCCTGTTCGAGGTGGCGCCCGGCATCTGGCAGGCCCGCGGCTACGACATCAGCAACATCACGTTCATCGCCGGCGACACCGGCTGGGTGATCATCGACCCGCTCACGGCCGAGCCGTGCGCACGCGCCTGTCTGGACCTGGCCAACGAGTACCTCGGCGAGCGCCCCGTGGTCGCCGTCATCTACACCCACTCGCACGCCGACCACTTCGGCGGCGTGCTGGGCGTCACCAGCCAGGCAGACGTCGACGCCGGCCGCTGCCGCATCATCGCCCCGCAGCACTTCATGCGCGAGACCCTGGGCGAGAACGTGATCGCCGGCTACAGCATGGCCCGCCGCGCCATGTACCAGTTCGGCCCGCTGCTGCCGCCCGGGCCCAAGCAGCACGTCGACTGCGGCCTGGGCAAGGCCATCCCCATGTGGCCCGCCGGCCTCATCGCCCCCACAGAGGAGATCTGCGAGACCGGCACCGAGCTGGTCATCGACGGCGTGCGGGTGATCTTCCAGATCACGCCCGAGGCCGAGGCCCCGGCCGAGATGAACTTCTTCTTCCCCGATCACGGTTGGCTGTGCACCGCCGAGAACTGCACGCACAACATGCACAACCTGGTGCCCATCCGCGGCGCCCTCATCCGCGACTCGCTGAAGTGGTCGAAGTACATCGGCGAGATGATCGAGCTGTGGGGCACGCAGACCACGTTGATGTTCGCGTCGCACCACTGGCCGCGGTGGGGCAACCAGAACGTGCTCGACTACCTGCGGCTGCAGCGCGACCTGTACCGCTGGGTGCACGACCAGACCATGCGCATGGCGAACCACGGGTACACCGCGGTCGAGATCGCCGAGATGCTCACCATGCCGCCCGAGTTCCAGGAGCAGTCGCACACGGTCGGCTACTACGGCCACCTGGCGCACAACATCAAGGCCGTCTACCAGCGCTACCTCAGCTGGTACGACGGCAACCCGGC
>CBHWEI010000401.1:0-2687 GCA_966112835.1 uncultured Acidimicrobiaceae bacterium
TGACGCACGGTCTTGCGGAGTTCTTCTTGTTCTTCGGTGAAGGCAAAGTTCATGGCGGTGATCCTGCACCGGTCGGGTCACGTCGCTCAACTCGAAGTGTGTACACTCGCGTACACATGTCCGAGTCCTCCATTGGCGTTCGCGAGCTCCGTGCCGACCTGGCCGCGCACGTGCGCCGCGCCGGGGCCGGCCAGCGTGTCGTGGTGAGCGTCGGCGGCCGCGAGACCGCCCAGCTCGGCCCGGTCCACTCGCTCGACGGTCAGATCGTGCTCGCCGACCTGGTGACGGCAGGCCTGGTCATCGCACCCCGGCGCACCGACGCCGCCCGGCCGGCGCAGGCCATCCCCGTGTGGAGCGGCGTGCGGCTGGATCGCGCCCTGAAGGAACTGCGCGGGTGACGGTCTTCTTCGACACCAGCGCCGTCATGGCGCTGCACATCGAGTCGCCGCTGCGCGCCGTCGCCGCGGCCGAGCTCGCGGCACCCACGTGCGTGAGCGCGATGGCGCTCACCGAGGCGCTGGCCCTGATCGCCAAGCTCACCGACGAGCCAGTGGTGCAGGCCGATCTGGAGGACGTGCTGCGGCTGCAGTGGGACCGCTACGCCGTGGTCCCGGTGGACCAACGCTGCCTCGACCGCGCCGCACAGCTGCTGCGCGAACAACCGCTGCGCCTGGCCGACGCCATCCAGTTGGCCGCGGCGGACCGCTTGCCCCGACCCGTGACGTTCGTGACGTTCGACCCCGCGCAGATCCCCGTGGCGCTGAGCCTGGGGTTCGACGTGGTGAGCCTCTAGCGCGGGTGCTCAGCCCGTGGTGTGAACGATGTAGACGTTGCAGGGCGCCTGCTTCGCCACGTCGAGCGCGATGGTGCCCAGCACGCGGGCGGCGCTCTGCACGCGCTTGTTGCCGACGACGATGATCGACGCGTTCACCCGCTCGGCCTCGCTGCACAGCGCCTCGGACACTTCCTGCGCGACCACGGCCTCGGTGGCCCGCAGGCCACCGGGCAGCTCGCCCTTCAGCGACCGCAGGAACTGCTCGGCGTTGGCGAGCGGATCGAGCACGATGCGCTCGCCGCCGGCCTGCACCGACTGGCTCTTCGACTTCTTCAACGCCATCACCAGGTGCAGTGGTCGTCCCAGCTGCTGCGCGAGGTTCGCCGCCTCGAACGCGGCGGCTCGCGCCGTGTCGCTCTCGTCCACACCCACGATGATCTCGTCCATGGCTGCGACTGTACCGCGCGGCACCCGTCAGGGGGTACGGCCGGTGAAGGCGAGCAGCCTGTCCTGCATCGAGGACGTTTCGGGCAGGTCGACCCGCGGGCCGTAGTGGCCGCTGGCGCGGAGCATCTCGTCGATGGCCTGCATGCCGAAGAACATCTCGGGCACCATCGTCGGGTCGAGCACCACCTCCTGCCCGGTGGCGCGGGCGAGATCCCACGTGTGGACGAGCACGTCGCCGGTGACGATCATGGCGATCGCCCGCTCGACGGTCATCCGTCCGGGCGGGCCGAAGTCGTGCTCCTCGGCCGCACCCTCGGGATCGTCGAGCACCGCCTGCAGCGCGTCGGCCAACGACTGCCACGCCGCGGCGGGGTCGGTGCCGAGCAGGTCGGCCCGCACCGACGGCAGGTCGATGCCGGCCCCGGCCAGGAAGCCGGGCATCCACTGGACCATGTGCGACACCACATCGCGTGCCACCCACCCTTCGCACGGCGCGGGCTGCTCCCACTGGTCGGGGCCGACCGCATGCGCCACCGCACTGAAGCCGGCAGCGATGCGCCGGAACCGCTCTCCCGGCCCGTCGAGCCCAGGGAGCAGGTCGTCGAGGCGGTCGAACGTCGCCTGCATGCCGACCTCCATGCCCGACTGCACGTGCCCGTCCCGGTTCTCCTTCGACGAGTGGCGCACCAGGGTCTGCAGAAGGGTGACACCGTCGGCCTCGTGCAGCGTCATGGTGTTCACCGACTCGGCATCGCGGAACCCCTCGAACACCTCGGTGGTGACGATGCGCCGACCGTGCTCGATGTCGAGGTAGCGACCGTGCCAGCCCAGCTCGGTGCCGTCGTCCATGCGCGAGCCGTACCGCCAGTCGCCGCCGACGCGGAAGTCGACCTGGCACGTGAGCATCGGGCACCACGGCGGCCCCCACCACCGCAACAGGTGGGCCGGTTCGGTGAGCGCACGCCAGACGATGTCGATCGGCGCCTCGAACGGGCGGGTGATGAGGATCTCGAGGTCGGACGGAAGGGTGACCTGGGCGCTGCCGTGTCGGGTGGCCATCAGTGGTGCTCCTGTTGCATCTGGACGAGGTGGTCGTCGAGTCGGTCGTACTGTTCGTTCACACGTGCCTCGAACGCGCGCAGCCAGTCGTGCAAGGGCTGCAGGGCCGAGTGGTGCACGCGATAGAGCCGGCGACGGCCCACCACGCGGCACCGCACCAGGTCCACCTCGCGCAGCACCTTCAGGTGCTTCGACACCTGCGGCTGGGCCAGGTGCAGGCGGTCGGCGAGCTCGTCGACACCCACCTCCCCCGCGCCCAGCACGTCGAGCAGGTCGCGTCGGCGCGTCTCGGCGATGGCGTTGAACACGTCGGTGGTGGTGGCAGCCCGAGGCATGCCGCGATCATATTCCCATATTGGAATATGTCAACCCTCACGGCAACGACAGCTACACCATCAACGTCTAG
>CBHWEI010000402.1:0-2668 GCA_966112835.1 uncultured Acidimicrobiaceae bacterium
TCGACGAGCAGTCGGCCGAGTTGCTCGAGCGTGTCATCACCAAGGGCGTCGAGCGAGCCGAGTTCGTCTGCAGCAACCCGGCCGCCGCCGCGATGCGCATCACCGCCATGGTCGACGGCCTGGCCGTGCAGTTCGCCGCGCACGACGGGATGATGAACCGCGACCAGCTCATCGAGCACGTGCGCACCATCGCCGCGTGGGAGGTGGGCCTCGAGCCGGATTCGCTGCGCGAGTCGGCGTCGCCCCGTGTCGAGATCGCCGTGGCCGCACCCGCCACCGACATCGCCCTGCGCCAGCTCATCGCCAAGTACTGCGACGCCGTTGTGCGCAACGACGCCGGGGCGTTCGCCGACGTCTGGTCGCAGGACGGCGTGTGGGTGTTGGGCAAGCCCATCGAGGGCCGCGACGCCATCCAGGCCGCGTTCGTGAAACTCATGAAGGGCTTCGCCTGGCTGGTGCAGACGGCGCCGAACGCCGTGTTCGAGGTCGACGAGGCATCGGGCACCGCCAGCGGCCGGGTGACCATCCTCGAGCAGTTCAAGAAGGCCAGGGGCGGCAACGGCTCGGTCGTCGGCGTGTACCACGACCGCTACGTGCGTCGTCAGGGCGCCTGGAAGTTCGCCGAGCGCCGCATCGAGATCATCGACCAGTCCTGAGGACCCTTTCTCCCGAACTCGAGTTGGGGAGGAACCCGTCAGGGGCGGACTTCGTAGAAGGCGTTCACGCTGTGGTCGACGTCGAGCTTGCGGAACCGGGTGAAGCCCGCGGCCTCGGCCATCTCGCGTGCCCGCTTCTCAGACAGGCCGAGCGTGCCCAGGCCCAGACCGCCCGGTTCGCTGAGCGCCGACGACATGCACGACAGCACGCTGATGCCGTACATCAGCGACGCCATGGGGTTCTTGCGGGCGTTCTCCTCGAACGTGTCGAGCGCCTTGATGTCCACCAGCAGCCACGTGCCGTCAGGCTTCAGCGAGGCGCGGATTGCCTCGATGACCTGCTGGGGGTGCGCCATGTCGTGGATGCAGTCGAAGGTGCACACGATGTCGAGCGAGCCGTCCTCGGGCAGGCCCTGCACCCGCGGGTCGTGGAACGACGCATTCGGCAGGCCACTGGCGTCGAGCTTGGTGCGCGCCCGCTCGAGGGCGAACTGGCTGATGTCGTACCCGGTGAACGTGCTGTTCGGGAAGGTGTGCGCCATGAGCAGCACTGCGCTGCCAGCGCCACAGCCGACGTCGGCCACCGCGGCGCCCGCATTCAGCTTGTCGACCACGCCGTCGAGCACGGGCAGCACCACGGGCACCAGGAACGCCCGGTTCCACGGCTCGAAGCTGCGCTCGATGCCGACCGCACCCTCGGGGCCGTGGCTGTCGTAATCGTGGCCACCGCCGGTGCGGAAGCTGTCGCGCACGTGCTCGAGCGCCTTCATGGTCTGCGGCAGACGGTGGAACATGCCCATGCCGAACGCCGGATGGTCGTGGTCGGCCAGCACGATGGCCGCCTCGGGCGACAACGAGAACGTGCCATCCGGATGGGCGTCGATGAGCTTGGCCGCAGCCTGGTTGAAGGCCCACTCGCGCACCCACCGCTCGATGGTGTCGGTGGCCGCGGCCAGCTCGCTGGTGGACAGCGGCCGACCGGCACGGCGCATGGCCGCATAGAGGCCCAGCTGGTCGCCCAGGTGGATCATGCCGGCGGTGACGGCGCCCTCCAGCTTGGTGAACACCTGGAAGGAGTACATCTTCAGCTTGTCGGGATCCACCTCCCGGGTGTCGACGGAGTCGGACACGGCGGCCTCAGCTCGGGTCCACGAACGCCGGCGGGCGCTTCTCGAAGTACGACATGACCGATTCCTTCTGGTTCGGTCGGCCGATGAGCGAACCGATGCCCGCGCGCTCGGCGGCGAACTGGTCGGCGGCGCCCTGGTTGATGAGGCCGTTCATGAGCTGCTTGGCGGCCCGCACCGCGTCGGGGCTGCGGCCGGCGATCTCGCGAGCGAGCGCCATGGCGTCGTCGTACGGAGTGTCGCTCAGCTTGGTGGCCAGGCCCAGTTCCTTCGCCTCGCGACCGTCGAAGATGCGGGCCGTGAACACCAGCTCCTTGGCGACATCGGCGCCGACCAGCTGGGTGAGGAAGAACGTGCCGGTCATGTCGGGCACCAGGCCCCAGAACACCTCGCGCACGCTCATCTGCGTGTCGGGGTGGACGATGCGGATGTCGGCGCCGAGGGCCAACTGGATGCCGCCGCCCAGGGCGTGACCGTGCACCGCGGCGATGACCGGCACCGGCACCTCCTGCCACACCCAGCACACCTGCTGACCGAGGTGGGTGATGCGACCGTCCTGCATCTCGCCCGGGTTGCCCGCCTGGCGTTCGCCGCCATTGCCGCCGCCGGCGAGCTGGGTCATGGTGCCCAGGTCCAGGCCGGCACAGAACGACGCACCGTCGCCGCTGAGCACCGCCACCCGCACACCGGGCTCGTTCTTCAGGCGCTCGCCGGCCTCGGCCAGGGCGCTGAACATGGCGTTGTCGAGCGCGTTGCGCTTGTCGGTACGGGTCATGCGCACGTCGGCGATGCCGTCGGTGATGGTGATGGAGACGCGATCCTCGGACATGGCCGAAGTCTGTCAGGTCATCGCTTCTCGGCTCGCAGCGTGTAGCTGAGCGGCAG
>CBHWEI010000403.1:0-2655 GCA_966112835.1 uncultured Acidimicrobiaceae bacterium
GCCCTTCCTCCCGAACTCGAGTGCTGCGTGACGCACCCGGTCGGGGTCAGCGGCCCTTCCACACGGGCGGGCGCTTCTCGGCGAACGAGTTCGTGCCCTCCTGGGCGTCCTCCGAGTCGATGGCGGCCCGGTAGCTGGGGAGGTCGGGGATCATGGCCATCGCCTCGATCGGGTCCATGTTCTTCGTGCGGCGCTCGATGTCCAGGATGGCCGTCACGCTGAGCGGCGCGGCCCAGCACACGTCTGCCGCGAGCTGATGGGCGGCGGCCATCAGGTCGGCCCCGGGCACGACCTTGTTCACCAGTCCCCACCGGGCGGCTTCGTTGGCGGCCATGCGCCGCCCGGTCAACAGCATCTCGCGGGCGATGGGGCCGGGCAGCAGCTTCGGCAGGCGCACGGCGCCGTTGTCGGGCAGGATGCCCAGGCCGGCCTCGGGCAGGAAGAACTGGGCGTGGTCGGCCGCCACGATGAGGTCGGCGGCCATGGCGATCTCGAACCCGCCGCCCACGGCCAGGCCGTTCACGGCGGCGATCACCGGGGTGCGCCGGTTGGGCAGGTTGGTGAACCCGCCGAAGCCGCCGGCGCCGTAGTCGCTGTCGAACGCCTCGCCCTCGGCGGCGGCGCCCAGGTCCCACCCGGCGCTGAAGAACTTCTCGCCCGCGCCGGTGAAGATGGCGACGCGCACGGCCGGGTCGTGCTCGAAGCTGACGAACGCTTCGCCCAGCGCGTAGCTGGTGGCGGCGTCGATGGCGTTGGCCTTCGGGCGGTCGAGGGTGACCACGGCGATGCCGTCGGCGATGTCGAGATGGAATCCGTTGTGCGACACGTTCAGTCCTCCACGATGAGCAGCGCGTCGACGGCGGTGGCGCCGCGGGTGCCGACGAGCACGGGGTTCAGTTCCACTTCCACCACGTCGGTGCCGACCACTGCGTCGGTGAGCCGCACGACCAGTTCGGCCAGGGCGCGCACGTCGGCGGCAGGGCGGCCGCGGAAGCCGGTGAGCAGGGGAGCGCTGCGCAGGCTCAAGAGCGCCTCCTCCACCTGCGGCACGGTGACGGGGGCCAGCAGGTTGGTGACGTCGCCCCACAACTCGGTCATGACTCCGCCGTGGCCCAGCGTGACCAGCCAGCCGACGGGTGCATCGCGGCGCACGGTGACCAGCACCTCGGCCACGACGTCGGTGACGGTGCTCTCGACCAGGAAGCCGGCCGGGGTGGCGGGCATGGCGGCGACGGCGTCGGCGAGCGACTGCGGGTCGCGCAGCCCCACCTTCACCGCGCCGGCCTCGCTCTTGTGGGCGTGGCCCAGTGCCTTCAGCGTGATGGGGTAACCGACCTCGTCGGCAGCGGCGAGCACCTGGTCGGCGGCGACCACGCGGCCCGCGGGCACGGCCACACCGAGGGCACCCAGGCGTTGCTTGGCGCTGGCTTCGTCGACCAGCCGGGTGGCGCCGGGGGCGACCACCGGCGCGTGGGGCGTGGCCGACACGGGCACGCCGACGGTGGCCGCGGCGTCGAGCGCCACGAGCGCCTCGGCCAGGCCCAGCAGCGGCGTGAGGCCCTGTGCGGTGATGTGCGCACGAAAGGGCGCGTTGATGCACTCGGCCAGGCTGGCCACCACCACGCCGCGGTTGCCGGTGGCGCGGGCGGCGTCGGCCAGCGCATCGGCCGCGGTGTACCAGCTGGACGGGTCGTTGTCGGGCCCCGGCGGCGCGTCGAGCACCAGCATCGTGGCGTCCTGCGGGCCGTCCATCACCGCGGTGAACGTGGCCGCCATGGCGGCACGGTCGCCCCACATGAACGTGTGGTAGTCGAACGGGTTGCTCACCGACACCAGCTCGGTGAGCGTGCCCTCGATGGCCGTGGTCTGCTCGGGGGTGAACGGCTCGAACCGCAGCGAGGTGGATTCGCTGCGGTCGGCCACCAGTGACGCCTCGCCGCCCGAGCAGCTGAGCGACACCACCCGGCGGCCGTGCAACGCGCCGCCGCTGTCGAGCAGCTTCAGGCTCTCGAGCAGCTCGGCCGGCGTGCGCACGGTGGCCACGCCGTAGCGGGCGAACAGCGCGTCGTAGGCGGCGGCGCGGCCGGCCATGCTGCCGGTGTGCGAGTTGGCGATCAGCGCGCCGGCCTCGCTGCGGCCGGTCTGCAGGGCCACGATGGGCACGCCCTGCTCGCGGGCGCGCAGGGCGACCGCGGCGAACTGCTGGGCGTCGCGGACGGCCTCCAGGAACAGCCCGATGGATGTGATGCGCGGGTCGTCGAGCAGCGCAGCGATGGCGTCCTCGGTGCCCAGGCTGGCCTGATTGCCGACGGTGATCATGCTGCCCAGGCGCAGGCCGCGCTGCTGGAACGTGAGGTTCACGGCCACGTTGCCGCTCTGGCTGACGATGGCCGCGCCGCGCTCGTGGCGGCCCATGCCGTGCTCGTCGGGCCACAGCGCCACCCGGTCGAACGTGTTGACGAAGCCGTAGCAGTTGGGGCCGAAGAACGGCACGTCGCCGGCCGCGGCCAGCAGCTCCTGCTGGAGGTGGTCGTCGCCCGTCTCGGCGAAGCCCGACCCATAGCAGACCACACCGCCCGCGCCGATGCGGCTGGCGGTGTGCATGGCCTGGATGGTGGCGTGTCGGTTCACGCCCAGGAAGATCGCGTCGGGCAC
>CBHWEI010000404.1:0-2647 GCA_966112835.1 uncultured Acidimicrobiaceae bacterium
GGCTCTCCGCGTTTCAGGGTTGGATCGTGGGTAGAAGGGTCCAGTCGGGCTTGCCGGCGTAGAGCAGGCAGCGGACGCGGTGATGTCGGAAGTTCACCAGTCCGAACGCGACCCGCTTGATCCGCTTGGCCAAGTTGTTCACGGCTTCGGTCGGCCCGTTCGTGACGTGCGAGCGATGCCATGCGACGATCTGAGCGGCCCAGCGAGCGATGGTGCGACCGAGCCGTCGGACCTCGAACGGCATCTCGCGATCAGTGAAGTCGCGGCCGATCTCGGCGACCCACTCGGCAGCGAGCTCGACGTCGGTGTGGTCGTAGATCTGCCGCACGACCTCCTTGGCGTTCCACGCGAACCACACCTCCTGGTGCGGGTCACCGGCACGCAGCAGGCCCATCAGCTTGTCGTGCTGTTCCGCGGAGAGTCGCTCGCGTGCGATCGTGAGCCGGCGGCGTGCCCGCCAGAGCGGATCATCACGGCGACCACGGTGGCCGAGGGTCTCGTTCTGCACGCGACGCCGGCATTCATCGAGCGCGGTGTTCGCGAGCTTCACAACATGGAACGGGTCAGCGACCTGGATGGCGTCGGGCAGCATCGTGTCGAACACCGTGCGATACGACGCGGACAGATCGAGCGTCGCCCACTCGATCGCAGCGAGCCACGCCGGGTCGCGGGCGGCAAGCCAGCGGCACGGTTCGGTGCTGTCACGGCCCGGCACGACATCGAGGAGCTGGCCGCGGCGGACGTCGACGATCTGGGTCGACCACTGCTGGGTGCGGAACTTGCCGACCCTCGCGAACAGCGTCTCGTCCAAGCCGAGCGCGTTGACGTTGCCGATCCGGTCGGGGTGATCGATCAACTGCTCACCGATCGCGATCACGGCGTCCATCACGGTGTGCCAGCCGCAGCCGAGATCGCGGGCCACGTCGGTAACGGCGCGTCCGTGGCAGCCGACCTGCGAAGTCGCCCACCGTGCTGCCCGGGTCGTCAACGAACACCGGGCGGTGGCGATCTCCGGGTCGTCGTCGCACCAGCAGCGACCGCACCCAGTGCAGCGCCAGCGTTGCTTGCGCCACACCAGCCGTGTCGGGCGACCGAAGCACGGCAGATCGACCAGCACGACCTCGCGGACACCGTGACGATGCACCGCCCCGCCGCACTCACATGTCGGCCGTTCGCCACCGACCGTGACGACGACGCGGAGCCACGACGGCCAGTCGCCGACACCGACCACGACGACGTCGGGCAGGCCGACCAGCAGCGCGCACATGCGCGTAGCATCCGTTTCCAAGCAGGGGCTCCTCGAGACTCGACGACTTCAGACATCGCTGAGAATCGCAGAGCCCCTGTGCCGCGCCCGGGATCCCTACCCGACCATCACCCAACCCTCAGACGCGGAGCGCCGGTTTCGGGGGGTTCAGGCGGCGTGGCGGGTTGGTTGTCGTCTGGGTGGTGCGCCGCGGGGGATGCTGGTGCGGGTGGTGCCGTCGGGCCAGGTGACGTGGAGGTTCCAGCCGTCGACCCATTCGAGTTGGAGGTCGAGTGTGTGGACCAGGTGGTGGTGTCTGGAGCACAGGAGGGCGAGGTTGTCGTAGTCGGTGGTGCCGTGGCGTTCCCACCAGTGGATGTGGTGCGCTTCGGTCCATTTGACGGGCCGGTCGCAGCCGGGGAACCGGCAGCCGCCGTCGCGTGCGGCGACTTGTTTGAACAGGAGTCGGGGGACGGTGTAGCGGGCACGCCCGAAACCGATGGGCGCGTCCTGTGCGTCGCGCAGGATGGTGTGCAGGATGCAGTCGCATGCCTTGGTGGACGCGACGTCAGGGTCGAGGGGTTCACCGTCGGCGTCGTTGGTGGCGTCGGGGTGGCCGGCGGTGTCGGCGTGCATGGACATCGACAGGTGGGGGTGGTGGCGGGGTGTGCCGTGTCCGTCGTGGTTGAGGTTGAAGAAGGCCATGATGTCGAACAGGGCGTCACCGCGTCGCTCGGCGTTGGTGCGGGTTTCGTCGTTGCCGGCCCAGGTGAGTGCGTTGTCGAGCGCGGTCTGGAACTCGATCCTTCCTGCGGCGTCGAGCTCGAAACGGCCGATGAGGCAGCCGTCGTCGGTGACGGTGGTGGACATGGAGCGGGTGGGTTCGAGTGTGGGTTCGGTGTCGTCGGCGAGGGCGTCGGCGTGGCGTCGCCATGAGGTGCAGGCGATCTTGGTGTCGGCTGCGTTGAGGTCGGCGATGTCGGTGGCGAGGTCTTCTTGCAGTTCGCGCAGCAGGGGCCGGTAGCGGGCGGTGTCGCACTTCTCGAGTTCACGCAACTGTGACGACGACAGGGCGCCGGTGACGGCGCATTCGGCGAACGCTTCGTAGCGGTTGAGGAGGTTGGCGCGGCGGAGCCAGGCGTAGGCGTCGCTGTTGGACATGCGCAGGTGGTGGCGCATCCAGGCGGCCATGGTGACCGACCCGTCGTCGGCCCAGGCGCCGGTGGTGTCGACGTGGGCGACGGCGAGCGCGAACACTGCGAGTTCACGTTCCAGGCGGGCCCATTCGGTGGCGAGTTCGGTGGGGGTGATGATGATCTGTTCGGCGTGTTCGTCGATCACTCCCATACCGATGATCGTACACCAGTTCGATGGGTCACTCAACCAGGAAACCCATATTCC
>CBHWEI010000405.1:0-2642 GCA_966112835.1 uncultured Acidimicrobiaceae bacterium
CCGTCACCGTGGGCGGCATCCCCACCATCTTCTCCGAGACCGGCCCTCCGGCCGACGCCATCGCCTACTCGGGCAACTGGACCGTCACGGCACCCCTGGCGGCGGGCACGCTGGAGATCTTCACGGGCACCGAGCCGTCACCGAAGACCGTGAACGTCAGCTACCCGGCAGGCCGCACGGTGGCCACCGGCGCGCTGTTCGCCGCGACGTTCGTGCCCGGCACGCCGGACACGACTACTGTCAACGCTTTCATGATGGCCACCGGACATGTCATCATCGACATCAACGGCTACTTCCTGGCGGCCCCACCTCCCTGATGAACGAACGACTCGACACCCGCACCGGCTGGTTGGACAAGGACCAGCTCCAGAACATCCGCGCCAACGTGCCCCTGGTGTACGTCGACGCCGTCCCCGTGCGCGTCGACGACCTGGGTCGCGTCACGTCGGTGGGCATGCTGCTGCGCCAGGCGGCCGACGGCAGCATCAGCCGCATGGTGGTGAGCGGCCGGGTCATGTACGGCGAGCGCATCCGCGACGCCCTGCTGCGCCACCTCGAGAAGGACCTCGGCCCCGTCGCCCTGCCGCGCATCCCTGCCGAAGTCGCCCCGTTCACCGTGGTCGAGTACTTCCCCGACCCCGACGTCAGCGGCTTCCACGACCCCCGCCACCACGCCGTGAGCCTGGCGTTCGTGGTGCCGGTGTCGGGCGACTGCCAGCCCACGCAGGAAGCACTCGACCTGGCCTGGTACCCGCCCGAGCAGGCGGTCAGCGAAGCCGTGCGGCGCGAGATGACCGGCGGGCACGACCGGCTCATCCGCCTGGCGTTGGCCCACGTCGGTCAGCTGCCGTAACGCGCCACCAGCTCGCGACCCAGCTGCAACAGCTCGTCGCGCAACTCCACCGGCTCGAGCACGTCGACCGTCGCACCGAACCCGCTGAACGCCGAGGCCAGTTCGCGCACGTGGTGGCCTCGCGCCTCGACCTCCACCCAGTCGTCGTCCACCGCCGAGCTCACGCGCAGGCGCTCGCCCACCACCCAGGCCACCATGCGCAACGCATCGCGGCGCACCCGCGCCCGGGCCACCACCGGGGTGCGCATCTCCTCCACCCGGTCGGCGATGAGCGCCCACGCCTGCGACAGGTCGAACCCCGCCGGCACGGTGGCCGGCACACCCGTGCACTCCAGCGACTGCACACGGTCGACGCGGAACGTGCGCAGCCCGCCCGCAGTGTCGGCCACCAGGTACCAGTGGCCCGCCTTGGCGGCCAGCCCCAGCGGCTCGATGACGCGCGTGCTCACCTCGCCGCTGCGGGCCGTGTATCCAAGCAGCACCTGCTCGCTGCGCACCACCGCGTCGCGCGCCGCATCGAGGAACGGCGGCTCGCGGCGCGAGGGCGTGGACTCGCCCCATGCCCGCTGGTCCACCAGCGTGGTGGACCCCGCACGCTCGGCCGCCACCCTGAACTGCTCGGGCAGCGCCCGCACCAGCTTGCGCAGCGCGGCCTTCACCTCGGGCGTGGTGCTCGACTGCGGGCCGGCCACCATGAACAGCGCCTGCGCCTCGGTGGCCGACAGGCCGCTCAGGTCGGTCTTGCCGCCACCGGCGAGCCGCCAACCGCCGTGGCGGCCCGGCAGCGAGTAGACGGGCAGGCCGGCCAGGCCCAGGGCCTCGAGGTCGCGACGTGCGGTGCGTTCGCTGATCTCCAACTCGCGCGCCACCTCCGCCGCGGTGATCTGCTGACGCTGCTGCAGCAGCAACAGGACGGACACCAGACGATCGGCTCGCACGTGGTCGAGTCTTCCACCAAAACTGGACAGAGGATGGCCACTTTTGGCGCGAACGTGACGGCATGACCAACACCACCACCCAGCCCCACACCGACACCACCGACGCTGCCGGCGAGCACCCCGTGCCCGGTCCCGACGACCCGCGCACCGCGTTCGCCCACGCCCACCTCACCCTCCGGGCCCTGGTCGACGGCATTCGCCCCGACCAGCTCGACCTGCCCACGCCGTGCGACGAGCACGACGTGCGCTCGCTGCTGGGCCACGTGCTCACCGTGTACAACCGGCTCACCGCACTGGGCAACGGCACCGACCCGATGGCCATGCCCGACGTGGTCACCGGCGTGGCCGACGACGCCTGGCCGGCCGAGTTCCTCGCGGCCGCGCACCGCGTGCAGGCCGCCTGGATCGACGCCGCCACGCTCGACCGCATGATGGTGCTGCCGTGGGCCACGGCGCCCGGTGCCGCCATGGTGGCCATGTACACGTCCGAGCTCACCGTCCACACGTGGGACCTGGCCGTCGCCACGGCCCAGAACGTGCAGTGGCACGAGCCCACCCTTCAGGTTTCGCTCGAATCGGCCCTGCGCGCGCTGCCCTCCGGCGATCGCGAGGCCTACTTCGCCGAGATGGCGAGGGACCCGAAGTTCCGGCCCGACCTGGCCACCCGGCCGCCGTTCAAGAACATCGTGCCGGTCACCGACGACGCGTCGACCATCGACCGGCTCATCGGTTGGTACGGCCGTCAGCCGTCCAGCGCCGCGTAACCCTGACGCACGTCCCACACGTGGTGCACGGGGTCGTGCACCATGTACCGGGTGAACGTGTCGATGGTGAACGCCGCACCGTCGCTG
>CBHWEI010000406.1:0-2642 GCA_966112835.1 uncultured Acidimicrobiaceae bacterium
AGGGGCCGCACCACGATGCCGCTGTCGGTGCGCTTGTCGTCGCTGTCGTTGCTCACGGCTGCGAGCGTACGTCGGGCGGGTGCGGCGGGGCCATCCGACGGCACCGTGCACATGTGGCCGCCGCCGAGGACCGATGGTGTAGAACGTGGCGCATGACGACGTCCCGGCGCACCCGCGCCGCCGCCGGGTTGCTCATCCTGCTGGCCGTCGCCGGCTGCGGATCCGACGATGCGCCGGCCGCGCAGCCGCTCACGACGCCGCGCGCCGACCCGCCCCTGTCGCTCGACACCGGCATCGGCTGGTTGGTCGACGTGTTCCCCGACGGCTGCGCCTACGTGCGCGAGGGCGACGTCTCCACCCCCTGCATCCCCACCGACGTGGCCGCCGGCACCACCACCGTCACCCACTTCCGCCAGAACGGCACGCACCTGATCGTGGTGACCGTGGCGAAGGGGGGCCCGATCACCGGCGGCTGGTCGTCGAAGCGGTTCGACGACGACACCACGTTCGTCAGCGTCCGCCCCGACCTGCAGTTGGGCGCGATCGCGCTCGACGGCGACGACGAAGCCCGACACGTCGACCTGCGCACCGCCGACGGCACCCTGCTGCAATCCCTCTCGATCGCCGACGGCTGACCGGAGCTATCGCGCCGCGATGAGGGCGATCTCGACCTTCCAGGCCGGGTTCGCCAGCGCGGGCACGGTGACGAGCGTGCTCGCCACGCGGCGGCCGCCCAGCGCCTTGTCGCGCGCCTGCATGATCCACGGCAGCGACGCCATGTGCTCGACCACCACGTAGGTGGTGATGCTCACCACGTCGCTGGGGCCCATGTTCGCGTCCTGCAGGATGGCCAACAGGTTCGCCCACACCACCTCGGCCTGTTCCTGGATGCTCTCGGGCACCGAGCGGTCGGGCGCCGTGGGCACCACGCCGCTGGTGTGCAGCCACGCCGTCGCCCGCTCGGTGAGCACGGCGTGGGCGTAGTTCGCCGCGGGCGGCGCGATGGTGGCGGGGGCGATCTCCTGGTTCACGACGTCAGTGTGACACCGCAGCGGCGTCGAAGTACGGCCGATCGCCGGCGATGGTGACCCGCTCCATCACGCGCACGGCCGGGAAGTAGTCGCTGGCCGCGTAGTGCTGGCTGGCCCGGTTGTCCCAGAAGGCGATGGAGTTCGGGCGCCACACGAAGCGGCACTGGTACTCGGGCAGCGCGGCCTGCGAGTACAGGTGGTCGAGCAACCAGTCACTCTCCTTCTTCGACAGGCCTTCGATGTACGACGTGAAGCCGGTGTTCACGTACAGGCTGCGGCGACCGGTCTCGGGGTGGGTGCGCACCACGGGGTGCCGCTGCGGCGGGTACTTGTCGTGCAGCTCCTCGGGCGTCTTGCCCAGCTTCTTGGCGAACACACGGGCGATGTCGTGCACGGCCGTCAGGCCGCAGATCCACTCCTGCATCTTCGGCGACAGGCCCTCGTAGGCGGCTTCCATGTTGGCGAACAGCGTGTCGCCACCGGTCTCGGGCAGCTCGATGGCGCGGAGGATGGAGCCCAGGGACGGCTCGGCGCGCCAGGTGACGTCGCTGTGCCAGTTGTTCTCGGTGCCGCGCGAGTTCGGCCCGTGGGCGATGCGCAGCACCTCCATGTGCTCCTGCGTCTTCGGCGTGGCCGGATGGATCTCGAGCCGGCCGAACCGCCGGGCGAACGCGATGTGCTGCTCGGCGGTGATGTCCTGGTCGCGGAAGAAGATGACCTTGTGGTCGAGCAACGCCTGGCGGATGGCGGCGATGGTGTCGTCGCTCAGCTCGTCGCGCAGGTCGACGCCTTCGATCTCGGCGCCGATCATCGGCGACAGCTTCCGTGCCGTGACGGTGGCGGCGGGTGCGTGGGTCAGGCTCATCGATCCCCCTTCGATCTGCGCGGACAATAGCCCTTCGCGTGCCTGGGTTCCGGTGGCGTGCGACACAATGCGGTCATGGACGACTCCCCGATCGATCTGGCCGCGCTCGACGACATCCAGCGGCGCGTCCTCTGGCTGGCCGTCCGCATGGTGGACCACGCCAACCGCGAACGCATCGCGGCGCCCGCGCCAGGCGGCCGCGACGCCGAGTTCGCGGTGAAGGTGGGCGGCCACATGGCCTCGAGCGCGTCGATGGTGAGCATCATGACCTCGTTGTGGTTCGCGCACATCGACGGCGCCGACAAGGTCGCGGTGAAGCCGCACAGCTCGCCCGTGTTCCACGCCATCAAGTACCTGCAGGGCGAACTGGACCGGTCGTACCTGTTCCGCCTGCGCGAGCGCGGCGGGTTGCAGAGCTACCCCAGCCGCACCAAGGACCCCGACGTGAACGACTTCTCGACGGGCTCGGTGGGCCTCGGCGTGGTCGCTCCCCTGTTCGCCGCGATGACCCGCCGCTACATCGACGCGCACTTCGAGGCCTCGCCTGCGTCGCGCTTCATCGCCCTGGTCGGCGACGCCGAGCTGGACGAGGGCAACGTGTGGGAGGCCATCGCCGACGCGTCGCTGCAGGGGTTGGGCAACGTGATGCTGGTGGTCGACGCGAACCGCCAGAGCCTGGACCGGGTGATCCCCGGCCAGAAGATCAAGAAGCTGATGGAGTTCTTCGAGGGCAGCGACTGGCACGT
>CBHWEI010000407.1:0-2637 GCA_966112835.1 uncultured Acidimicrobiaceae bacterium
CCGGGTCGGTGTAGTCGTCGGCGGGCACGTACACGGCCTGCAGCGAGGTGATGGAGCGACCGCGGGTGGAGGTGATGCGCTCCTGCAGCTGACCCATCTCGTCGGCCAGGGTGGGCTGGTAACCCACGGCCGAGGGCATGCGACCGAGCAGGGTCGACACTTCCGAGCCGGCCTGCACGAAGCGGAAGATGTTGTCGACGAACAGCAGCACGTCCTGGTTCTGGACGTCGCGGAAGTACTCGGCCATGGTGAGGGCCGACAGGGCGACGCGCAGGCGCACGCCCGGCGGCTCGTCCATCTGGCCGAAGACCAGGGCGGCCTTCTCGTACACGCCCGACTCCTGCATCTCGAGACGCAGGTCGGTGCCTTCACGGGTGCGCTCGCCCACACCGGCGAACACCGACACACCGCCGTGGTTCTGGGCCACACGACGGATCATCTCGGTGATGAGCACGGTCTTGCCGACGCCCGCACCACCGAAGAGGCCGATCTTGCCACCCTGCAGGTACGGGGTGAGGAGGTCGATGACCTTGATGCCGGTCTCGAACATCTTCGCGTTCGGCTCGAGGGTGTCGAAGTTGGGGGCCGGACGGTGGATGTCCCAGCGCTCGAGGTTGTCGGCGTAGCCGTCCTCGGCGTCGAGGGCTTCGCCCCACACGTTCCACACGTGGCCGAGCACCTTGTCGCCCACCGGCACGGCGATGCCGCGGCCGGTGTTGCGCACGGCGGTGCCGCGCTTGAGGCCGTCGGTGGGCTTCATGCAGACGGCGCGCACGCGGCTGTCACCCAGCTGCTGGGCCACCTCGGCGAGCACGGCGATGGTCTTGCCGTCGACGGTGACGGTGAACTCGAGCGCCGTGTTGATCTCGGGCAGGGCGCCGCGAGGGAACTCGACGTCGATCACGGGGCCGGCGATGCCGACGACCCGGCCGTCCTTCAGTTCAGTGTCGGTCATGGTCATGACAGATGCTCTTTCTCAGTGTCCGGAAACGGGCGAGGATGCGGCCTCGGCGAGCGACGAGAGCTCGACGAGACGGACTGACTTCTTCGAATCGCCACCCAGGGCTTCTGCACCGCTGACGATCTCCATGATCTCGGTGGTGATGCTGTCCTGGCGGGCGCGGTTCATGATGCGGCTGAGGTTCTTGATGAGTTCCTCGGCGTTGTCGGTGGCGCTCTTCATGGCACGCTGGCGGAAGGCGTGCTCGCTGGCCGCGGCGTTGAGCAGCGCTGCGTAGATGCGGGCCTCGATGTAGCGGGGCAGCAGGGTGTCGAGGATGGTGCCGGGGTCGGGTTCGAACTCGAAGTCGGCGGGCGTGCCGTCGGCGTCGAGACCCTTGCCGTCGCCGCCTTCGACCGCCTCGTGCTCGAGCGGCACCAGCGGACGCTGGACGACTTCCTGCGAGCCGGCCGAGATGAAGCGGGTGTACACCAGCTCGACCCGGTCGATCTTGCCGTCGACGAATTGCTCGACCACGTACTCGCCGATGCTCTTGGCGTCGGCGTACGTGGGGTTGTCGCTGAACCCCGCGAACGTGCGGTCGATCTTGTAGCCGCGGAAGCGGAAGTAGCCCTCGGCCTTGCGGCCCACGGCGATGACCGTGTAGTCGCTGCCGGCGAGGACGTCCTTCTTGATCTCACCTTCGGCTGCACGCTGGACACCCGCGTTGTACCCGCCGCACAGACCGCGGTCGGCGGTGATGACCACGTAGGCCGTGGTCTTCACGTCGCGACCCGACAGCAGGGGCGACTGCGAGGCGCCACCGGCCGCGGCGAGGTCCTTGACGACCTCGGTGATCTGATCGCTGTAGGGCACGGCGGCGGCGACGCGCTGCTGAGCCTTGACGATGCGGGACGCCGCGATGAGTTCCATGGCGCGCGTGATCTTCTTCGTTGCCTGGACGCTGCGAATGCGTCCACGAAGAATGCGCTCCTGACCACCTGCCATTTAGATCACCGTCCTTGTCTCGGGCGCGCGACGACCTCCGAAGGGAGCAGCCGAAGCGCAGCGGAGGCCAGTCCCGACCATCACTCAGTCGCCAGCGTCTTGTCGCTGTGCGCCTCGCCGAGCGCCTCGGCGCTGGTGGCGGTGGGGTCGGCGGCCTTGGCGGCGTTCGCCGCTTCGGCGGCGGCGGCCACGAAGCCGGCCTTGAAGGCCTCGATGATGCCACCGAGCTCGCCGGGGACGTCGGCCTTGGGGTTGCGCATGTCGGCGAGCAGGCCGCTGTGCGAGCGACGCATGTGCTCGAGCAGCTCCTTCTCGAAACGACGCACTTCACCGACCGGCAGGCTGTCGAGGTAGCCCTTGGTGCCGGCGAACACGACGACGACCTGCTCCTCGACCGGCATGGGCGAGTTGAGCGGCTGCTTGAGCAGCTCGACGAGGCGGTAGCCACGCTCGAGCTGGGCCTTGGAGATGGCGTCGAGCTCGGAACCGAACGTGGCGAACGCCTCGAGCTCACGGAACTGGGCCAGGTCGAGCTTCAGCGTGCCGGACACGCTCTTCATCGACTTGATCTGCGCCGCACCACCCACGCGGGACACCGAGATGCCCACGTCGACGGCCGGGCGCACACCCGACTTGAAGAGGTTGTCCTGCAGGTACACCTGACCGTCGGTGATGGAGATCACGTTGGT
>CBHWEI010000408.1:0-2616 GCA_966112835.1 uncultured Acidimicrobiaceae bacterium
CCGACGCGCTCATCGTGGGCATGCCCGAGTACAACTGGAGCCCCACTCCCCTGGCGAAGAACGCGCTCGACTGGGCCACACGCCCGCCCGACGACCGGGCCATCACCGGCACCGTGGTGGCCTTCCTGGGCTCGGGTGGTCGTGGCGGCACCGCCAAGGCCCAGGACAACCTGAGCACGATCCTCGGCTACATGGGCGCCACCGTGGTCGTCGAGCCGCCCGTGCAGCTGCCGATGGTGGCCGACCGGTTCGCCGCCGACGGCACCACCGACGACCCTGAGATCATCGCCGCCGTCCAGGCCAAGCTCGACGCGGTGATGGCCGCCCTGCAGGCCCGCGACGAGGCCCGCGACGAGGCCGACCGAACCTAAGTTCTGCGTGACGGGGTGTGCCGCAGGCGAGTGGCCGCCTCGGCGAACGGGACCTCCACGTAGTCGTGTTCGCAGGGGTGGCCTTGCACCACCCACAGCGTGCTGGCGCTGTTCGAGCGCAGAGCCGCCACCATCGATGCGGTGGTGGCTTCGATGTCGCCGGCGTGCATGCACACGCTCCAGCCCGGTTCGCCGCACGAGTCGTGCGACCGCAGGTGCGCCTGCAGCCCGGCCAGGTCGACCGGTCGCGACGCGAGCATCTGCTGCGAGGCCCGCCACCGCGGATCGACAAGGCGGTCCACCGGCTGGCGCGGGTGACGATGCACCGCGTCGAATGCGGGGATGGTGGTGCGGTTCGAGATGGCGCGAACGTCGCCGACCAGCTCGGCCGCCCACGTGGCGCCGCTGGTGTCGATGACGTACGCCGACGTGGGGTCGGCCACCAGGAACGCGTTCCAGTACGGCCGACCGTTCGGCACCAGCGCCGGGTCGTGCCCGCTGCCGCCCTGGCCGTACCGCTCGATGAGCGAGGTGATCACCTCGACGGCCGCAGCGGCCGTCGTGGCCCGCTCGAGCGCCAGGCGCACCAGGTCCATGCCGGTCAGGCCCACCGGCGCGCCACGCGGGTCGAGCGTGGTGTACACGGTGGTGTTGCCCACCGCGAGGCCCGCCTCGTTCACGCCGTGCTCGGCACCCCACCCCCACGCCGGCCGCGACAGCACGCAGTCGAGCGTGGGCGCGGCGAACGCGGGGATCTCGATGTGCGTGGCGCGCAGCATGCCCGAGTCCAGCCGCGACGGCGACCACTCCAGGGGTTGCTGCTCGAGCGGCGGGCGGTCGCTGTTCTTTGCGAACAGCGTGGCCCCCATGGCCGTCGCCGGCGCCAGCGCCACCAGCACGTCGCACATCAGCTGAACGACTCGCCCTCGGCGGGAGGCCGCGGCACCAGCCCCACGGGCTCGGGCCACAATGTCTCGCTCTTCACGTCGGTGGCCCGCCACTGCGGCGCGAGCACCGGCGAGGTGATGGTGGTGGCCGGCTCGGTCTGCTCCCACAGCACCGCCGGGCGTGCACCATGCCAACGCAGCGCGTAGCTGACCGTGCCACCGGCGCCGTTCGGCAGGCCGTACACCTCGAAGTTGTCGCCGGCCCAGCCGATGGGCAGGCCGTCGGGCAGCAACGCCACGCCGTCGGCCGTCGGGGCCGCGAGGCGCAGTTCGGCCCACGCCAGCAGTCGTGCCGGCTCGTCGGGTGCCGTCGCCGGCAGCACGGGCTGCACGCGCACCGCGCGGCGCAGCGCCGCGAGGTCCTTGCGGGCCAACTCGTCGCCCGCTGCGGCGAAGGTGACGTCGGCGGCCACCATGGCCGCGGCGAACGCCCAGTCGTGCGGGCCGCGCTTGGCCGCCAGCTCGACCGCGTGGGCCACGTCGGGCAGCCACGGCTCGGCCTGCTCGCCCATGCGCACCAGTTGCCCCACGCCCAGCAGGAACCCGACAGGGTCGTCGTCGGGGTGCTCGGGCCCGCCCAGCGCCAGCTCGCAGCGCTCGGCGACGACGCGCTCGGTGAGCAGAGGGTCGGGCAGCAGCAACCGGCTGGCGCGTTCGACCATGGCCAGCCACCCGCGCACCACACCGGCCAGCGGCGGCAGCCCACCGGGCAGGGTGCCGGCGCCGCGGCGGTCGTGGGCGATGGCGACCGTGAGCGTGGCGTGGTGGCCCACCGGGAAGGCGACGCTGCCGGCGGGCAGGTCGATGCCCTCGATGGGGGCGCTCGGCGGACGGGCCGACAACAGGTCGCCACGCGTGAACGCCACGGCGATGGCGAGCGGCGACTCGTTCTCGATCTCGATGACGGTGATGCCACCGTCGTCGGGCACCGAGTACACGCGCTGGACAGCGTCGCCGTTCGGGATCTTCACCCGGGTCTCGACGACCGCGGTGCCCTCCACACGGGTCTGGCGGACCGCCGCCTCGCGCTGGGGCGAGTGCCAGCGGTCGTCGGCGGCGATGTGCCAGTCGAGGACCGGCTCGTCGTGCCACGGCTCGATCGCACCCCACGGGGTGACGGTGGCGCGCCAGCGCCCACCAAGTGCTCCGGTGCTCACACCGCCGGTGGTCATTTCGGGATCACTCCATCTCGCTCTTGCGGGTGCGCTGCATCAGCGAGGTGAGTGCCTCCTTCGCAGGGCGTCCCTGGTGGCACACGGCCACGACCTGTTCGGTGATGGGCATCTCCACACCGTGAC
>CBHWEI010000409.1:0-2614 GCA_966112835.1 uncultured Acidimicrobiaceae bacterium
GCTGCCGCTTCATCTCGGGTTGGAGCTTCTGCTTCTCGCGCATGCCCTGGGTGCTCTTCAGCACCAGCGGCGCGGTGACGAGCATCACCACGAGGGCGATCATCGAGATGGCCAGGATGTAGTTCGACGTGAGGCTGTAGAACCAGGCCAGCAGTGCGGCCGGGTACTCGAAGACACCAGCAATCATGCGGGGGACCCCTTCGGGGACGTGCGCGCTCGGGCGCGGGACAAGGAGCGATCTGAGACGGAGCGATCTGGGACCGGCCCACCAGCGGGTGACCGGTGGCCCGGTTCGGGTACGGGATCCCAACCGGAGGGGCCGAACGGCCGGCAGCGCAGCAGTCGACGCACCGTCAGCCACAGGCCGCGGGCAGAGCCGTGCACCTCCAGGGCCTCGATCGCGTAGGCGCTGCAGGAGGGGGTGAAACGACAGGGGGAGGGGCGCCCGTTGACGGCCTTCTGATAGCCGATGACCAGGCGGATCAGCCGCGAACGCGGCGGAGCAGCTGCTGCATGTCGAACATCAGTTCGCCGTGCGAGCGTGACGCGGCGGGGGCGGCGGCGCCGAACAGGTACTCGCCGGACGGCAGCTCGCCCGCCGACGACGCGTCCTGCAGGATGGCCCGCAGTTGCCGGCGTACCCGGTTGCGCACGACCGCGGGTCCGAGCGCGCGACCCAGGGCGAACGCCACACGCGGTGGTGTGGAGTTGCCGGGAGGATCGAGTACGTACGTGCACCACAGGACTCCGGCCCGAGCGCGCCGACCTTCCGCCGTGAGGCGAGCGAACGCGCGACGCTCTCGGATGCGCCAGATCAAGCCGACAGACGGTGGCGGCCCTTGGCGCGACGCGACTTCAGCACGTCGCGGCCGGCCCGGGTGCTCATCCGGTGACGGAAGCCGTGCTTCTTGGCACGACGACGGTTGTTGGGTTGATAGGTGCGCTTCACGCAGCCCTCCTCGAGCTGCTCGGGGCAGCGGTCAGGGTCGACACAGTTCACGGTGGCGCGCCGTACGTGCAGGCACGTAGGACCGGCAAACGCCAGAACAGTCGCCAAGACTACGGTCGCGCGCGCCCGAGTGGCAACCGAGCCCGGTGCAGACGCGGTCGCGGACCCGTGCGACCACCGCCGTTCGGTGGGGGCTGTGAGTTTGCTAGCGTGCCCTCTCCGTGCAACGATGGTTGTCCACACGATGTGGACAACCATGTGGAATTCCCACCGATGACAGAGAGGAGGCGCAGGTGAGCGACCATGAACAACTGTGGACAGCTGTTGCGCAACTCCTCCGTGCACAGGTGTCGGAGGCGGTGTGGTTCTCGACGTTCCAGGACGTGGTGCCGCTGGAGAGCGACGCGTCGATGGTGCGCGTGAGCGCGCCGAACGCGCACGCCCGTGATCGCATTCTGTCGCGTTACCTCCCGTTGGTCAGGGATGCCATGGAGGAGATCGGCGCCGCACACGTCAACTTCGTGGTCGAGGTGCAGGTCGCCGAGCCGGAGCCCGAGAGCAACTGGCAGAACGAGACGCGCCGCGAGCCCGACCCCGCCGCCATGCCGGCGCCGGGCCAGGGTGGTGCGTCGTCGAACAACGCCGGCAGCACCGACGGCATGAACCCGCGGTACACGTTCGAGACGTTCGTGAAGGGTGCGTCGAACCAGTTCGCCCTGGCCGCGGCCCTGCGCGTGGCCGAGACCCCGGGCCGCAGCTACAACCCGCTGTTCATCTACGGCTCGGCCGGTCTGGGCAAGACCCACCTGCTGCACGCCATCGGCCACTACGTGCAGAGCCACTACCAGCACGACATCGTCCGCTACGTGAGCACCGAGACGTTCCTGAACGAGTACGTCGACGCCATCCGTACCAACACCACGGCCAACTTCAAGCGTCGCTACCGCGACATCGACGTGCTGCTGATCGACGACATCCAGTTCATGGAGGGCAAGGAAGGGCTCCAGGAGGAGTTCTTCCACACGTTCAACTCGTTGCACGGTGCGAACAAGCAGATCGTCATCAGCAGCGACCGCATGCCCGATGCCATCCCCACGCTGGAGGAGCGCCTGCGCGGCCGCTTCAAGTGGGGCCTCATCACCGACATCCAGCCGCCCGACCTCGAGACCCGTCTGGCCATCCTCCGCAACAAGGCCGAGCGCGATCACAGCCCGGTGCCCGCCGAGACGCTCGAGTTCATCGCCTCGCGCATCACGTCGAACATCCGTGAGCTGGAGGGCGCACTCATCCGCGTCACCGCCTACGCCAGCCTGAACAACGTGCCCATCAGCACCCACCTGGCCGAGCAGTTGCTGGGCGACCTGCTCTCCGACGTGTACGTGAAGCCGCGCACCGACGAGGAACTGCTCAGCGAGATCGCCGTCATCCTGGGGTTCAGCGTCGAAGCGCTGCGCGGCAAGAGCCGTCAGCGACCGCTGGTCACCGCCCGGCAGATGGCCATGTACGTGTTCCGCGAGCTCACCGACCTGTCCTACCCGGCCATCGCTCGCCTGTTCGGCGGCCGCGACCACACCACGGTCATCCATGCGGTCGACAAGATCCAGCGCCTCATGAAGGAGCGCAAGCAGATCTACGACCAGGTGACCGATCTCGTCCAACGGTTGA
>CBHWEI010000410.1:0-2612 GCA_966112835.1 uncultured Acidimicrobiaceae bacterium
GGGCGAACGCGATCAGCTCGTCATCGGTCGCGGTCGCCGCATCGGGCGCCGTGGCAAGCCAACGCTGGGCCGACGAGCGAGCGTCGTCGAGCGGCGTGAGGTCGGGCTTACGCAGCGCGGTGGTGAGGAACCGGGTCACCCTCAACGAGGCGCGCAAGCTGCGGTCGCCCGGCTGCGGGTCGTACGGCGGCAGTCCGTCCATGGTGCCGAACACCTGCTCGTCCGCGGTGGTGGGCGCCATGCCCGGCGTGCGCACGCCGATGACCCGTGTGAACGAGGCATTGCTGTAGAGGTAGCCACCGAACACGCCAGTGAGCCTGACTTCGTGCGGGTCGCGCTCGGTGGCGAAGCCGATCTCGCGGAAGACCTCGAGCTGGGCGCGGGCCACGTCGTCGCCGATGAGCGACCCGCCCAATGGCGACAGCACGTGGGGGAAGACCTCGCCGACGTTGCCGCGGCTGTACAGCGGATACCGCTCGCTGGGCTCGTCGTCGAGGAACCAGATCGGTTCGTGTGGCTCGGCCATCCCCACCTCCGTGTTCGGCCGCGAGTGTCGCGCCGTACGGACGGACGCCTGAACGGCCGTCAGCGGGTGACGCGGTCGATGGTGATGTCGCCCGAACCGGTCGGGCGAAAACGACAACCCAGCGGCGACGAGAGCACCCGCGATACGGGTCAGCCCGCACACTTCGGCAGCTCGGCGCGGCCGTCGATTGGGCGCGATTCGTCCCAGAAGTGGGTCACACCGCACCCACGGGCGGGAGACCCCCCAAATTCGGGACGTTCCGCGCCCAGTGACTTCATCAGCGGGCAGGGAGCGCCGAGTGCCCGGTATGTGCGCTCTTTGCGAGGGGGTGATCACAGGCGGTGGGCGAAAACTCCTTGGGGAGTCTGGGCGGCTCGAACTGGTTGCGCTGGTTCCCGGAAGCCGGGAACAAACGCAACCAGAAACGGTTTTGGGAGGAGTCGCAACCAGAAACCCGGCGGGGGCGTCAGCGGGGGGTGACGCGGTCGATGGTGATGTCGCCGGACACGGACCGCAGGCGGAGGCGCACGGTGCGGCGCGGTTCGGGCGACGGGGGAGCGGGCGACTTGGGCAGCGTGGTGCGGCCGCTCATGGTGGCGATGTCGGGTTCGACGCGGATGCCCGACGGCAGTCCGATCTGGATGTCGCCCGACACGGCCTTGGCGTCGATGGCGCCGCCGCCACAACAGTCGACGCGCACGTCGCCCGAGGCGGTGCTGCACTCGAGTTCGTCGTCCACCATGTCGGCGCGGATGTCGCCCGACGCGGTGGTGGCCTGCAGGCAGCCGTGGACGGTGCCCACGCGGATGTCGCCCGAGGCGGTGTTCACGTCGAGCCGGTCGACGATGTTGGCGCGCACGTCGCCCGACGCCGAGCGGACCCGAACCTCGCCGAGGGCGCCGGTGAGCGTGACGTCGGCCGACGCCGAGTTGATGTCGACATGGGTGCCGATGGGCGTCTCGACCGCCACCTTCGCCGAACGCATGCGCAGGCCACGGCGGCGCGGCGCTCGCACGCTGACGGTGTCGCCGAACTGCGACACCTCCCACTCGGCGGGCTGGTCGGTGTCGAGGTGGACGGTGACGGTGTTCGTCTCGACGCCGCGCACTTCGATGCTGCCGCTGGGCAGGTCGATGGTGACGGTGGTGCGGTTGCCGGTGGTGGCGCCGGTCCAGCTGGTGAAGGTCTCGGTACGTCGCATGTCGGTCACAGGTCGAAGGCGTCGGTGACGCGCTTGCCCTTGGGATCGTTGCGCTTGGCGCGCTTGTTCAGTGCGTCGACCACCCATGCGTTCACCGACTCGCCGTCGATGGTGGCCGAGTCCTCGATGACCCGCTTCAGCGACGGCGGCAGCCGCAGCGTGATGCGGGCGTCGAACTCCTCGTTGCTCGGCTCGGCGGCCGGCCCGGGGGCGTCGACCACACGGAGCTCGGGGTCGCCGTTGCTGATGACCACCTCGACGCTGCGGTCCGGCAGTTGGGCACCGATCTCGGCGGCCGCCTGCTGGGCCAGGTCCATGGCCGCCAGCCGCAGCGCCGGGTCGAGAGCGTCGACCAGTTGCTGGACCACGCCGTCGAGGGCGGGGTCGTCGGCGGCGAGCGAGGCGTGGCCGGCGAGCGTGGCCTTCAGGTGGTGGATGACCGGTGCGAGTTGCATGTGGATGGCGTCCGGTGGATCAGGCGTGACGGCGGGCGGCGCGGCGCTGGCTGCGGGTGGTGCGGGGGACCACACCGTCGAAGTCGTTGCCGGGCACGCCGTGGTGGTCACGGAGCTGACGGGTGAGGTCGACGCGGACGGCGTCGGCCAGGGCGGGGTGTGCGTGGTACATGGTGCGCTCCTTCGAGTGAGGATGCGCCCTGCGGTCGGGGGATGACATCAGGACGACATCGTTGTGATGTCGTCATGATGTCACGATGACATCATCGTGTCAACCGGTTTGTTCCGAAATGGGGCGAAACCCCAGGTCATCAGCTCCGCGGCACCTTGCTCCAGGGCAGGTCCTTGTCGACGCGGGGCTCGCCGGGCAGGCCCAGCATCTGCTCGCCGAGGATGTTCTTCATGATCTCGGTGGTGCCGCCCTCGATGC
>CBHWEI010000411.1:0-2606 GCA_966112835.1 uncultured Acidimicrobiaceae bacterium
CGGCCGCCCTCGACGCTGGAGTCCTGGCGGATGCGACCCACGTAGCTGGGGTCCTTTCCGGCGGCCTCGAGCGGGGTGGGCACGTCCATGAGCTGCACGCCCGGCGCGCTGCCGAGCAGTTCCTTGGCGCGCTCGACGCTGATGGCGTTGGCGAACTCGGCGTTGATGCTGAGCGAGTGGCCCGTGTACACGGGCACGCGCACGCACGTGCCGCTGACGAGCAGGCCGGGGATGTCGAGGATCTTGCGGCTCTCGTTGCGCAGCTTCTGCTCTTCGTCGGTCTCGAACGAGCCGTCGTCGACGTACTTGCCGGCGTACGGGAGGACGTTGAACGCGATGGGCTTCGAGAACTTCGTCGGCGTCGGGAACGTGACGGCCTCGCCGTCGTGGGTGAGCTCGCGCGCCTGGCCGACCACTTCGCGGGCCTGCTTGTCGAGCTCGTCGACCCCGGCCAGGCCACCACCGCTGACCGCCTGGTAAGTGGCGGCGATGAGGCGGACCAGACCGGCCTCGTCGTGCAGCGGCTTCAGCACCGGCATCGCTGCCATGGTGGTGCAGTTCGGGTTGGCGACGATGCCGATCTTCGCGTTGCGCACCTCGCCACCGTTCACCTCGCTGACGATGAGCGGCACGTCGGGGTGCATGCGCCACGCCGACGAGTTGTCGATGACCAAGGCACCGGCCGCGGCGAACTTCGGGGCGAGCTCCTTCGAGCTGGTGGCGCCGGCCGAGAACAGGGCGACGTCGAGCCCGCTGGGATCCGCGGTGGACGCGTCCTCCACGGTGATCTCGGTGCCCTTCCACGGAAGGGTGGTGCCCGCGCTGCGGGCCGACGCGAAGAACCGGATCTCATCGACCGGGAAGTTGCGCTCCTCGAGAATGGCGCGCATGACCGCACCGACCTGACCTGTTGCTCCGACGACACCTACTCGCATGCCGAAAAGGCTAATGGAGCGCGCGCCCGAACGAGCCGGAAATAACCCTCCGTGGCCGTGTCGACACGGCGCGGCCGTTTCAGCCGGACCGTCGGCGGCGGACCAGGTTCAGCGGGTCACTTGACGGTGGCGACGAGCCACCAGTGACTGCGGTGGACGCCGTCGAACACGCCGTCGCCGGTGCCGGCCACCGCGAACGGGCGGCGCTTCTGCGAGCGGTAGACGACGGCGTCGGTGACCGAACCGCCGATGGACTGCCACACCTCGGTGGGCGACAGCCGGTTCGCCTGCCAGCCCAGACGGGCCGGCAGCCGCATCTGGGCGATCTTCGGGCCCACCGTGGGCAGGCGCCACGTGGCACGGGTGATCTTGCCGGCCGGCCACAGCACCGCGTCCTGGGGCACCCAGGTGCGGAAGTTCAGGCAGATCTTGCCGCCGGGCTTCGCCACGCGTACGGCTTCGCGGGCCAGCGCCAGCGCGTCGTCGTGGTGGCAGTGCTGCAGCGTGATGTAGCTGAACACCAGGTCGGCCGAGTCGGTGGGCAGCGCCAGCGTGCGGCCGTCGGCCACGTGGCTGGTCTGCAGCCGCTCGGGGTGACCGAACTGGGCGACGGTCTCGCGGCAGCGCTCGAGGAACGCGGCGTCGAGGTCGCAGGCGATGACCTTGCCGAAGATGTCGGAGAAGCTGGCGGTCATGCGGCCGATGCCGCTGCCGATCTCGACCATCGTCTGGCCGGCCACCTCGGGCGACATCAGGCCGAACGCCTCGAGGTAGGCGCGGGTCTCGTGGTTGCCGGTCTCGACGAACTCGGCCAGGCTCAGTTCCTCGCCGGTGACGTTGTTGAACACCCAACCGGTCTCGCGCACGACGTCGTCGGCGGAGTGTTCGTTCTCGGAGGCGGTACCTGCTGCCTTCCACGGCACGTGCTGACGACGGGTCATGACCTCTCCAGTGTGGCAGGAACCGACAGCGGACGTGTCACTTCCGCTCGGGCAGCGGGGCCGAGTAGGCCTGGCCCGAGTCGAGGCCGAACGCCGTGTGCAGTGCGCGGGCGGCCCTGTCGAGGTCGGCGGCCGCCGTCACCACGCTGATGCGGATGGTGGACGTGCTGATCATCTGGATGTTGATGCCCTCGTCGGCGAGCACGCGGAACATCTTCGCGGCGATACCGGGGCTGGTCTTCATGCCCGCACCCACCAGGCTGATCTTGGCGATGCCGGCGTCGTGCTCGACCCCGCGGGCCTGCACGTCGGCGGCGATGCGCTCGACGATGGTCTGCGCGGCGGCGACGTCGGCCTTCGGGATGGTGAAGCTGATGTCGGTGGTGCCGTCGTGGCTGGTGTTCTGCACGATCATGTCGACGTTCACGTTCGCCGCGGCCAGCGGCTCGAACAGCGCGGCGGAGATGCCCGGCTTGTCGGGTACGGCCACGACGGTGACCTTGGCCTCGGAGGTGTCGGTGACGACGCCGGAGATGATGGGGTCTTCCATGTTGGGCTCCTGTGACGTGACCCACGTGCCGAGTTCCCAGGTGAAGGCGGAACGGACGTGGACGGGAACGTTGTGGTTGCGAGCGAACTCGACGCTGCGCAGCGCCAGCACCTTGCTGCCGGCGCCGGCCATCTCGAGCATCTCGTCGAAGTTGACGTGGGCGAGCTTGCGGGCCTGGGG
>CBHWEI010000412.1:0-2581 GCA_966112835.1 uncultured Acidimicrobiaceae bacterium
CCGGACCACCCCACCGCTGGGCCGCCTGAACGGCCACCCACGGCAACCCAGTCCCCTGTCCACCCACCACTCCCCGACAACTTCCCTAGCCCTTTGACAACTGAAGATCACGGCTCATCCACGCCCCGGCGAGGCCGGCCCGTCACGCCCCACATCGGTGGAGTGCGACGAACCGTTGCTACGGTTCCGGCGTGCCCACGCTCGCCGAACACGCCTGCCTCACGCTGGTGGTGCAGGGCGTGTCGCACGGCTGGGCCATCGGTTCGTTGCTCACCCCCGACGGCGAGCTCGGTCGGGTGTTCACGCTCAGCCGACCGCTCACCTACCGGGCCATCGACGGGCTGGTGGCGCAGGGGCTGGTGCGGCGCAAGGAGCCCACCGGCGGCACTCGCGACCGGGCCACGCTCACGGCCACCGCGGCCGGGCGCCGGGCGGTCACTGCGTGGCTCGACGCTCCCGTCAGCCATGTGCGCGACGTGCGGGTCGAGCTCATGCTCAAGCTCCTCCTGCGCGAGCGGGCCGGCATGCCGGTGGCGACCCTCGCCGCGGCGCAGCTCTCGGCGTTGCCGTTCGACCGCCTGCTCGACGCGGACAGCGACGACCTGGTCGACCTGTGGCGTAAGGAGCACGCCCGCTCGGTGCAGGCGTTCCTGGTCGCGCTCGTCGAGCGCGAGACTCGCGGGTGATGTACCAGCACTTGCTCGTCGAGACCGACGGACCGTTCACCACCATCACGCTCAACCGCCCCGAGAAGCGCAATGCGCTGGCGCTCGACGTCATGCTCGAGCTCACCGCAGCGCTGCGCGAGGTGGGTGCCAGCGACGCGACCGGCGTCATCCTCGCCGCCAACGGCCCGGTGTTCTCGGCCGGCCACAACTTCGGCGACATGGCGGGCGCGACGGTCGACGAGGCCCGTCACCTGTTCGAGGTGTGCACCGAGATGATGGACACCGTGCAGACCATCCCCCAGGTGGTCGTCGCCCGGGTGCACGCACTGGCCACGGCCGCCGGGTGCCAGCTGGTGGCCACGTGCGACCTGGCGGTCGCGGCCGAGAGCGCCGGGTTCGCCATCCCCGGCGGGAAGGGCGGGTTGTTCTGCCACACGCCGCTCGTTGCCGTGGCGCGCAACGTCGGTCGCAAGCGGGCGCTCGAACTGGCGCTCACCGGCGATGCCATCGACGCCGCCACTGCGGCCGAGTGGGGGCTCATCAACCATGCGGTGCCCGACGCCGAGCTCGAGGCGGCGACGCTCGACCTGTTGCGTCGGGCCACGCGGGGCAGCGTGCGCAGCAAGGCGCTGGGCAAGCAGGGCTTCTACGCCCAGGTGGGGCTCGACCAGTCCCACGCCTACGAGTTCGCGATGGATCTCATGGCTCGTGCCGCCGTCACAGCCGACGCGCAGGAGGGCATCGCCGCCTTCCTCGAGAAGCGGAAGCCGAACTTCACCGAGCGGCCGTGAGGGGCGGGCACGACCCGGACGAAGTTCTCCGAACGAGGTTGTGAGGAGTACCCCCTGGGGGTATGGTGAGGGCGTGGAACACACCGCCCCCGGCTATCACGATCAGAAGGATCAGCTCGTCGCCCGCCTGAAGCGGATCGAGGGCCAGGTCCGTGGCCTGCAGCGCATGGTCGACGAGGACACCTACTGCATCGACGTGCTCACCCAGGTCGCCGCCGTCACCAAGGCCCTGCAGGGCGTGGGGTTGCAACTGCTCGACCAGCACCTGCAGCACTGCGTCGCCGGCGCTGCCAACGACGGCGCCCGCACCGACGAGCTGGTGCACGAGGCCACCAAGGCCGTCGAGCGCCTGCTGCGCACCTGACGCCCGGTTGTCACCTGGCACCGGTCCCGGCAGTCGGGAACTCTTCGAATCCCACCAACGACCACCAATGAAAGGCGAACCCACCATGAGCACCACCAGCGAACTCACTCTCTCCGTCCCCGGCATGACCTGCGGCCACTGCGAAGCAGCCGTCAAGGGCGAAGTCGGCAAGGTCACCGGCGTCGCCACCGTCGCCGTCGACCTCGACACCAAGCTCGTCACCGTCGCCGGCGACCAGCTCGATCGTGCGGCCATCGTGGCGGCCATCGACGAAGCCGGCTTCGAAGTCGCCGAGACCCCCGCGCGCTGACATGTCGGTCTGGGGCCGTCTGACGGCATTCATCATCGTGTTGCTGGGCACGTTCGGCACTGCGTACGCGCTGGGCGAGAAGCTGCCCGGCCACAGCCACGCCGGGCACTCCCATTCGCACACGCACGGCCCCGCATCCGTCGTGCCGCCCGGGTACGCATTCGGCAACTACCAGCTGGTCACCGACAGCGTCACCGGCGGCGACGGCAACCCACGCACGCTCACCTTCCACCTGGAGATGAAGGACGGCATGCGCGTCACCGACTTCCAGATGGCACACGCGGCGCTCCTCCACACCATCGTCATCCGGCCCGACCTCAGCGAGTTCCAGCACATCCACCCCGACATCGCGGCGGACGGGTCGTGGACGGTCACGCTCGACGAGCCCGGCGCATGGCACCTGGTGTTCGACAGCACCCCCGCCGGTGAGAGCGCCCCCGTGGTGGTC
>CBHWEI010000413.1:0-2572 GCA_966112835.1 uncultured Acidimicrobiaceae bacterium
CAAGGTGCCGACGGTGGCCGCCGCGGCTGCGACGAGCACCGATGACCGCTCGGCCGTCTCACGCTCGACCACCACCGAGGTCGACCCCGCCCTGGTGGCGGCAGCCGCCTCGCGGGCACTGACCACCGAGCTCGACACCGACGCCCAGCCCGTGCGGCGTGCCCGCGCCGCCGCGTCGAAGGCCGACGTCGTCGACCTCGCCGACCCTGCGGCCGGTACCAGCGACCGCATCGCCCACCCGGCAGCCGCGGCGCCGGTGAGCACCTCGACCGGGCCGGCCCGCATTGCCGCACCCGCCTCGGCCGACGCCCCGGCCAACCTGGGCATGATGGGCACCGACCGGGTGGACCGTGTGCGCCAGCAGGTGGGTGCTCGCCCGGTGCAGCGCCTCACCGTCGACCTCGACGACACCCGCATCGCCGTTCGCGTGCGTGGCGACCGCGTGTCGGTCGACGTGCTGCGCGACCCGGACGCGACGCTGGGCCAGGGCTGGGCCACCGACGTGGAGCGCACGCTCCAGTCGGCCATGCGTGCCCAGGACCTGAGCGCAGCGCGCACCCCCGACCGCGAGCGCCCCGTTGCCGCCGGCGCCGCACCCGACCGGTCCGGCACGCACTCGCCGCGCGACGGCTCGACCGACGGCCGCGGCAGCGACGGCCGCTCGAGTGGCCGCGACCGCCGCGAGGCACCGTGGTGGACCACCGAGGAGGACGAATGACCATCATCGGCGCGAGCCCCGTCACCACCTCGTCGACCAGTGGCACCACCGACGTCGGCAAGGCCGCCGACGTGTTCGGCGGCATGGGATCCGACGCGTTCCTGAAGCTGCTCGTCGCCCAGCTGCGCTACCAGAACCCCATGAACCCGTCGGACCCGACGGCCATGATGGGCCAGATCGCGCAGTATGCGCAGGTCGAGGCGCTCACCAAGCTGCAGCAGAACCAGTCGGCCGAGCAGTCGCTCTCGCAGGCCCGTCTGGCCACGGCGATGATCGGCCAGCAGGTGACGGCCACCGACACCACCGGCACGGCCACGGGCAAGGTCGTGTCGGCCCGCTTCACGTCGGCCGGGCCCGTCCTCGTGCTCGACAACGGCAAGGAAGCGATGCTCAGCGCCGTCACCACCGTGGCCGCGGGCGCCGCATCCGTCAGCGCCTGACGCCCACGAACACCCTCGATCCCGACACGCCGACCCCGACCCCCGAACCCGAACCCGAACCCCCGAATCCGAACCCGAACCCCGACCGACCCAGCACCAGGAGACCCTTCATGCTTCGTTCCCTCTACGCCTCCATCAGCGGCCTGCGCAGCCACCAGACGATGATGGACGTCACCGCCAACAACATCGCCAACGTGAACACCCAGGGCTTCAAGGCCGGCCGCGCGCTGTTCGCCGACGCCCTCTCGCAGACCGTGCGCGGCGGTGGCATCCCCACCGACAGCCGTGGTTCGACGAACCCCATGCAGATCGGCCTCGGCAGCCGCGTCGCCGCCGTCACCACCAACTTCAACCAGGGTGCACTGCAGCTGACCGGCCGCGTGACCGACCTGGCGGTGCAGGGCAACGGCTTCTTCGTGGTCGAGCGCAGCGGGCAGCAGTTGCTCACCCGCGACGGTGCGTTCAACTGGGACTCGGCCGGCCAGCTGGTCACGGCCGGCGGCGCTCGCGTGCTCGGCTGGACCGCCGACCCCACCACGGGCTCGATCAACTCGTCGACCCCGCCGAAGTTCATCAGCGTGCCCACGTCGGTGCTGCCGCCTGCCGCCACCGACAGCGTGGTCATCGGCGGCAACGTGTCGGCCGGCACCGCGGTGGGCGACTTCGTCGCCACCTCGGGCACCGCCCACGACAGCATCGGCACCTCGTTCGACCTCACACTGAAGCTCACCAAGACCGGTGTGGGTGCCTGGTCCGCGCAGGTGACCTCCACTGCGCCCGACGGCACGGTGCGCGACATCACGCCCACGCCGGCCCCCGCCCTCACGTTCGACTCGGCCGGTGCGCTCACCTCGGGCTCGACGATCACGCTCACGGGCGTCACGCTGGGCACCGGTGCCCCGCAGAACATCACCATGCAGCTCGGCGACGCCTCCCACTCGTTCACCCAGTTCGACCAGGTGAGCTCGATGGACATGCCGGTGAAGAACGGCTCGTCGGGCGCCGAGCTGTCGTCGGTGCAGTTCGGCACCGACGGCTCGGTGAACGCCCAGTACACCAACGGTGACTCGAAGGTCATCGGCAAGCTCGCCCTGGCCTCGGTGACGAACCCCGAAGGCATGATGAAGGCCTCGGACAACCTGTACGAGACCACGCTCACCTCGGGCGATCCGGTGTTCGGCCTGGCCGGCACCGATCAGTTCGGCGTGGTCGCCCCGGGCGCCCTGGAGGGGTCGAACGTCGACCTCGCCGCCGAGTTCACCAACCTGGTGATGGCCCAGCGTGGCTTCCAGGCGAACACCCGAGTGATCACGACGTCGGACGAGATGCTGTCCGACCTGGTCAACGTCAAGCGCTGATAGCGGACCGCGGCACGCGCCTTGAAACGCGTGCCGCGCGGCCGACCTGTTCATTG
>CBHWEI010000414.1:0-2564 GCA_966112835.1 uncultured Acidimicrobiaceae bacterium
GGGAGCAGGTCCACACGAAACCGATTCTTCGACGATCGAACCGGCACGATGCCGCTCTCGATGTCCGCGTCGCCGAGCTCGATGGGGCGCACCAGGTCGATAATCGTCTGCTGGGTCGACTTCTCCCCACCCTGCCAGTAGATGGAGGCCCACTCCTCGTTGTTCAGGACCAACTGCGTCGTGTTGCACTGGGGATCGCAATCAACAACGAGGACGCGCTGGTTGTTCACACGAGAGAAATGCGACGCAACGTTGCACGCAAGCGTCGTCTTGCCGACACCCCCCTTGTTGTTGAAGAAGACAACGCTTTTCACGAGGTGCTCCCTTGCCCAGTTCGTCGGCAGAGCTTACGGCGGATGCCCAGTGCACGCGACGAAAGCCTCGAGCACGCCGACCCTGAGTCAGCGCACACCCAAAGTCCGGCGAAAGCCGTGTGAAACTGCCGTCCGAACCGTGTGAATAGTCCGTTCCGAGGCGCCGATTCGCGTCGTTGCACCAGGGCGAACGCAATTTCGCCAAGATCCCACAATCGTGAACCGAGGCGTCCGGCACCACGCCGGGCGCCTCGTTCGCGTCAGGACTCGTCGTCGGCGTCGCCGGTGAGATCCGCGACGTGCAGCTCCACACCGAGGTCGTCGGTGAGCTTGCCCACCGCGTCGAGGACGGCGTCGAGGTCGACGTCGAGTGGCACGACCAGCTGCGTGGTGATCTCGAACTGGTGCACCTCGCTGTCCGTGTCGATGACGGTGCCGAGGCGAGCGATGCTGATGCCGAACTCGCTGATGGTGGTGGAGATCTGGTGCACGACGCCGGGGCGGTCGTCACCGGTGAACCGCAGGCGCACCAGTTGGGCCTCGGGTGCGTCGAACGGGCCCTCGATCTGCTCGGCCGTGATGTGCAGACCCTGCTGGCGCAGGATGACCAGGTTGGTGAGCAGTTCGTCGACACGGTCGTCGTCGACGTCGACCACCACGACGCCGGCGAAGGTGCCCGAGATCTCGGCCAGCTCGCTGCGCTTCCAGTTGGCGTCGTGGAAGGCGACCACGTCGGCCAGCTCGGCGACGACTCCCGCCCGGTCGCGTCCGATGATGGTCAGCACCAATTCGATCATCTCGTCACTCTCCCACGCGCCGGCCGGTCGCACCGCAGGCGGCCGGGTCAGGTGTCCGGCACGATGAAGGTCACTCCGGCGGATCCTCGCCGACCCGGCCGTCGATGGCCTCGCGGATGAGGTCGGCATGGCCGGTGTGGCGGCCGTACTCCTCGATCATGTCGACCATGATCCGGCGCATGCTCGGCGTGCCCCACCCCTCGAAGTGATGACCCTTCGCCCGATCCAGGCCACCGTCGGCGACCGCCGCGGCGATGTTCACACGCGAACGCTCCACGGCAGCCTGCCACTGCTGCCACGCCTCGGCCGGGTCGTCGTCGGCCGTCCAGCGCCAGTCGCGGTCCCAGCCCTCGGGGTCGGCGGCCGCAGCGCGTTCGTGATCATGCAACTTCCAACCGAACGAGTCGTCCTCCACACGGGCGAGGTGGCGCAGCAGCCCTCCGATGGTCATGGTCGATGCGCCGACGGTGGTGGCCATCGCCGCGGCGTCGAGGCCCTCGCACTTCCAGGCCAACGTGCGACGCATGCGTTCGAGCGAGCCGAGCAGCGTGTCCAACTCGTTGCCGGCCAGCGGCGGCTCGGTGAGCACCGGCAGGGGTGCGGGCGTGTCGTGTTCGTGGGTCATGCGCGGAGCGTAAAGTGCATCCCGGACGTTCTACTTCCTCGAATCGAGAAATCTCCATGGCCCACGACGCGAGCCCCACGGCCCGGGCGCTGCTCGCCCTCGAGCTCATCCAGAACCGCCCCGGCCTCACGGGGGACGAGCTCGCCGCTCGATTGGGCGTCACCGATCGGGCCGCCCGCCGCTACGTCGGCATCCTGCGCGAGGCCGGCATGCCGGTCGACTCGGTGAGCGGCCGCTACGGCGGCTACTCGGTGGGTCGAGGCGCACGGGTGCCGCCGCTGATGTTCACCACCACCGAGGCACTCGGCCTGGTGATGGCCCTGCTGCGCGGGTGGCACGGGTCCATCGACAACGACGACCCCGCCGCCACCGCGTTGGGCAAGATCCTGCGTGTGCTCCCCCAATCGGCCGCCGAGCCCGCCGAGGCGTTGCGGCGCGTAGTGGCGCAGAACCCGAACGACGCAGCCGCCACGCCCGACGCCACGCTCACCGCCCGACTCGCCCACGCGTGCGAGGCGCACCGTCGCCTGCTGCTGGTCTACCGATCGCGACCCGACTCGCAACGCGAGATGCTCGTCGACCCGTGGGCGGTCGTCGTACGCCACGGCCGCTGGTACCTGCTGTGCTGGTCGCACACCGCCGATGCCCGGCGCGTGCTGCGCATCGACCGCATCGCGAGCGCCCAGGACGCGACGACCGAAGGGGGTACCGACGGCGAGTTCGAGCTGCCAGCCGGCCTCGATGCCGTCCGCGAGGTCGAGCAGCACATGTCGCAGGGCTGGACGCACGAGGCCGAGGTGATCGTCCGGGCGCCCGCCGAGCGGATCC
>CBHWEI010000415.1:0-2533 GCA_966112835.1 uncultured Acidimicrobiaceae bacterium
CCGCAGTGGAGCGACCTGGGCATGTACCTGCAGACGTTCATGCTGCTCGCCGTCGAGCGCGGGCTGGGGACGTGCGCGCAGGAGTACTGGAGCGTGCGCCACAAGGCCGTCACCTCGTTCGTCGGCGCACCCGAGAACGAGATGATGTTCTGCGGCATGGCCGTCGGCCACCCCGACCCCGACGCGCCCATCAACACGCTGACGACCGAGCGCATGCCGCTCGACCAGTTCGCGCGTTTCCTCTGACCGCGCTCCGTCAGCCGACGGACTGGCCGTCGCGGAGCACCCAGGGGTAGCGCTCGTCGTCGTTCACCAGGCGGCCGACCGGGTCGTCCGGGCCGTCGAAGCGGCGGGCGTCGGGCCCGACGTACTGCAGGATGTACGCCTTGCGCATGTCGCCCGACGTGTTCGGGCCGGTCAGGTGTGGCGTGAGGCTGGAGAACACCACTGCACTCCCGGCGCGCACCGGCGCCGCCACTGCGGCGACGGGCGGGTCGTCGAACACCTGCCAGCCCAGCGGGTCGACGTAGTCGTGCACCAGGGTGCCGTGGCGATGCAGTCCCGGCGCGGCCCACACACAGCCCGACTCGACGGTCACGTCGCTGAGCGCCAACCAGATGGTGAGGTAGTGCTCGGGGGCCACGAACGCGTAGCCGTTGTCCTGGTGCCACGGGAAGCGACGCGGCTTCTCACTGGCCTTGTAGACGGCCTGGTCGTGGTAGAGCCGCGCATCGGGGCCGATCAGGTCGGCGACGACGTCGGTGATGGGCGGCGACGCGGCCAGTCGGAACAGCACCGGGTGCCGCAGCGCGATCTGAGGCGCGAACGTGATGGCGCCCTTTTCGGCGATGAAGATGCGCTCGTCGGGCAGGCCGGCCAGCACCTCGTCCACCTCGGCGCAGCACGCGTCGGTCTGCGCCCGCACGGCGGCGAGCGTCTCGGCGTCGACCAGGTCGTCGACCACCACGAAGCCGTCGCGATCGAACTGCGCCCACTGCGCAGCGGTGAGCGTGTTCGGCCGGCGGCGCGGCATGGCCGTGGACCAATCGAACCCCACGGACCGCGGATGTGTGACGAGCATGAGTGCGCCGGTCAGGCGTCGAGGGCGCGGAGCTCGGGCTCGGGGTCGTGCAGCAGTTCGACCGTGGCGTCGATCCGCAGCGTGGCGCGCTCGGTGGTGTCGAACGGCTCCCACGACGGCGCGCCCTTCGCCGAGAACGACGAGATCTCGTCGGCGAACCGAGTGGCGATGGCCTGCCGTTCGGCGCCGTCGCCGAGGAGCATGTCGATGCCCGGCTGGTGCAGGTTGTCGAACGCGAACGGGATGTCGAGCGCGTGGGCCGAGCCGAGGACGCCACCGAACGCGGGCGACACCCACGTGAACCAGTACATCCAGGTGGGGTTGCCGGCGGCAGCGCGCGCCTCGGCCAGGCGCTGCGCGGGGCGGCGGAACACGTGGTCGGTCTGCGCCGCGGCGATGAGCCACAGCGGCGACGCACCGGGCCGAGCGGCCTCGTACGCGGCTTGCGCCTGCGCCGCACGCTCGCCGAACTGCAGCTCGCAGTGGGCCTGCCACTTCGCCTGGTCGGCGTTGGCGTAGCGCGGGTCGAACGCGAGGAACAGCAGGTTCTCGTCGCGGTTCGTGCCGATGCTGAGCGGCACCGGGTTCGCCGCCGCAGCGGCGAGGGTGTCGACCGGCAGTCCGTCGCCGCCGGCGGTGGGCGTGAACATCTCGTAGCCGGTGTTCGGCATGGCCAGCACTGCGGCCTGGGCCTCGAGCACCTTGTCGAGCGGCAGCGCGCGAGCGGCGTCGAGGTCGGCCACGCCGGCGGCCTGGAAGAACGCCTGCGCCCAGGTGTCGGCCTGCTCGCGCGTGCGCAGCTGGTTGATGGACGGGCTCATGGCCCACACCCGGTGGAACAGGCCCTGCGCTGCCGGCGCGGCCAACAGCGACACGACGGCGGAACCACCGGCCGACTCGCCGAAGATGGTGACGTTGCCGGCGTCGCCGCCGAACTGACCGATGTGATCGCGGACCCACTGCAGACCGCAGATCTGGTCGAGCGTGCCCCAGTTGCCGTCGCCGAGATAACCGAACGCACCGAGCCGGTAGTTGATGGTGACCACCACGTGACCGCGAGCAGCAAGGCTGCCGCCGTCGTACCACGGCACCGAGCCGCTGCCGTTCACGTACGCGCCTCCGTGCACCCAGTAGAGCACGGGCAGGTTCGAGTCGGGCCCGGCACCCTCGGGCGCGAACACGTTCAGGAACAGGCAGTCCTCGCTCATGGACTCGGTGGTGATGCCGAGCATCTGTTCCATCATCCCCGGCACCTGCGGGCTGACCGGGCCGGCGGCGTCGAACGGGCCGGCGGCCGGGTCGAACGGCACCAGCACGGGCGGCCGGAAGCGCGCTGCGGTGGCATAGCGGATGCCCAGATGGCGGACGATGGCGGGAACGGCCTGATCAGTCATGGCGAGAGATTACGGCGCATCGCGATCGCTGTCCTCACGGTGCGGTGAGGACAGCGAT
>CBHWEI010000416.1:0-2456 GCA_966112835.1 uncultured Acidimicrobiaceae bacterium
TGAACAACCCGCGCCGCCCGCTCGAGGCGTGCGGCACCAGCGGCATGAAGGCCGCCCTGAACGGCGCGCTGAACTGCAGCATCCTCGACGGTTGGTGGGACGAATGCTTCGACGGCACCAACGGGTGGGCCATCAACTCGGCCGACGACGATCCCGACCTGGGCCGCCGCGATGCCCGTGAGGCCACCAGCCTGTTCGGTCTGCTCGAGCGCGAGATCGTGCCGCTGTTCTACGACCGCGACAGCAGCGGCGTGCCGCACGGCTGGATCGACAAGATGAACCACAACTGGCGCACGCTCGGACCGTTCGTCACGGCCGCCCGCATGGTGCGCGACTACACCGTGCAGCTGTACGAGCCGGCCGCCGCCAGCTCGCGCCACGCGCTCGCCGACCACGCCTCGGCTGCAGCCCACCTGGCCGAGTGGAAGCAGCACGTGCGCGGCGCATGGCCGTCGGTGAAGGTGCTCGACATCGAGGCCGACACCACGCCGGCCCACGAGGGCGACACCCGCCACGTGCGCGCCAATGTCGACATCGACGGCATCGAGCCGTCGTCCATCACCGTGCAGGCGCTGCACGGCCCCATCGACAGCGAGGGCCAGTTCATCGGCGCACCGCTCGTGGTCACCCTGGCGAACACCACCGCCGGCGTGTGGGAGGCCGAGTACTCGGTCGGCGAGGCCGGGCCGTACGGGATCACCGTGCGGGCCATGCCGTCGCACCCCGACCTCATCTCGCCCGTCGAGATGGGCATCGTGGCCTGGGCCGGCTAGCGCCGGTCCAACACCACCGGTCCCACCACCGCATCCACCACCCGACGAGCAGCCTCCGGCGTCAGGTGCACGCCGTCGGGTCGCATCGACCCGTCATCGGGCTCGTGCTCGGCCATCCACCGGTCCAGCCGCACCAGGTCGAGATGATCGGCGTGGGCGTCGACCACTTCGCTCACCGCGCTCACGTAGGCCGACCAGTCGTCGTCGGTGATGGTGTACACGAAGTTCTGCGCGGCCCGCTCGCTGGGCGGCGGGCCCACCACCCACACGACGTGCGTGACGCCGGCGTCGAGCAACGACACCACCATGGCGTCGACGTCGGCGATCAACCGTTCGCGGAAGCGCGGGTCGGTGGGGCGCAGCGGTCCTTCGGCCTCGCTCCAGGTGCGCTCGAGCACGTCGGGCAACGTCACCATGGCCACCACCACCTCGGGGTGCTGCGCGGCGAGCGTGGCCGGCAGCGTGTGGTCCAGCACGTCGGCGCAGTCGCGACCGAAGTGACCGTCGACGTCGCCGAACATGGCCGCGTCGCGCACGAACCCACACCCGGGCTGGGCGAGCGAGGCCACCTGCACGGTCGGCTGCTGTTGCACGCCGGCCCAGTCGTGCAGGCCACCGGCCACGAACTCGGCGGTCGAGTCGCCGAGTACCAGCACCCGCAGGGGTGACGTGTCCACTGTGGTCGTGACGGCGACGGTCGTCGGCTCGTCGACGGGCGCGACGGTCGAGTCCGTCGGCGGTGTGGCCGCGAGCGTCGTCGACGTCGACGTCGGCACGGCCGACGTGTCGGGCGCGAACGTCGCGGGCACATCGGCGTCGCCGCCCACTGCTGCGAGCGAACTGGACGGCGCGGCCACCACGGCGAGCACTGCCACACCGCTCATCGCCAGCACCGCACGCCGGGCGACCGAACCGGGCGCGCCCTGACCGCGTCGGATGGGCTGCTCGAGGAGCGCGTACGACACCTCGGCGACGGCCAGCGTGGCCGCGAGGCGCACGGAGAACAGCCACCAACCAGCCCACCCGGTGTGCTGCGGCGTGAGCAGCGCGAACAGCGGCCAGTGGTACAGGTACACGCCGTAGCTGATGCGGCCGAGGTGGGCCAGCGGCCGCACGCTGAACACCCGGCGCAGCGGCCCCTCCACCTGCAAGCCGGCGATGAGCGCCACCGACGCCAGCGCGAACACACCGAGCCAGCCCGAGTAGGCCGGGCCACGGTCGGCCGGCCACGCCACGGCGGCGTGCACGACGACCGCAAGGCCGGCGAGGCCTGCCCACGGCAGCCACCGGCCGCGCCAGGATCGACCCGTCATCACTGCGGCCATCGCCGCGCCCACCAGGATCTCACCCAGCCGCGCGGGCGTCGCCCAGTACGCCGCGTCGGCGCCCCACACCGCGGCGATCACCGGTGCCGCGGCGACGGCCAGCGCGGCGATGGCGACGATGGCATTGCGTCGGGCGGCGGCCGTGCGCAGATACCGCACGGACACGACGACGGCCAGCGGCCACACCCAGTAGAACTGCTCCTCCACCGACAGCGACCAGAAGTGGTCGACCGGGCCGAGCACGCCGGTGGTGCGCGCCACCAGGTCGGCGTAGCTGGTGCCACCGGCGAGCGCGTTCCAGTTGGCCACCTGCAGCAGTGCCGCCAGCACGTCGCGCCGCAGGTGTGCCGCGCCTTCG
>CBHWEI010000417.1:0-2448 GCA_966112835.1 uncultured Acidimicrobiaceae bacterium
GCGGCCAGCTCGGCCTTCACGTCGCGCAGGCGGGCGTCGTGGGTGATGGTGCGCGGCACCTTGAACACGAACCGGAACGACGGGTCGGCGAGCTGCGCCCACTTGGCCACGGTGGCGGCGGGCGGGAGCGCGTAGAACGTGGTGTTGCCCTCCACGGCGTTGAGGAAGCGGCTGTACGGGTGCAGCTCGCGACCCGACGCGGTGTCGGCGGGCAGGTAGGTGCCCACCCACGCGCGCTGCGCCCACATGGGGCACCCCACGTGGAGGGCGGGACGGTTCACGTCACTCGTAGCTGCGGAAGATGACCTCGGCGACGCAGCTGGGCTTGGCGGCGCCTTCGGTCTCGAAGGTGAGCTCGTAGGTGCTCTGCACGCCACCGGCGATGTCGTCGACGGCGAGCAGCTTCACGCCCAGGCGCAGGTTGGCGCCCACGGGCACGGGCGACATGAAGCGCACCTTGTTGCAGCCGTAGTTGACGCCCATCTTGAACCCGGTGGAGACGACCACCTGCGGCAGCAGCACCGGCGCCAGCGACAGCGTGAGGTAGCCGTGGGCGATGGGGCCGCCGAACGGGCTCTCCTTCTTGGCGCGTTCGACGTCGATGTGGATCCACTGGTGGTCGCCAGTGGCCTCGGCGAACTGGTTGACGCGCTCCTGGGTGATCTCCATCCAGGGCGAGTGACCGAGGTGCTCGCCGATTGCCGACTTGAGTTCTGCGCTGCCGTTGATGATGCGAGGTGCCATGACTAGAGCATGGCACTCGCGGATGCTCTACGGTGAAGCCGTGGGGGATTCAGCAGGGGATCGGCTCGTTCGGGCTGCGTTGTTTCCGCTACGGCTCGCGAAGAACACCGCTCGACTCGCAAGGAGTGCGCTCATGGCCGACTTCCTGACTGCCTACTCGATCACCCAGCCGAACAAGCTCGCGGTGGTCGACGATCGGCCCGACGGCACCGTGCGCCAGCTCACCTACGCCGAGCTCAACGAGCAGGCCAACAAGTTGGCCAACGTGCTGCTGGGCATGGGCGTGGTGCCGGGCGAGAGCAAGGTCGTGTGGTGCGGCCAGAACTCCATCGGCCTGGTGGTCATGATCAACGCGGCCCGCAAGCTGGGCGTCACCGCGGTGCCGTTGAACTACCGGTTGAGCGACGAGGAAGCCACGTACGTCACCGACCACTGCGATGCCACCATCGTCTACGTCGACGCCGAGTTCGCACCCATGTTCACTCGCATCCGCGGCGACCTGCCGCAGGTGCAGCAGTACCTGGTGTTCGACGGTGACGTGCCCGACGGCATGATCTCCATCGACCCGCTGGTGGCTGCCGCGTCGGCCGCCGAGCCCGAGATCCCCGAGGCCACCGAGCCCGGCTCGACGATGATCTACACCAGCGGCACCACCGGCAAGCCCAAGGGCGCGCTGCGTCGCGGCACGCAGGGTGCGGCCCAGGGCGCCGCGCTGCTGGCGCACATCGGCTACACGCCCGACGACGTGTACGTGCCCACCGGCCCGCTGTACCACTCGGGCCCCGGCGGGTTCATGGGCATCGCGCTCACACTGGGCCAGACCGTGGTGCTGCAGCGCAAGTTCAACCCGGAGGACTGGCTGCGCCTGGTGCAGAAGTACAAGGTGACGTCCACGTTCAGCGCGCCGACGCCCATCCGCATGATCTGCAATCTGCCCGACGAGGTGAAGGCGAAGTACGACGTCAGCTCGATGAAGCGGATGATCGCCAACGCTGCGCCGTGGAGCTTCGCCCTGAAGCAGATGTACCTGGCGTACTTCCCGGGCGACAGCCTGTTCGAGGTGTACGGGAGCACCGAGCTGGGCGTGAACTGCGTCCTGCGCCCCGAGGACCAGCTGCGCAAGCCGGGCTCGTGCGGGCAGCCGGCGCCGATGGTGGAGATCAAGCTGTTCGACGACGAGGGCAACGAGGTCACCGGTGTGGGCCCCGAGCACACGGGCGAGCTGTTCGTGAAGAGCCCCAGCGTGTTCGCCGACTACTACAAGCAGCACGACAAGTACATGGCCGACAACAAGCACGGCTACCAGACGGTCGGCGACATCGCCTACCGCGATGACGAGGGCTACATCTACATCTGCGACCGCAAGAAGGACATGATCATCAGCGGTGGCATGAACATCTACCCGGCCGAGATCGAGGCCGCGCTCGAGCACCATGCCGACGTGCTGGAGGTCGCCGTGTTCGGCGTGCCCAGCGAGGAGTGGGGCGAGACCGTCCACGCCGTGGTCGTGGTGCGTGAGGGTGGCTCGATGACGGCCGACGACGTGATGGCGTTCGCCAAGGAGCACCTGGCCGGCTACAAGGTGCCGCGCTCGGTGACGTTCATCGACGAGCTGCCCAAGACCGGCAGCGGCAAGGTCCTGAAGCGCGAGCTGCGCTCCCCGTTCTGGGCCGGCCGCTCCAGCCAGGTCTGACCCCACCGGCC
>CBHWEI010000418.1:0-2436 GCA_966112835.1 uncultured Acidimicrobiaceae bacterium
GTCGCACACCTCGGCCCCGTCGGGCTCGGGTTCGCACGAGGACGACGACGACCACGAGGGTCACGACGACGACGGTGGCAGCGATGACTGACCAGGAACAGCAGGCGGCACGTCTCGCCGCCATCCGCGCCCGCCGCGGTCAGGCCCCGATCGACACCGTCACCACTCCCTCGACTGCGGCGCCCGCTGCGGCGGTCACCAGCTCGGGAGCGACGGCGGTCAACTGGGGACCCCCGTCCGTCGCACCGACGCCCGTGGTGGCCGTAGCCCGCGCGGCGGCCACCACGGGTGCACCGGCACCGGCACCCGCACCGGCACCGGCGGCGCGTCGGGCCGCCGTGGCGACGGCACCTCGCTCGCGACGCCGCCATGCGGCAGCCGCGTCGAGGATCGTCGCCACCGGCCTGGCGACGTCGAGCGTGTTCGTCCTCATCGGCGTGATGAGCGCGGCGGCCAGGCCGTCGACGCCCGCCGCCGACACGCCGACGCCCACCGACCCCACGTCGGCACCCACCGCGCCGACCACCGCACCCGTGCAGACCGTGGTGCTCACCCTGCCGCCCGAGCAGACCACCGTCCCCGCCCCTGTCCCGGCCGGCGGCGCAGCACCCGCAGCACCCGCCGCACCGGCACCGAAGCCAAAGGCGGCGACGCCCGCACCGAAGCCGGCCGCACCGAAGCCCGCGCCCGCGCCGAAGCCGGCCCCTGCACCGGCACCGCCGCCGCCCGCGGCCACCACGAAGACCAGCGGCTGATGTCGTCTGGCAGCATGAACCGCATCATGCAGCCGGTGGAACGCGCCTTTCGAGTGATGGGGTGCTCGTCGTACGTCGTGATCCACGGCGGCGACGAGCACCTGCTCGACGTGGCCGAAGCACGGCTGCGCGAGCTCGAGTCGTGGTGGAGCCGCTTCCGCGACGACAGCGACATCACCATCGCCAACCGCGCTGCGGGCACGCCCGTCGTGGTCCACCCCGACACGCTCGCCGTGGTCAGCCGGGCGCTCGACGCCTGGCGCCAGACCGAGAGCCGCTTCGACATCACCGTGCTGCCCGCCCTGTTGGGCGCCGGGTACACGCACAGCGCCGTCGACCACGCTGCAGCACCCACCGTGCCGGGATCACGCGTCGGCATGAGCGCCTGGGTGCGCGTCGACTATGCGGCGTCCACGCTCACGGTGCCCGCGCAGTCGGCCATCGACCTTGGTGGCATCGGCAAGGGCTTCGCCGCCGACATCGTCGCCGAGGAGCTCGTCGAGATGGGCGCCACCGGAGCGCTCGTGAACGTCGGTGGCGACCTGCGCGCCGCAGGCACCCCCAGCGACGACGAGTCGTGGTACCTGGGCATCGAGCATCCGCTGCAGGCACCCGAGCACGTGGCGGTCATCCGCCTCCAGGAAGGTGGCATCGCCACCTCCGGCACGACGATCCGCCAGTGGACCGCGGCCGATGGCACCGCCGCCCACCACCTCATCGACCCGGCCACCGGCCGCCCCGCGGCACACCGCATCCTCACCGCCACCGTGCTGGCGGGCGACGCCGCCACCGCCGAGGCGTTCGCCACGGCAGCGATGATGCTGCCGGCGAGTCACTCCATCGCGATGTTGGAACGCCACGGTCTGGCCGGGCTGGTCATCGACGTCGACGGCCAGGCGTACCGCACGGCCACGATGAGCGCCTTCGAACCCTGAGCCGCCTCAGAAGTTGAACAGCAGGTCGATGTACCGCTGACCGACGAAGATGGCGATGATGGTGCCGAGCGCCAGGAACGGGCCGAACGGCAACGCCGTCCGCCGACCGGCACGGCCCACCACCATGAGCACGACGCCGACGACGGCACCGATGAAGAAGCCGAAGAACAGCCCGATGGCGGCGAGGCCGGGGTTCAAGAACCCCAGGTAGGCGCCCAGGAGGGGCGACAGCCGCACGTCGCCCTCGCCCATGCCGCCGCGGCTGACGAGGTAGATGAGGCCCATGATCGCGAACGAGATGGCGGCGCCCAGCAGCATCATCCAGATGCGCTTCGATTCGTGCTCCACCAGCGCGGCCACGCAGAGTAGCGGCACGCCGAGCCCCGCGGTCCAGTAGGTGATCTCGCGCGGCAGGCGTCGCGTCTTCAGATCGATCCAGCTCAGGGCCACCAGGCCGGCCATCAGCACGCAGTAGGCCGGGGTGCGCCACGACAGCCCGAAGTGCCACGCGGTGAGGCCGAAAAGAAACGACGTTGACAACTCAAGCACGAGGGGTTCGATGCCGATATCGGTATGGCATTGACGGCACTTCCCACGAAGCGCCAACCAGCTGAACACCGGAACCAGATCGCGGGCACCAAGGCGCAAGCCGCAGTTCCCGCAAGCCGACCCGGGGTGAACGACAGAAGCCCCTCGGGGCACTCGGTCCACCACCACGGTGAGGAAGGAACCGAACAGAAGCCCGT
>CBHWEI010000419.1:0-2428 GCA_966112835.1 uncultured Acidimicrobiaceae bacterium
CAGATCCTCGGCCAGATCTTCACCCACGAGATGAAGCCGATGGAGGTCGAGATCCTGGTGGCCGAGGTGGGTGTCGGCGGTGCCGACGACCAGCTCTTCCACATCCTCTACGACGGCACCGTCATGGACGAGACGCACTACAGCGTGCTCGGTGGCGACGCCGAGGCCATCTCGTCACGCTTGGACGGCTCGCACGCCGACGACCAGGCGCTCGAGCAGGCCATCAAGGCCGCCACCGCTGCGCTCTCGGGTCCCGACCGCACGCTCACCGCCGACGACCTGGAAGTGGCCGTGCTGTCACGCCGCAACGGTCGCCGCTGCTTCAAGCGCCTCACCGACGCCGCCGTGGGCGACGCCCTGTCGTCCTGAGCGCCCGTCGTGCCGCACATCGACCTCAACAGCGATGTCGGTGAAGGCTTCGGCGCCTGGTCCGGCGGACCCGACGAACTGTTGGTGCCGCTGCTCACGTCGGTGAACGTGGCCTGTGGGTTCCACGCCGGCGACCCCGGCACCATCCGTGCCACGTGCGAACTGGCCGTGGCCAACCAATGCGTCATCGGCGCGCAGGTGAGCTACCCCGACCTGGCGGGCTTCGGCCGGCGGTTCATGGACATGCAGCCCGACGACCTGCGCGACGCGGTGCTGTACCAACTTGGTGCGCTCGACGCGTTCGCCGGGCTGTTCGACACCGCGGTGCAGTACGTGAAGCCCCACGGCGCGCTGTACAACGCGCTGGTCCGCCACGAAGTGCAGGCCGCGGCCGTGGTCGAGGCGGTGGGCGAGTACGACCCAGACCTGCCGGTGCTGGGCCTGCCGGGCAGCGCCATCGAGACCGCTTGCCGCGCCGCAGGGCTGCGGTTCGTGGCCGAAGGGTTCGCCGATCGGGCCTACACGCCCGAGGGCACGCTGGTGCCGCGCACGCAACCGGGTGCGCTGCTCACCGAGCCCGACGCAGCGGCGGAGCAGGCACTGGTGTTGGCCGAGCGTGGCGTCGAGTCCATCTGCATCCACAGCGACACGCCGGGGGCGCCCGACCTGCTGGTGGCCGTGGTCGAAGCGCTCGGCGTCGCCGGCTGGGAGCCGCGGCCGTTCGTCGCATGAACCTGCTGCCGTACGGGCCGCGGGCCGTGCTGGTCGAGTTCGACTCGCTCGAGCAGGTCATGGCCGCCGCCACCGCCTGGCGCGCCGCCGACCTGCCGGGAGTGATCGACGTGGTGCCCGCGGCGCGCACCGTGCTGGTGCAGCACGACGGCCGACTGGACCCGTCGTCGCTGGTCGCGCCGACCGAACTGGTCACACGGGCCGCAGCCGTGCTGGTGGAGGTGAGAGTGCGGTACGACGGCGACGACCTGGCCGCGGTGGCGGAGACGACGGGTCTGTCGGTCGACGACGTCATCGCACTGCACACCGGCACCGAGTACACGTGCGCGTTCTGTGGGTTCATGCCCGGCTTCGCCTACCTCGTCGGCCTCGACGAGCGGCTCGTGCTGCCCCGGCTGGCCACGCCGCGCACCCGGGTGCCCGCCGGCTCGGTGGCCATCGCCAGCACGTTCACCGCCGTGTATCCCGGCGAGAGCCCTGGCGGCTGGCACCTGCTCGGGCGCACCGACCTGGCCATGTGGGCGGCCGACCGCGAGCCGCCGGCCACGCTGCCGCCCGGCACCCGAGTCAGGTTCGTGGCGACGTGATCCGTGTGACGTCATGGGGCATCGCCGGTTCGGTGGTCGACGCCGGTCGACCCGGCAGGGCGTGGCTGGGCGCCGCACGTGGGGGAGCGGTGGACCTGTCGTCCCTCGCGCTCGGCAACCGCCTGGTCGGCAACGCCGAGCACGCCGGGGCGTTCGAGACGTCCGGCGGGATCGCGTTCTCCGTCGACGCGCCGGTGATGGTCGCGCTGGTCGGCGCGGTCGCACACGTCGAGGTGCACGACGGCCCCGCACTCGGCTGGGGCAGCCCGGTCGTGCTCCCTGCAGGCGCCGCCGTCCGGGTGACCCGGCTGATCGACGGGGCTCGCACGTACGTCGCCGTCCGCGGCGGCATCGCTGCCGACGCGCAGGGCGCCGTGGTCGTCGGCCCCGACCCGGGATCGCCGGCCGCCGAACACGCAGCACCCCGCCACTCGCCACGCACCGACCTGCACGTGTGGCCCGGGCCGCGGCTGGACTGGTTCCAGCCCGGCGCGTTCGAGCTGCTGTGCTCGGCACCGTTCACCGTCACCACCACCAGCCGGGTGGGCACCCGGCTGCAGGGGCCGACACTGGTGCGGGCCCGCCACGACGAACTGCCGTCGGAGGGCATGGTCGAAGGAGCCCTCCAGGTGCCGCCCGACGGCAACCCCATCGCGTTCCTGGCCGGCCACCCGACCACCGGTGGTTACCCCGTGCTGGCCGTGCTCGACCCCGACGACATCGCCCACCTCGCCCAGGCC
>CBHWEI010000420.1:0-2409 GCA_966112835.1 uncultured Acidimicrobiaceae bacterium
TCCGCCACTGGGGGCTCTGGATCCGTAAGGGGGATCACTGGTGAAGATTTCGGTCACCGTCAACGGCACGGTTCACGAAAATGATGTGGAACCGCGCACGTTGCTCGTTCATTACGTCCGCGAGGCACTCGGTCTCACGGGCACCAACATCGGGTGCGACACGTCGTCGTGCGGCGCCTGCAGCGTGCACGTCAACGGCGAGGCCGTGAAGAGCTGCACGATGCTGGCGGTGCAGGCCGACGGCCAGTCGGTCACCACCATCGAGGGCCTGGCCCAGGGTGGCGAGATGCACCCGATGCAGAAGGCGTTCATGGAGAACCACGGCCTGCAGTGCGGCTATTGCACGCCCGGCATGGTCATGGCCGCCACCAGCCTGCTGAAGGAGAACCCGAACCCCACCGAGGAAGAGGTGCGCATCGGGCTCGAGGGCAACCTGTGCCGGTGCACGGGCTACCACAACATCGTGAAGTCCGTCCTGGCTGCGGCCGCGGGCAGCTGATCCACTCCATCACTTCGAGGTACTGGGGGTACCAAGAATGACCGTCACCGACGATCGCCCGTCGGCCGTGTTGGGGACACGGCGACTGCGGCGTGAAGACCCGGCCCTGCTCACGGGTGAGGCCAAGTACACCAACGACCTGAACCTGCCGGGCGCGCTGCACCTGGCGGTGCTGCGCAGTCCCTACGCCCACGCCCGCATCCTCAGCGTCGACACCTCGGCCGCGGCCGGGGCGCCCGGGGTGGTCGCCGTCTACAGCGGCGCCGACCTGGCCGACACGTGGGGCGCACCCATGCCCAGCGCATGGGCGGTCACCGCCGACATGAAGAACCCGGCGCACTACCCGCTGGCCTCGAACAAGGTCTGCTACGTGGGCGACGGCGTCGCCTGCGTGCTGGCCACCAGCGACGCCGCTGCCCGCGACGCGCTCGACCTCATCGACGTGCAGTACGAGCCGCTGCCCGCCGTGGTCGACCTCGACGACGCACTGACCGACCGGGTGGTCATCCACGAGGACCTGGGCACCAACAGCAGCTACACGTGGGACCTGAAGATCGAGGGCCACGAGGGCCAGGTGCAGGAGGCGTTCGACAGCGCCGCGTTCACCGTGAGCGAGCGGTTCGTGCAGCAGCGCCTCATCCCCATGGCGATGGAGCCGCGGGCCGTGGCCGCAGTGCCGCAGCCGTTCGGTGGCGACATGACGCTGTACAGCGCCACCCAGGTGCCGCACATCCTGAAGGTCATGGTCGCCCTCACGCTGGGCATCCCCGAGCACCAGATGCGCGTGGTCGCCCCCGCGGTCGGTGGCGGCTTCGGCAGCAAGCTCGACGTGTACGCCGAGGAGCTGCTGTGCGTGGCCCTGGCCCGCAAGCACGGCGTCCCCGTGCGCTGGGTGGAGGAGCGTGGCGAGAACGCCGTCGCCACCATCCACGGTCGCGGCCAGATCCAGCACGTCGAGTTGGCGGCCGACGCCGACGGCAAGCTCACCGCCGTCCGCATCCGCATCATCGCCGACATGGGCGGCTACCAGCAGCTCATCACGGCGGGCATCCCCATCCTGGGTGCCTTCCTGTACGCCGGCGTGTACGACCTGCCCCATGCGTACGACTTCAGCTGCACCGGTGTGTACACCACGCTCACGCCCACCGACGCCTACCGCGGCGCCGGCCGGCCCGAAGCCACCTACGCCATCGAGCGGGCCATGGACGTCCTGGCCGACAAGATGGGCATCGACCCGATGGATCTGCGCAAGCGCAACTTCATCCAGAAGGAGCAGTTCCCGTACACCGCGTTCACCGGCCTGGTGTACGACTCGGGCGACCACCTGAAGGCCGCCGAGATGGCTGCCGAGATGGCCGACTACGAGGGTGTGCGGGCACGGCAGGCGGCACAGAACGTGCCGGGCGCCACGAAGCTGCTCGGCATCGGTCAGGCCAGCTACTTCGAGATGTGCGGCCTGGCTCCGTCACGCGTGCTCGCCTCGCTGAACTACTCGGCGGGTGGCTGGGAAGCTGCCACCGTGCGCATCCTGCCCACCAACAAGGTGCAGGTCGTCACCGGCACGGCGCCGCACGGCCAGGGTCACGAGACGGCGTGGAGCATGATCGTCGCCGATCGCCTGGGCATCTCGCCCGACGACGTCGACGTGCTGCACAGCGACACCGCCATCGCCCCGCTGGGCCTCGACACGTACGGGTCGCGTTCGCTGCCTGTCGGTGGCGTGGCCATCGCCATGGCGTGCGACAAGGTCATCGACAAGGCGAAGAAGATCGCCGCCCACCAGCTGGAGGCGAACGAGGACGACCTCGAGTTCGCCGGCGGCTCGTTCACGGTGAAGGGCTCGCCCGATCGCACCATGCCGCTCGCGGCCATCGCGTTCGAGGCGTTCACGGCGCACAACCTGCCCGACG
>CBHWEI010000421.1:0-2392 GCA_966112835.1 uncultured Acidimicrobiaceae bacterium
CTGGCCGCGGGGGGTGCCCACCCCCCCCCCCCCCCCGCCGGGTAGGCGGACGGAGCGCGAGCAACCTCGACCCTCACTCGTGCGTCAGAGTGAGAGATGGCCTTCGAGACGACGGCGAGTACTGACGGTGACGACACGTTCGGCGCGGACGCCGCCGCGCACGCATCGAGCCCGGACGCCGTGCCCTTCGAAGCTTCATTCGATGACTTCTTCACGACGACTCACTCGCCGATGTACCGGCTGGCGCTGTTGCTGACGGGCTCGGTTGTGCAAGCAGAGGAGATCGTGCAGGAGGCGTACGTCAAGGTGTTCGAGCGTTGGGGCAAGGTGGACGACCCGCCTGCCTACCTCCGCCGAGCGATCGTCAACCGGTGCACGTCGTGGCATCGCCATCGTGCGGTAGTGATTCGCACGCAGCACCGGGTAGCCACCGCCGAGTCGTACCTCGATCGCCCGGATGAGCTGACCGACGCCATCGCACGCCTGCCCCGCCGCCGGCGCGCTGTCATTGTCCTCAGGTACTACGAGCGTTCGGAGCTACACGAGATCTCGGCGTTGCTGGGGATCTCGGTCGGCACGGTCAAGTCCACATTGCATCGGGCCCTGGCCCAACTGAAAGGAGATCTGGAATGACCATCGAGCTGGAGACTCGGCTGGAAGAGCACTTCCGCAACATTGAGGTGCAGAGGTTCGACGTCGCATCACAGCGCGTCGCAATCGAGGATCGGGCGCGGCGTCGACGGCACCGTCGTGTCGCGTTGCGAGTCGTTTCGGTGGCCCTCATCGGTTTCGGTGCGACCGCCGTGCTGATGACTCGTGACCACGGACTACCTGAGGATTCCGCCGCGACCAATGGAGCGATCGGCACTCCGATCGTCGTCTCCGATGAGGACCAGCTGTACACCGATCTGGTGAAGCCGGGTGCGCTCAGTTTCGAGTTGGCCGACGGGACTCACCTGACATTCGCCATCACTGCGGCGCCGTTCTTCGACGGCTACGGGCAACAGACGACCGTGGCCTACGAGGGGTATGCAACTGGTCGCTTCCAGAGCGATGCCGCCGAATTGCCACTCATTCCGGAACCAGAGCTCGGTGGCAACGATCGCATCGTGTTCTGGACCGGCATCCCGACCTCGGCGAATCGGGTCGAGCTGCGTCTCGACGGCGGCCCGACGCTCACCCAGCGGCCGATCCAAGGGATTGCGGCCTTCCCGGTGCAGCAACACTCTCCCGGCGACACCATCACCGCGTTCGCCGCCGACGGATCGATTGTCGCGACGGCTACATGGAGCCAGGTGAGGGTCGTTGGCACCGGATCGACGAATGGCGGCGCAATCGCGACCGACTACTCGTCGCTCCCCCCGCCGGCGAACTACGGCGTCGTCGACGTCTCTCGGTTGGAGGGACTCACTCAGGCTCAGGAGGACGCCTACCGAGCGTTCGGCAACGACACGATGCGAGCCTGCCTGTCGGCCGACGGAGCGAATTGGACGGCTTGCATCCAGTCGACGGACGCTGCCGTCAAGACCTACCTCGAGGACCTCCAGCCAGCCGGCTGACGATGCGTCGCCGGCGTGGAAAGGTCGGGAAGTGGCCGCCGGGGGGCCCGTCGGCCACTCGGCGACTACTTGGCGGCGGCGAAGCCGAGCTCGAGGTCGGCCAGGATGTCCTCGATGCTCTCCAGGCCCACGCTCAGGCGGATGAGGCCGGGCCGGACGCCGGTGGACGCCTGCTCCTCTTCGGTGAGCTGGCTGTGGGTGGTGCTCGCCGGGTGGATGACCAGGCTGCGCACGTCGCCGATGTTGGCCACGTGACTGTGCAGCTTCAGGCCGCCCACGAACTTCTGGCCGGCCTCCTTGCCGCCGACGATGTCGAACGCCAGCACCGAGCCGTAGCCCTTGCCGCCGCCGTACTTCTTCGCCCGCTCGTGCCACGGGCTGCTAGGCAGGCCGGCGTAGGCGACGTTCTCGACCTGCGGGTGGTCCACCAGGAACTGGGCCACCTTGTCGGCGTTCGCCCAGTGCCGCTCCATGCGCAGGCTGAGCGTCTCGAGGCCCTGCAGGAACGCGAAGGCGTTGAACGGCGACACCGCGGCACCGAGGTCGCGCAGGATCTGCACGCGGGCCTTGATGATGTACGCGCCCGGTCCGAGGGCCGGCCAGTACGGCAGGCCGTGGTAGCTGGGGTCGGGCTCGGTGAGGTTCGGGAAGCGGCCGCTGGCGCCGAAGTCGAACGTGCCGCCGTCGATGATGGCGCCGCCGATGGACGTGCCGTGGCCGCCGATGAACTTGGTGAGGCTGTGCACCACGATGTCGGCGCCCCACTCGATGGGACGGATGAGGTACGGGGTGGGCACGGTGTTGTCGACGATGAGCGGGATGCCGTTGTCGTG
>CBHWEI010000422.1:0-2385 GCA_966112835.1 uncultured Acidimicrobiaceae bacterium
CCGTCGTGATGGGGTCGACCAGCGACTGGTCGACCATGAGCAGAGCCGTCGACGTCCTCACCGAGTTCGGCGTGGCCCACCACGTGCAGGTGCTGTCGGCACATCGCATGCCCGACGAGATGTTCGCCTTCGCCGAGACCGCCGCCGATCGCGGCCTGCGGGCCATCATCGCCGGTGCCGGCGGTGCCGCGCACCTGCCCGGCATGCTCGCCGCGAAGACCACCGTGCCGGTGCTCGGCGTGCCGGTGCCCAGCCGCCACCTGAGCGGGCTCGACAGCCTGTACAGCATCGTGCAGATGCCGGCCGGCGTCCCGGTGGCCACGTTCGCCATCGGCGAGGCCGGCGCCACCAACGCAGCCCTGTTCGCCGTGTCGCTGCTCGCCGCGGGCGACGCCGACCTGGCTGCTGCATTGGCCCAGTACCGGTCGCGCCGCCACCACGACGCCAGCACCAGCACCCTGCCGCCCGCATGAGCGACCACACCGTCGTCACCCCGCCCGCCATGCTCGGCATGTTGGGCGGCGGCCAACTGGGCCGCTACGCCATCATCGCCGCACGCGTCATGGGCTACCGCACCACCGTGGTCGACCCCGACCCCGACGCCCCCGCCGGCAAGGTGGCCGACGTGCACATCGTCGCCGCCTACGACGACCCCGCCGCGCTCGAGCAACTGGCCGCCACCTGCGCAGTGGTCACCACCGAGTTCGAGAACGCACCCGCCGACGCACTGCGCACCATCGCCGACCGCGTCGTCGTGCACCCTCCGCCCGACGCGCTGGCCATCTGCCAGGACCGCATCCGCGAGAAGCGCTTCCTGGAGGACATCGGCGCGCCCGTCGGCCCGTACGTGGTCATCGGATCCGAGGCCGACTTCGCCGCCGCCGGCGACCTGACGTTCCCGTGCATCCTGAAGACCGCCCGCCTGGGCTACGACGGCAAGGGCCAGATCACCGTGCAGACAGCCGACGAGCTGCCCGACGCGTGGGCGCAACTGGGCGGCGTGCCGTGCGTGCTCGAGCGCCGCCTGCAGCTGGACCGCGAGCTGTCGATGGTGGTGGCCCGCACCGCCGACGGGCGCCACGCCACCTACGCCGTCGCCCAGAACACGCACGTGAACGGCATCCTCGACGCCAGCTACGCGCCCGCCTACATGCCGGCCGACAGCGCCGAGGGCGCCGCCAACCTGTGCACCTGGATCGCCGACGAGCTGGCCTTCGTGGGCGTCATGTGCGTCGAGATGTTCGTGGTGGGCAACGACGTGTTCGTCAACGAGCTCGCTCCCCGGCCGCACAACACCGGCCACTACACACTCGACGTGTGCGTCACCAGCCAGTTCGAGCAGCAGATCCGCGCCGTGTGCGGCCTGGCCCTGGGCGAGACCCGGTTGCTGGTGCCCGGCGTGTCGATGGTGAACCTGTTGGGCGAGATGTGGGAGAAGGGCGAGCCGAACTGGGCCGTGGCGCTCGAGAACGCCGCCGTGCACCTGCACCTCTACGGCAAGGCCGAACCGCGCCGCGGCCGCAAGATGGGCCACATGACCGTGGCCACCGGCACCGCCATGGGCGCCACCGCCCTGGCCCGCCGCCTGCGCAAGCTCATCACCCCCACCTGAAGGGGTGTGTCACGCAGAACTCAAGTTCTGCGTGACGCACTTCTCCCGAACTCAAGTGCTGCGTGACACCGTCTCGGGCAGGACCTGGGCGACGAGGGCGGGGACGAAGCGCCGGTCGTGGGGCTGGCGGCTGAAGAAGCGCCGGTAGAACAGCGGGCCCACCAGCTGGGTGGTGAGCAGGTCGACGTCGACGTCGGCCGGCAACACCCCGTCGGCCTGCGCGGCGCGCAGCCGCCGGCCGAGTTGCTCACGACGCTGCGCCGCGGCGGTGCGGGCCAGGTGGGCCATCTGCGGATTGCGTTCGGCGCCGTCCGCGGCGGTGAGCAGCACGGCTCCGAAGTCGCCTTCGCACAGCGACCGCTCGAGTGCGGTCAGGAAGTCGACCAGGTCGGCGCGCAGGTCGTCGGTGAAGGCCATGACCGCCACCGGACCCACCGACTCGACGGCAGCCAGGTGCAGCGCGGCACGGTCGGGGAAGTGGCGGTACAGGGTGGTCTTGGCCACACCCGACCGCGCCGCGACGGCCTCGAACGTCAGCCCGGGCAAGCCGTCCTCGCGTAGCAGTTCCACGGCTGCTGCGGGCGCCCGCGGCGGCGGGCCCACGCCCCCCGGGTCCCTTAGTTGAGTGCGCCCCGCACCCCATGAGCGGGGGGGTGGGGGTGCGCGCGGCGGGGGCCAACAGCCCGTGCCGGGGGCCGGGCGTCGCGGCCAGCGACGCGGCGGACGAGGGCGCCCCCGTGTGCCTGGACACGAACGCCGAGCTGCGCCATGTC
>CBHWEI010000423.1:0-2385 GCA_966112835.1 uncultured Acidimicrobiaceae bacterium
CCCTGGTGGCACACGGCCACGACCTGTTCGGTGATGGGCATCTCCACACCGTGACGCCGGGCGAGATCGAGCACGCTGGGCGAGCTCTTCACACCTTCGGCCACCATGCTCATGGACGCCAACACCTCGGCGATCAGCTTGCCCTCTCCGAGCTGGAAACCCACCATGTTGTTGCGGCTCTGCTTCGACGAGCAGGTGGCGATGAGGTCGCCCATGCCGGCGAGACCGGAGAACGTGGCCGCCTGACCGCCCATGGCGATGCCCAGCCGGCTCATCTCGGCCAGGCCGCGGGTGATGAGCGTGGCCCGGGTGTTGTCGCCGAACCCCATGCCCTCGGCCATACCGGCGGCGATCGCGATGACGTTCTTCACCACGCCACCCACCTCGCAACCCACGACGTCGGTGTTCGTGTACACGCGCAGGCTCGGCCGGGTGAAGATGCGCTGCAGCTCGGCGGCGATGTCGGCGTCGTCGACGGCCACCACGCTGGCGGCCGGCTGGCCGCTGAGGATCTCCTTGGCCAGGTTCGGGCCGGTGAGCACCGCCACCGGATGACCGGGCATCTCGTCGCGCACGACCTCGCTCATCCGCTTGCGCGACGCCCGCTCGAGGCCCTTGGTGAGGCTGACCACCGGCACCCAGGCGCGCAGGTGCCGCGCGGCCTCGAGGGCCACGTCGCGGAAGCCGTGCGACGGCACGGCCATCACCAGCACGTCGCACCCGGCGACGGCCTCGTGCAGCGAACTGGTGGCGCGCAGCTGCTCGGGCAGGGTGAACTGCGGCAGGTAGTCGCCGTTCACGTGGTCGCGATTGATCTGTTCGGCGAGCTCGGGCCGGCGCGCCCACAGCACGGTCGGCGCGTTCTCGGCCGCCATCGCCGCGACCGTCGTCCCCCACGATCCGGCGCCCACGACGCCCACGTTGATCGGCATGCGGCACAGCGTACGATGCCCGGGTGGACTCCGTGGTGCTGGTGCCGGTGAAGGCATTCGCCGATGCCAAGGCGCGGTTGGCGCCGGTGCTGTCGCCGGTCGAACGTGTGGCGTTGGCCCGCTGGTCGGCCGAGCGGGTGCTCGCCGCCGCGGGCGAGGCGCCCGTCTACGTCGCGTGCGACGACGACTCGGTGGCCGAGTGGGCCGTCGACCACGGCGCCATGGTCCTGTGGCACCCGGGCGTCGGCCTGAACGCGGCGGTGGCCAACAGCGTCCGCGACCTGCGCGAGCGCGAGGTGGCCCACGTGGTGGTGGCGCACGGCGACCTGCCGCGTGCCCGCAACCTCGTCGGCGTGGCGTTGGCCGGCACCGTCACGCTGGTGCCCGACGCGGTCGGCGACGGCACCAACGTGCTCTCGCTGCCCACCTCGCTCGCGTTCGAGTTCGCGTACGGCGGCGGTTCGTTCCGTCGACACCTGGCCCAGGCCATCGCCGCCGGCCATCCGGTTGCCGTGCGCCGCGACCCGCTGCTCGCCCTCGACATCGACGTCCCTGCCGATCTCACGCACCCGCTGGTGCAGGAAGTGCTCCCCGCATGGCTGCCAATGAACCTGGCCAACCCGACCCCTCCCCTGCTCTGATCTCGCGCGACCTGCCGGTGCCGTCGTCGGCGCTGGCCATCGGCGCGCACCCCGACGACGTCGAGTTCGGCTGCGGTGGCACGTTGGCGAAGTGGGCGGCGCAGGGCTGCATGGTGCACCACCTGGTGCTCACCGACGGCTCGAAGGGCACCTGGAACCCCGACGCCGACATCGCCGCGCTCGCCGCGCAACGACAGGTCGAGCAGCGCGAGGCCGCCCGACGGCTGTCCGGCGCGAATGCTGGCCAGGTGGTGTTCCTCGAGCAGGTCGACGGCGAGCTGGACAGCACGCTCGAGCTCCGCGGCCGCGTCGCCCGCGTCATCCGCGAGCTTCGGCCGCAGGTGATCCTGGGGCACGACCCGTGGAAGCGGTATCGCCTGCACCCCGATCACCGTCACGCCGGACTGCTGGCGTGCGACGGCATCGTCGCCGCCCGCGACCCGCACTTCTTCAAGGAGCACGGCCTGCCGTCGCACCGGCCCGATGTGCTGCTGCTGTGGGAGGCCGACGAGCCCGACCACGTGGAGGACGTCTCGGGCTTCGTCGACACCAAGCTGGCCGCGCTCGAGGCGCACGAGAGCCAGTTCGAGAGCACCATGAAAGCCGTCGACCCCGCCCAGATGGCCGCCTTCCGCGACCGCATCCGGACCCGCCTCGCCGGCCTCGGCGAACGCCACGGCCTCGCCGCCGCCGAGATCTTCAAGCGCATCGCCGACCTGTAACGCGGAAGTGGGGGGGGGCCGCCCCCCCCCCCCCCCGGGGGGGGGGGGGCCCCCACCCGGACCGGGGGGGGGCGCGGGGGGGCCCCCCCC
>CBHWEI010000424.1:0-2348 GCA_966112835.1 uncultured Acidimicrobiaceae bacterium
GCATGGAGCTGCGCGTGGCCATCGAGGAGTTCATCACCCGCATCCCCGAGTTCGAGCTGAAGGACCCGGCACTGGTCACCTGGGCGGGCGGCCAGGTGCGCGGCCCGCGCAACATTCCCGTTGTGTTCTGATGCGGTCGCTGCGCGAGCAGCGTCACATACGGGCGGGACAGTCGAGCCTGGAAACCTTCTTCGCGACCGGGTCGAATTGCACGTCGGGGTAAACGCCGTCGGCGATGAGTTCACTCAATGTCGAGTCTCCCCCGCACGGTCGCGAGCGCTCACCTTCGCCGTACGGGAACCGCCACCCTTGATCGGTCAGGATGCCCTGGTTGTCGACGGCCACCGCGCGGCCAACGGAAACGCTCGTCGGGGACCCTGTCGCGGTCTCGAACCATCGGAGCGTTTGCCCGTCCGGAGCAGTCTCGCCGACGATCCAGCAGATGGAACCGCTGCCGAACTGGGCGTCGACCATCGCATCGGTCGGCTCCGGCACTCCAGTCAGGTCGACGCGGTCCTGTGGGGTCAGCAGTACTCTGCAGGTGTTGCCCCCTGGTGTCCGGGCCGCGACGTTGAGCGTCGTACCGTCGGCCATCGTCAGGATCACCGGGCCTAGTCGAAAGTCGAATTTCCATCCGGGTCCGCCGGACGAGGTCACGAACTCCGTGGGCTCGTGGGCGTAGCCGTCGCCGAACTCGGCGCTCGTGACCTCACCGATGACGTTCCAGGGCCGTTCGACGATTCCAGCGGTCGGGTCGCGAGGTTCGCGGCTGCACGACGTGATCATCATCGCCGTGCCGACGACCGTGGCCAACACCCGTGCCCTCATGGACGAAGTCTCCCACGCGTCGAAGGCCGCTACAGTCCGCTCCGATGCGATCGCTGCGCGACACCACGCACGCACTCGATGCGGGGCTCGCGCAGATCCGTGGACAGTTCCAGGTGCCCGCGGCGTTCCCGGCCGCGGTGCTGCAGGCTGCCGAGGACGCGGCGCGCCGCGAGCCCACCGAGCACGTCGACCGCGCCGACGTGCCGTTCGTGACGCTCGACCCCGCCACCAGCACCGACCTGGACCAGGCGTTCACCATCACCGCCGACGGCGACGACCTGTTGTTGCAGTACGCCATCGCCGACGTCGCCTGGTTCGTGCGCGACGGCGACCCCGTCGACACCGAGGCGTGGGAGCGGGGCATGACCCTGTACCTGCCCGACGGCAAGGCCGGCCTGTATCCGCCCGTGCTCGCCGAAGGCGCCGCGAGCCTGCTGCCCGACGGCCCACGGCCCGCGGTGGTGTTCCACGTGCGGCTGGCACCCGACGGCCACGCCACGCTCGACGGTGCCGAGCGTGCCATCGTGCGCACCCGCGCCAAGCTCGCCTACGACAGCGTCGCGGCGGCCGACCTGCCCGCCGGGTTCGACGAGTTCGCGCGCCGCATGGCAGCGGCCGAGGTGGCCCGCGGCGCCGCCCCCATCGACCCGCCCGAGCAGACCGTCGAGCGGGGCACGCACGGGTATGAGTTGGTGTTCCGCCCCCGCCTGGCCAGCGAGACGGCCAACGCCGCGCTGTCACTGGCCACGAACATGGCCGTGGCCGACGCGATGCTGCAGGCCCACACCGGGCTGTTCCGGGTGATGCCAGAGCCCGACGACCGCGCCGTGCGCCGCCTGCGGCACACCGCCAACGCGTTCGGCATGGTGTGGCCCGCGGACCAGTCGCTGGAGGCGTACTCGCACACGCTCGACCCGAACGACCCGAAGCACGCCGCGTTCATGCTCGCCGTGCGCCGTGCCGGCGGTGGGGCGGAGTACGAGCCGTACCTCGCCGATCACACGCCGTGGCACTCGGCGGTCGCGGCCACGTACGCCCACGCCACCGCGCCGCTGCGTCGCCTTGCAGATCGGTACGTGGTGCAGACCGTGCTGGCCGTGGCCAACGGGCGCGAGGTGCCCGCTGCGGTCACCGAGCGGCTGGAGCAGTTACCAGTGGCCATGGCCCGGGCGGCGTCGAAGTCGAACCAGATCGACCGCTCGATCATCGACCTGGCCGAGGCCGTCATGTTGGAAGGCCACGAGGGGCAGACCTTCGCCGCACTGGTGGTGGAGGACGACGACGAGGTGTCGAAGATCCAACTGGCCGACATCGCCGTCGTCGCCAAGGTGAAGGCCAAGGGCCTGCGCCCGGGCGACGCGTGCCGGGTGAAGCTGGTGTCGGTCGACACCGACCGCCGCGAAGTCCACTTCGAACGCGTCGCCTGAACGTCGCAATTCGCGCACACGGGCGCGATTCACCCACAGGACTGTCGTGGTGCGCGCCCGTGGGTGCGGAAGGCGACATGGATGTCGCGAATC
>CBHWEI010000425.1:0-2347 GCA_966112835.1 uncultured Acidimicrobiaceae bacterium
CGTTGGATACTGCGGCGGCTGCGGGATCCCCAGTCACGGCTACTACGCCAAGCCTGTCCCCAACTGACCGGACCGCCCCGAACTGCCGACAGATGTCCTCGAGCCAGGGCTCGCCCGCCTGCGGTCAGGTGGTGGAGGGGGGCCCTGTCGAGTCGGTCGAGTCCGTCGAGCCCGAGGTCGGTGGCTGGGTCGAGGTGGTGGGCGGCGCCGGGGCGTTGGTGGCCCGGGGTGCGGCTGCCGCGGCCAGGGCCTCGGCCTTGCTGCGGCTGGACGCGGTGACCGAGAAGTAGCCGTTCTCGACCTTCACGAACACCTGGTAGGTGTCACCGTGGTCCACTCCAATGGCGTCGAGGCCCACCCCGTCGAGCGGGGCGATCTCCTCGTCGGCCGTGCCCGGGTGGTCGAACTCGTCGGGCGTCGCCAACTGCACGACCACCGTGCCCGAGCCGACCGTCCACTGGCACGAGTCGATGGACGCAGGCGTCTTGTCGCGCACGCGGCCCATGCCGGAGAAGTCGCGGTTCTCGAGCGCGCTGCACAGGTCGCCGCCGAACATGGCGTCGGGCGGCAGTGTGCCGGTGTCGTCGGGCTCGAGCGTGTCGGACGAGACGGGCAGCAACGTGTCCGACGTCGACACGTTCGGCACCAGCGTCAACTCGGTCTCGGTGGGCCCACTGCTCCCGCCTGCGCTGCAGGCCGCGAGCGCGACCGACAAGCACAGCGCCGGTAGCGCCATCGCACGAGCGGTGAGCCAGGACATGTCAGTGGGGCGAGTAGACGCCGAAGACCTCGCGCAACGCATCGCTGACCTCGCCGAGGGTGGCGTTGGCGCGCAACGCCTCCTTCATGGGGTACAGCACGTTCTGGGTGCCGCGGGCGGCGGCCTGCACGTCGTCGAGGCGGGCCCTTACCAGCGCCATGTCGCGGTTGGCCTTGAACGTACCGAGGCGTTCCTTCTGGCCCTGCTCGAGCGCCGGGTCGATGGGGAACACCTCGGGCTCGGGCTCGTTGTCGACCTTGAACTTGTTGACGCCCACGATGACGCGCTCGTCGTCGTCGATGCTCTTCGCGTACGAGTAGGCGGCCTCCATGATCTCGTCCTGCTGGAAGCCGGCCTCGATCGCCTCGACCGCGCCACCCATCTCGTCGATGCGCTGGATGTACTCCCAGGCCAGCCGCTCGACCTCGTCGGTGAGCGTCTCGACGAAGTAGCTGCCGGCCAATGGGTCGGGCGTGTCGGCGATGCCGCTCTCGTAGCCGATGACCTGCTGGGTGCGCAGGGCGATGCGTGCCGCCCGCTCGGTGGGCAGGCTGAGCGCCTCGTCGTAGCCGTTGGTGTGCAAGCTCTGCGTGCCACCCATGACCGCGGCCATGCTCTGCACGGCGACGCGCACGATGTTGGTCTCGGGCTGCTGCGCGGTCAGCGTGCTGCCGCCGGTCTGCGTGTGGAAGCGGAGCAGCTTGCTGCTCTCCTTCTTCGCCCCGAAGCGCTCGGACATGAGGCGGTACCAGATGCGGCGCGAGGCACGGAACTTGGCGACCTCTTCGAAGAAGTTGTTGTGCGCGTTCCAGAAGAAGCTGAGGCGCGGGGCGAAGTCGTCGACGTCGAGCCCTGCGGCGATGGCCGCCTCGACATAGGCGATGCCGTTGGCGATGGTGAACGCGATCTCCTGCACGGCCGTGCTGCCGGCCTCACGGATGTGGTAGCCGCTGATGGAGATGGTGTTCCACTTCGGTACGTGCTGGCTGCAGTACTCGAAGATGTTCGTGATGACACGCATGGACGGCTTCGGCGGGTACACGTAGGTGCCGCGGGCGATGTACTCCTTCAGCAGGTCGTTCTGGATGGTGCCGCTGATGGCACTGGCCGGCACGCCCTGCTCCTCGGCGACCAGTTCGTACATGAGCAGCAGGATGGCGGCCGTCGAGTTGATGGTCATCGACGTGCTCACCTTGTCCAGCGGCAGGCCACCCAGCAGGGTGCGCATGTCGTCGATGCTGTCGATGGCCACGCCCACCTTGCCCACTTCGCCCTCGGCACGCGGGTGGTCGCTGTCGTAGCCCATCTGCGTGGGCAGGTCGAACGCACAGCTCAGGCCGGTCTGGCCGGCTTCGAGGAGGAACTTGAACCGCTCGTTGGTGCTCGCCGCGCTGCCGAAGCCGGCGTACTGGCGCATCGTCCACAACTTGCCGCGGTACATGGTGGGGTACACGCCACGGGTGTACGGCGGCGCGCCGGGGGTGCCCAGCTGCGCGGCGGCGTCCCAGCCCGCGAGGTCGTCGGCCGTGTAGAGGGGCCGCACCACGATGCCGCTGTCGGTGCGCTTGTCGTCGCTGTCGTTGCTCA
>CBHWEI010000426.1:0-2342 GCA_966112835.1 uncultured Acidimicrobiaceae bacterium
GACTCGCCGAGGCGCTCGCCGCCCGGTACCACCAGTACCGCGACCTGCCGTTCGCGCGCGTGCTGGTGTTCCGGCTGGGGGCGCTCGTCGGATGGTCGGGCGGCGACGACGTAGCGTCGTGACATGAGCCTTGAATGGGAACAGATCGTGATCGACGCGCGTGACCCGGTCGAGCTCGGCCGTTGGTGGGCCGAAGCACTGCGCTGGCGCATCGTCAACGAAGAACCGTCCGAGATCGAGATCCGGCCGCCGGACGGACGCCTGCCGGGCATCCTCTTCGAGCCGGTCGACGACGCGAAGGCCGGCAAGAACCGGCTGCACATGGACTTCCGTCCCGTCGACCGCGACGCCGAGGTCGAGCGCCTGCTCGCGCTGGGCGCCACGCGCGTCGACATCGGCCAGGGCGACGTCACCTGGGTGGTGTTGGCCGACCCGGAGGGCAACGAGTTCTGCGTGCTGCGCAGCCGCGCCGCGCTCTGACGCAACCGGCCGGAGCGCGCCTCAGACGCCGATGAGGAAGTCGGAGATCTGCGCGTCGGGCGCGCCGGCATCGGCATAGTTGTCGGCGCTGCGTGCGTCGATGAACTGCCGGAACGGGAACGCCCGGTATCGGGAGTGGTCGGCGACCAGTTCGGGGATCGGCTCCACCACGGCGTCGCGAGCGGGGTTCAGGAAGTACGGGATGCTCATGCGCGTGCTCGTGGTCATGGGCAGCACCCGGTGCACGGCGGCGCGGTAGCGGTCGTTCGTCCACACCTGCATGCAGTCGGCCAGGTTCACGACGATGGTGCCCGGCCGCGGCTCGACGTCGATCCAACCGTGGTCGGCCGACTGCGCCTGCAGCCCGCCCACGTCGTCCTGGATGAGCAGGGTGATGAGGCCCAGGTCGGTGTGGTGGCCGAGCGACACGTCGGCCAGGTCCGACAGGCCGTCGCGCTCGTCGGCCGGCACCGGGTCGCCCAGCGTGTAGTGGTTCAGACGCATGTTGCTGGCGGTGCGGTCACCACGGTGGGCGGCCAGGCGGTGGTCGGCCAGGCCGAGCGCGGCCAGCACCAGATCGGTGGTGCGCGTCGCCAGGTCGCTGCACGCGTCGTAGTGCTCGGCGATGGCCGTCTGGAACCCGTCGACCTCGGGCCACCGGTTGTAGTGACGTGAGCGACCCTGCACGGGGTCGACGATGTCGAACACCTCCTTGCGGTCGCGGCGCCGCTTGGTGAGCTCGCGGTCGTTGTAGCCGAGCGGGTTGTCGGCGTCGCGGCGGATGGCCTCCTTCACGTGCTGCGGGGCACCGAAGAACTGGCGGGCGGCCTGAAAGGTGCGCTCGATGAGGTCGTCGAGCCCGTGGCCCGAGAGCAGGAAGAACCCGTGATCGCGGCAGGCGAGGTCGAGGTCGGCGAGCGAGGTCGCAGAGGGATAGTTGATGTCGACGACGGGTACGAGATCCACCGCGGCAGCGTAGACCTACGCTCTGCAGTCATGACGGGACGAACCAACACGACCGACCTCGATGTCCGCCGCCTGTCGGGGTCACTGGGCGCCGAGGTGCGCGGCATCGCGCTCGGGTCGGCCACCGCCGACGACGCCACGCGCATCCACGGACTGCTGATGGAGCACATGGTGCTGTTCTTCCCCGACCAGCACCTCTCGGCCGACGAGCACATCGCGTTCGGCCGGCTGTTTGGCACGCTCGAGGCGCACCCGAACCTGGACATGCAGCGCGAGCGACCCGAGTTCTTCGAGTTGCGCGCCGTCGACGGCGCGGGTGGCATCGCCGACGAATGGCACAGCGACATCACGTGCGCCCCGCAGCCGTCGAAGTTCGCGATCCTGCAGGCGAAGGTGGTGCCCGAGGTGGGTGGTGACACCATGTGGGCCAACGCCTGCAAGGCCTACGACGAACTATCGGCGCCGCTGCGCGACCTGTGCGACGGCCTCACCGCCTATCACAACGCTGCACCGCACCTGGCCCCCGAGAAGGGCGCCATCCACCCCGTCGTGCGCGTGCACCCCGAGACCGGCCGGCGGTCGCTGTTCGTGAACGAGCACTTCACCCGCCGCGTCGTCGAGCTCAGCGACGCCGAGTCGACCATGCTGCTCGGCCACCTCACCCAGTGGGTGCAGCAGCCCCGCTTCACCGTGCGCTACCGCTGGGCGGCGGGCACCATCGCCATGTGGGACAACCGCTGCACCCAGCACCACGTGCTGAACGACTTCGAGGGCGAGCGGGTGGTGCAGCGCGTCACGGTGATGGGCGACGAACCCCACGCGGCCGCGGCCCTGCCCCGCTGGGAGCCGTACGGCTCGAAGACCGCCACCTTCTGGCGCGACGCCGACATGCGCCG
>CBHWEI010000427.1:0-2331 GCA_966112835.1 uncultured Acidimicrobiaceae bacterium
AACAGATGGCCTTGGCGCGCCTGCACGGCTTCGCGACGGCCGACGTGGCGTTGGCGCCGTTCACCACCTACAAGCTGGGTGGCCCGGCGCTGGTGTTCGCCACGCCGCGCACCGTCGACGAACTGCACCAGGTGGCCGCCGTGCTGCGCGACACCGGCCTGCCGGTGCTGGTGGTGGGGCGCGGGTCGAACCTGCTGGTCGCCGACGCCGGGTTCCCGGGCATCGCCGTGTCGTTGGCCGAGCTGGCCGATGCCGCCGAACGCATCGAACTGCACGGCACCGAAGTGGTCGCCGGCGCCGCGGTCGCGCTGCCGGTGCTGGCGCGGCGCACGGCAGCGGCGGGTCTCACCGGGTTCGAATGGGCCGTGGGTGTGCCCGGCTCGCTGGGTGGCGCGGTGCGCATGAACGCCGGGGGCCACGGCAGCGACGTCGCCGCGTCGTTGCGCGGCGCGACGCTGGTGGACCTGCACACCGGGCGGTCCGGCTGGGTGACGGCCGACCGCCTGCGCCTGCGCTTCCGTGGCTCCGACGTGGCCGACCACCAGGTGGTGGTCGACGCCACGGTCGACCTGGCGGAGGGCGACAGCCACGCCGCCGAGGCCACCGTCGCCGACATCGTGCGCTGGCGACGAGAGCACCAGCCCGGTGGGCAGAACGCCGGCTCGGTGTTCGTCAACCCCGTGCCCGGCGAACTGGCCGCGGCCCAACGGATCGACGGCCTTGGGCTGAAGGGCTTCCGCATCGGCGGGGCGTGCGTCAGCGAGAAGCACGCGAACTTCGTGCAGGCCGAGCACGGCGCCACCGCGGCCGACGTGCGCGCCGTGATGGAGCACGTCCGTGACGAAGTGTTCGAGAAGACCGGTTTCCTGCTGCGCAGTGAGGTACGACTGGTGGGGTTCACCGATGTCGAGCCCGATCACCGGGAGGGGGTGCCGCTGTGACGAAACGTGACGAACCGATGGAGCCGTCCGAGCACGTGCCCGACGCGGTGCTCGACGAACTGTCGGTGGCGTTCAGCACGCCCGACACGCCGCCCGAGAAGGGCTACGACTTCGACGACCCGTCCATCGACCGCATCCTCGGCCTGACGCCCGCCGCGTCGGCCGGCCCGGCCGCGCCCGGCGACGACCCCGGCAACGACACCGACGACGACCCCAGCCTGCTGGTGATCGACGACGACGAGATCGAGATCGAAGCCGACGAGCCGGTCGAGCCCGCCGACGAACCGGCCGAGACCGCCGCACCCGAGCCGCCGCGCAAGACCATCGTCATCGAGCACGAGGAAGTTCCCGACACGGTCTACCTCGACGCCGACCCGTCGGAGGAACGCTCCACCGTGGTCATCGGCGACCTCGACGATGGCAGCCCGCCCGTGCAGCAGGTGCAGCCGGCGGGCAGTGCCGGCATGGACCCGCGCATCCGCGCCCGGCGCATCGCCAACCGGCGCGCCGAGGGCCGGCGTCGGCTCATCTGGGTGTCCATCGCCGTGGCCCTCGTGCTCGTCGTGGTGGCGGCCATCGCAGTGGTCGCCTCGCCCATCTTCGACGTCCGCGACGTGCAGGTGCAGGGTGCGGTCTACACCGACCCCGACGTGCTGGCCGAGGTGGTCGACTCCATCCAGGGCGAGCCCGTGCTGCTGGTCGACACCGACGCCGCCGAGAAGAAGCTCGAAGCGGTGCCGTGGGTCGAGCGCGCCCGGGTCACCACCGACTTCCCCCACGTGGTCCGCATCGACATCCGCGAGCGCAAGCCCGTGGCCACGTTCCAGGGCGGCGACGAGAAGTACCGGGTCATCGACGCCCAGGGCCGCGTGCTCGACGTCATCACCGGCCAGCCCATCGCCTACATGCTCATCGTCGGCGACAACCCCGACACGGAACGTGGACAGTTCGCCGGAGCGCCCTACGCCAGCGCGGCCCAGTTGGTGCTGGCCCTGCCGCCCGACATCCGCAGCATCACCACCTCCGTGGCGGTCGACTCCACCAGTGGCGAGCTCACCCTCACGCTCACCAGCCCGCCCGACAAGGACGACAGCGACATCGAGGTGCGCCTGGGCGACGGCACCGACCTGGACGAGAAGCTGGCCCGCCTGCTCTACCAGGTGCGCAACGGGAACGGCCTGGAGGGCGTGTGCAGCCTCGACGTGTCCACGTCCGAGGTGGGCCAGGTGCCGGGGTGCTGACCAGGTGCATCACCCGTTCCCGGGGAACCGGCGGCTACGATCCCCTGCAAACAGCAGGTAGGGCAGTGCAGACACACCGTTTTCCACAACTTTCTCATCGGAGGTGCCGCTGATGGCCGCCGCTCCCCAGAACTATCTCGCCGTCATCA
>CBHWEI010000428.1:0-2270 GCA_966112835.1 uncultured Acidimicrobiaceae bacterium
CCTCGTAGCCCTCGTTGATCTGGTCGAGGGTGTAGCGGCGGGTGATGAGCTCGTCGAGCTTCAGCTGGCCTTCGCGGTACAGCCCGAGCAGGTTGGGGATGTCGCTGCGCGGGTTCAGCGAACCGAAGATGGTGCCCTTGATCTCCTTGTTGTACATCGCCAACTCGAACAGGTTCACCGAGCTCTCGGTCTGGGTGATGGGCGCGACGGCGGTGACGACGATGGTGCCGCCCTTGCCGGCGAGCGCCGTGCCCAACTGCATGAGGTCGCCGTACATGACGCCCGGGGTCATGATGACCTTGTCGGCCATCTGCCCGTAGGTGAGCTCGGTGACCGCCGGGAAGGCTTCTTCCATGGAGGCGAACGTGTGCGTCGCACCCATCTCCATGGCCTTCTCGCGCTTGAACTCGACCGGGTCGACGGCGATGACGCGCTTGGCGCCGGCCATGGCCGCGCCCTGCACGGCGTTGATGCCGATGCCACCGATGCCGACGACCACGACGGTCTCGCCGGGGCGCACCTCGGCGCGCTTGGTGGCCGAGCCCCAGCCGGTGGCCACGCCGCAGCTGACCAGTGCGACCGCATCGAGCGGCAGGTCGGGCTCGACCTTGATGACCGACGCTTCGGACACGCACGTGTACTCGGCGAACGTGCCGAGCTTGGCCATCATGGTGACGGGCTCGCCGTTCACCCAGTGACGGATGGTGCCGTCGGAGATCTGGCCCTTCCCCATCGCGCCGGCACCGGCGTCGCACAGGTTCTGGCGGCCGGTGCTGCAGTAGCGGCACCGGCCGCACGACGGGATGAAGCTGGCCGACACGTGGTCGCCCACGGCGACGCTGGTGACACCCGGCCCCACTTCCACCACGATGCCCGAGCCCTCGTGGCCGGCGATGACCGGGAAGAACGGGGGCATGCCCGCGGCTTCGAGCATCTCGGCCGGCGGCACCATGTCGCCGGTGACGAAGTGCTCGTCGCTGTGGCACAGGCCGGCGACCTTCCACTGCACGATCACCTCACCCGCGACCGGAGGGTCGACGGTGAGTTCCTCGATCTGCCACTGCTCGCCGACGGCGTGCAGCACTGCTGCTCGACACTTCCTGGACTCACCCATCGTTCCCCCGATCGTGGTGCGTGTGACGTGTGGTGGTGCGGTCAGTCGTGCTCGTAGACGAGTACGCCGCGGATGTTCTCGCCGGCGTTCATGGCGGCGTAGCCGTCGTTGATGCCCTCGAGCGGGTACGTGCGGGTGACCAGACCGTCCAGGTCGAGCTGACCCTGCGTGTACAGCTCGAGCAGGCGCGGGATGTCCTTGCGCGGGTTGCCCGAACCGAACAGCGAGCCGATGAGCTGCTTCTCGAACACGGTGAGGAACACGGCCGGGATGGCGATGCTGGCCTCGCCCACCGGGTGGATGTTGGTGACGACGATCTTGCTGCGCTTGCCGCCCAGCCAGAACGCCTCGCCCAGCACGTCGCCGTTGCCGACGCCGCAGGTCATGATGACCTTGTCGAAGCCGCGGCTCCAGGTGGTGTCGGGCAGCGCGGCCAATGCGTCCTGGATGGACGAGTGGGTGACGGTGGCACCGAACTCCATGGCCTTCTCGCGCTTGAACTCGATGGGATCGATGGCGGCGATGACCGAGGCGCCGGCCATCTTGGCGCCCTGGATGGCGTTGCTGCCGATGCCGCCGCAACCGACCACGGCGACCATGTCGCCCGGCTGCACGTCGGCCGCGTACACGGCCGAGCCCCAACCAGTGACGACGCCACAGCCCAGCAAGCAGGCCTTGTCGAGCGGCAGGTCCTTCTCGATCTTGATGCAGCTGGCCTCGTGCACCACGGTGTGGTGGGCGAACGTGCCGAGCGCGCCGATGGCGAGCGTCAGGTCGTTGCCGTCCTTGTCGTGGTGGCGCGAGGTGCCGTCGCTGAGCTGCATGCCGGTGGCGGTGATGGCACCCAGGTCGCACAGGTTGCTGTGGCCCGAGGCGCAGCTGGGGCAACGGCCGCAGGCCGGCACGAAGCCGAACACCACGTGGTCGCCGGGGGCGACGCTGAACACGCCGGGGCCCACTTCCAGCACCACACCGGCGCCCTCGTGGCCACCGATGGTGGGCAGCGGCGCCGTGGCGCCTTCCAGGTCGCCGGTGACCAGGTGCTCGTCGCTGTGGCACATGCCGCTGGCGACGATCTTCACCAACACTTCGCCGGCCTTGGGCGGATCGAGTTCGATCTCCTCCACGCTCCACGGCGTGTTACGAGCACGAAGAA
>CBHWEI010000429.1:0-2249 GCA_966112835.1 uncultured Acidimicrobiaceae bacterium
ATCATGGAGGTGGACTGATGGACATGGACGACGAACTGCGTCGCGCCGGCGACGCATTGGATTCGGCGAGCCGCGCGCACCGACCGACGGGCGCCGCGTCCGGTGGCGCGCCGCGCAGCAAGACCCCGTTGGCCGCGGTCGCGGCCGGCGTGGTGGTAGTCGGCGCGATCGCCGGCGCACTGGTGTTGGGCCGTGGCGAGAACAACGCCGGCAGCACCACGCCCGGCACCGGCGCTGCCGGTGAGACCACGGCCGTCATCCCCACGCCCGAGACCGAATCGTCGGTCCCGCGCGGGCCGGTGGTGCTCGACACCGGCTACCGCTGCATCACGTCGCAGCCGGTGCAGGCCGGCGGGCTGCAGCTCCAGATCGTGCGCATCCCCGCGTGCAGTTCGACCCCGCTCGTGATGCTCGAGGTGACGGGCACCACCAGCGTCGTGTGCACCGGCCCTGTGGAAGCGCACCTCTCGGACGGCACCACGCTCGCGTACCGCTACTCCTCGAAGTACTGGGACACCGCCGGGGAGTGGGCGCCGTTCGACCCCTCCGGTCCGGCGACCACGGTGCTCGAGGGCGGCGTCCCCGACAGCGAGGTGCAGTACGTCGCCCAACAGGGCTCGTTCCGTCCGATCGAACTTCCCGCCGAGGCGGTCGGCGACCTGGTGTTCAGCATCGACGTGCAGTGCCCCGACGCGACACCGATCGGCACGGTCGACATCCCGTTCACGCTCACCCCCGCCGAGCCGGTCGCGGTGCAGATCGAACGCGTCGACCGCGACGTCCAGTTCTACGGCCCGTGCGGTGACTCGGCGGCTCAGTTCTCGGGCGTCACCTGGTACCCGTTGGTGCAGTCCGAGGTGGCACTGATCGACCCGACGCTCTACCCCGAGCCGGCCCCGCCGTCGTCGGGATTCCGTGCGCCGAAGGTGGCGCCGCCCGGTCCGGGCGACGACATCGGCACGTTCGTCGTCTACAGCGACGGCCTGGCGAAGTTCACCTCGGAGAGCGGCATGGTCACCTGGTTCTCGCAGAAGGTCCGCCAGTACAACTGGGTCTGCTGACGACCGGACCACCGCTGGAGCACGGCCGGTGGCGTGACGATTCCGGACCGCTGGCGATTTCGCTGGGCGACGGCTGCCTTCGGTAGAGGCAATTGACAACGAAGCGCTTCAAGCGACGCGCTAGGGCCTTGTGGGTTCGTTGAACGGTTTCAACGGCAGCACGACCGGTCCGCGCAGTCTCGGTGCCCCGTGGCATCCCTTGCGTGCCGGTCGGTTTCGAAGAGTTCCTCTATGCCCCGGGGGCCGTGTGTCTACGCTGACTCACCGGGTCAGATTCCGAACGAACAGCGCCGGATGTTCGGCGGACTCTCGGTGTTGGCAACCGAACACGGAGGACCGAGTGCATCGGGTGTCTAGAAGGGTCTTCTCGCCCCAGCCGTTCGCTACGGTAACTACGTGTTGGCCGACTGCCAAGAGACCCGCAACTCTGAACGAAATCGTAAGGACTTCCCCCGAGCATCATGAAGAACATTCCACCGTTCAAGCTCATCCCACAGCCGCTTACCGAGGAAGCTGCCGAATTGCCAGGATTCCGATGGGCCGGTCCTGAAGTTGGCACCCGCCACCGCCTCGGAGGCGAGCCGTCGTTCCTTCAGCCGACCGACTACCCGCTGTGTACAAGCTGCGATGAAGCCATGACGTTCTACGGTCAACTCGACTCGATCAACGACGACTTTGTCCTCGCCGACGTTGGTCTTGTGTTCGTCTTCGTCTGTTTCAACTGCTTCACCTCGACCTCATTCATCCAGTCAAGCTGAAGTCACTTTCGGTAGGGGTGGATCGGGCGGCCGCTCAGTCCGAAGTCATCCATCATCCGACCCGCTTGCTGATAGACCTCCTGTGCGGATGCTCCAGGATTCGTGTCAAGAAACTGAGCCCACTGGCGGTTCCATCCTCCCGGCATGCCTGAGTTGGGAAGACCGCCCCCATGCACGCCGCGAAGGTGCGTCGTCTGGTCGAGTGTCACGGTGTAGTCGTCGATGTTGATCCCAGCGCCCTCGAAAGCCGCGCGGAACTGCTGCGGGAAGATGTGATGGTCCGCACCGCCGACCCCCGGAATTGCTCCGGGATTGCCCGCAGGTCCAATCTCTCCGATTGGACGCGGACCGGCCCTCAACGCCGCCGGTTCCGCTCCCGTGGCGAGTGAGCCGAGTTCGGGTTCGATCGCTGGCCCGAGGCTGGCGACGG
>CBHWEI010000430.1:0-2208 GCA_966112835.1 uncultured Acidimicrobiaceae bacterium
ACCTTGTCGCGGATGCCGCGCTCGGTGAAGTACCAGTCGGCCAGGAAGCAGAACTCGAGCGGGGCCACCGGGCACTTGATGGGCATGTCGACGACGTTCACCACCAGGGTGCCGCCGGTGAACTGGGCCAGTGCCGTCTCCAGGCCGGTGGCGCCGGAGATGTCGTAGAACGTGAAGACCTTCTCGTTCCAGCCGGGGCCGGTCAGGCCCTCGGTCTCGTCGAACGCCAGCTGGGCGCCGGTGGCGATCACCAGTACGTCGTACGGGAGCGCCTGCCCGTTCTCGAGGTGCACGGTGTCGGCGTCGAGGTGGACTCGGTCGATGCCCGACTCGATGAACGTGATGCCGCTCTTCAGCTGGGCCTTGCGGCCACGCACGATCTCGCTGTGCTGGGCCAGACCGAACGGCACGAACAGCAGACCGGGCTGGTACATGTGGTGGTCGTCGCGGTCGACCACGGTGATCTCCACGTGGTCGGCACCGCCGTGCTGGTGCGAGAAGTGGCGGTGCAGACGGTTCGCCGTGAGCGTGCCGCCGGTCCCGCCACCGAGGATGACGAGGCGCTTCGCTGTTGCAGCCATCGGGGACCGTCCTTTCGGTCCTCATGGTGCGCCGGGGATACCCCCAGGGGTAGGGGCGTAGGTCCCTGTCAGCGGTGTGTCGCGCGCCACTCCCACAGCAGCCGCCACCCCACCAGGAACAGCAGTGTGAAGCACCCGGCGACGATGATGAACGGCAGCGCGGTGCCACGGTCGAACACGAAGTGGCGCAGCACCATGCCGCCCGCCAGCGTGACCACCCAGATGACCATGCCCGTGGTGGGCGACGTCGGCGACTTCCACGCCCGGGCCACCAGCCAGCCGGCGGCCAGCGCGATGACGAACGGTGCCGCCACCTTCAGCGTGCCGACCACGACGTTGCCGCCCTCGTCGTGGCTCTTACGGCCGAGGGCCACGAACAACACGATGAACAACACGTCGGCGACGGCCGACCACACCACCTTGCGGTTCATTCGACGAACCTGCCGACCTTGCCCTTGTAGAACAGCAGCGGCACGGGCTCGAGGTCGGGGTGGGCGTGCTCGAGCTCGACCACCCGGCCCATCACGAACTGGTGGTCGCCGGCCTCGACGACCTGCTCGATGGCGCAGTCGATCCAGGCGATGGCGCCGTCGAGCACCGGCGAGCCGGTGATGGGCGAGGGGTGCCAGCCGATGCCCTCGAACGGCTCGGTGATGGAGCTCTTCGCGAACTGCCAGCACAGGTCGCCCTGCAGGCAGCCGAGCACGTTCACGCAGAACGAACCGGTGGCCTCGATGGCCTTCCAGCGCTCGCTGTTGGACATGGGCAGGAAGCCCACGAGCGGCGGGTCCAGCGACACCGACGTGAACGAGCCGATGGTGAAACCGACCGGCGTGCCGTCGGCCTGCGTGGCGGTGACGACGGTGACACCGGTGGGGAAGTGGCCGAGCACCTGGCGGAAGAGCGACGAATCGATCGACATGCTCGGGACTGTAGATGACCGGTGCGGCGCCCGCCCCATGTGTGCGAACCTTGGGTGATGGACGACAAGGCGACCATCCGCAAGCGCATGCGCATGGTGCGCGAGATGGTCGACGATCGGCTCATCCGCAGCGTGCAGCTGTGGGCTGCGGTCGCGGCGCTGCCGGAGTATCAGCAGGCGTCCACCGTGATGGCGTTCAACGGCTTCGGCAGCGAGCCCGACACCGACCCGCTGTTCGCCCGTCTGGCGGCGGAGGGGAAGCGCCTGCTGCTGCCACGCATCGACGACGGGAACATGGTGGTGTGCGACGGCGCCGGGCCCATGGCGCGCAGCCGCATCGGCGTCGACGAGCCGCAGGGCGACCCGCTGCCGTTCGACGTGGTCGAGTTCGTCATCGTCCCCGGCCTGGCGTTCACGCCCGAGGGCTACCGCCTGGGGTATGGCGGCGGCTTCTACGACCGGTTCCTGCCGCGCGTGCAGGTCCCGAACGCGGGCGTGTGCTTCGCCGAACAGATCGTCACCGACCTGCCCGTCGAAGCACACGACGTCCGCGTCCAGCGCGTGATCTCCGCCTAGCCAGGCGGAGCGTGACGGTTCACTCGCCGTCGTAGTACTCGCGGCCCAGGTGGGTCACCTGCTCCTCGCCCATCATCCAGCGCAGCGTGTTCTTCAGCTTGGTCTGCTGGATGAACAGGTCGTGCTCGG
>CBHWEI010000431.1:0-2172 GCA_966112835.1 uncultured Acidimicrobiaceae bacterium
ACGCTGCGCTCCAGGTCGAACGCGTCGTCGAGCACCGAGGCGGGCACGGTGACGCGCTCGTCGGCCTCGAGCAGTTCGCGGAACGAACGGCCTTCGTCCCAGGCGCGGCCGGCGTTCTCCTGCACGATGCGGTACGCCTCGTCGCGGGTGAGGCCGGCCTGCACCAGACCCAGCAGCACCGGCTGGCTGAACACCAGACCGTGGCTGGCCCACAGGTTGTCGAGCATGCGCTGCGGGAACACCTGCAGCCCGTCGAGCAGTCGGGTCATGCGGCGCAGCACGTAGTAGGCCAGCAGCGCGCTGTCGGGCAGCACGACGCGCTCGACCGAGCTGTGCGAGATGTCGCGCTCGTGCCACAGGGCCACGTCCTGCATGCCGGCCTGCAGGTTGCCGCGCAGCACACGGCTGAGGCCGCTGATGGTCTCGGCGCTGATGGGGTTGCGCTTGTGCGGCATCGCGCTGGACCCCTTCTGGCCCACCTTGAAGCCCTCCTGTACCTCGCGCACCTCGGTGCGCTGCAGGTGGCGCAGCTCGACGGCGATGAGCTCCATGGTGGCGCCCACCGACGCGCAGGCGTACAGGAACTCGGCGTGGCGGTCGCGGGCGATGACCTGCGTGGCCGGCACGGCCTTCAACCCGAGCGCATCGGCGACATGGGCCTCGATGGACGGATCGATGTTGCTGTAGGTGCCGACGGCGCCGCTCAGCTTGCAGACGGCGACGGTGTCACGTGCGGCGCGCAGGCGGGTGCGGTCGCGGTCCACCTGCAGCGCCCACAGCGCCACCTTGGCGCCGAACGTGGTGGGCTCGGCGTGGATGCCGTGCGTGCGGCCGATCATGACCGTGTGGCGGTGCTCGCGGGCCAGGCGCACCAGTCCGGTGACCAGGCCGTCGGCCGCCTCCAGCAACAGGTCGCACGCGTCGCGCAGCATCCAGCACCACGCGGTGTCGACCACGTCGCTGGACGTGAGGCCGTAGTGGATCCACGCACCGGCGGGGGCGCCGATGGCGTTCTGCACCACGTCGACGAACGCGGCGACGTCGTGGTCGGTGATCTTCTCGCGGTCCTCCACGGCGGTGACGAACGCGTCGTCGACGTGTGGTGCGCGCTCGCGGCACGCGACCGCGTCGGCCGGCGGCACGATGCCCAGCGCGACGTGCGCCTCGGTGGCCAGCAGCTCGATCTCGAGGTAGCGGCCGAACCGGGCCGTGTCGCTGAAGACGGCGGCCATCTCGGGCATGGTGTAGCGGGGGATCATGACCAGATCACGTAGCTCTCGCGCTCGGCGCCGGTGCCGACGATCTTCACCGGGACGCCCACTTCCTTCTCCACCAGCGCCACGAAGTCGCGGGCCTTGGCGGGCAGCGCATCGATGTCGGTGACCGAGCTGATGTCGGTGAGCCAGCCCGGCAGCACGGCGTAGACCGGGCGACCGTCGGCGTCGTACTCGGTGCAGATCTTCACCTCGTCGAACGTGTCCAGCACGTCGAGCTTGGTGAGCGCCAGCTCGGTGAGGCTGTTGATGCGCACGGCCTTGCGCAGCATGACGAGGTCCAGCCAGCCGCAGCGACGGCGGCGGCCGGTGACCGTGCCGAACTCGCGGCCGATGTCGACCAGCTTGTCGCCCAGCTCGTCGGTGAGCTCGGTGGCGAACGGGCCGGAGCCCACGCGGGTGGCGTAGGCCTTGGTGATGCCGACGATGCGGGTGAGGTAGCGCGGGCCGATGCCGGTGCCCACGCAGGCGCCGCCGGCCGTGGGGTTGCTGGACGTGACGAACGGGTAGGTGCCGTGGTCGAGGTCCAGGAACGTGGCCTGGGCGCCTTCCAGCAGCAGCGCATCGTCTCGGTCGAGCGCCTCGTGCAGCATCTCGACCGTGTCGGTGACGTAGGGGGCCAGGCGTGCACCCAGCTCGGCGAACTGCGCGGCGATGGCGTCGGCATCGAGTGCGTCGCCACCCAGGCCTTCGATCTCGCGGTTGTGGTACGTGCAGTTGGCGCGCACGGTGTCGCGGAACGCGTCGAGGTCCAGCACGTCGCCGGCGCGCAGGCCGATGCGGCGGGCCTTGTCGCTGTACGCCGGGCCGATGCCCTTCAGGGTGGTGCCGATCTTCTCGTCGCCACGCTTGGCCTCGTACAGCGCGTCGAGCGACTGGTGCCACGGGAAGATGAGGT
>CBHWEI010000432.1:0-2166 GCA_966112835.1 uncultured Acidimicrobiaceae bacterium
ACCAGGTGGCGAACGTGAGCACCGAGATCCTGGCCCGCACCATCGGCGCCACGGTCGACACGCCCTCTCTGGGCCCGGGCCGCAGCGCCGACCTGGTGCCGCAGTGGGGCATCGCGCCGTACGACGCAGCCAACCCCTCGAAGGCGTTGCTGGAGGTGTGGGACTACGGCAACCCGGCGCCGCCGACCGTGAACCTGCCGCCCACGGAACCGGAGTACGGCGAGGACCCGCACGGCGCCGGCTCACGCGAGCCGCGCGTGCTGCAGCAGGCGTTCACGTTCCTGTTGACGGGCGAGTTCGCGATGGACGTCTGCGGCGACGCCCCATGCGTCAGCGACGTCCTCACCGCCGGCTGACCGTGTGGGTCAGCGGGGCAGGCCGACCAGGACGTCGACGAGCTCGGCGACGGGCCGGAAGGTGAGACCGGCGATGGCCCGGTGCGCGTAGCGCACGATGCCTTCACCGTCGATGATGAACACGCTGCGACGCGGGAACCCGATGGGGCCGAGCGTGCCGTACGACGCGGCGACGGCCTTGTCGGTGTCGGCCAGCAACGGGAACTTGAAGCCGTGCTTGCCGGCGAACTTCTCGTGGCTGTCGATGCTCTGGGCCGAGATGGCCAGCACCTGCGCGTCGACGGCCTCGAACTGGGCGAGGTCGTCGTTGTAGCTGTTCAGCTGCTTCGTGCACACCGGCGTGTCGTCGCCGGGGTAGAACACGAGCACCACCGGCCGCCCGGCGAAGTCGCTGAGCGACACCGGGTTGCCACCGGTGGACGGCAGCGTGAACGCCGGCGCACGATCACCGACGGAGATGCTCACGCGCTGACCGCTTCCATCAGCTCGTCGCTGATGTCGAAGTTGCTGTACACGTCCTGCACATCGTCGAGTTCTTCCAGCGCGTCCATGATGCGCAGGATCTTACGGGCATCGTCGGCGTCGGTCACTTCCACCGACACACTCGACACCATGGTGCTCTCGGCCGAGGCGACCTCCAGGCCGCCCGCCTGCAGTTCGTCGCGCACGTCGTAGACGATGGACGGGTCGCACGTGATGCGCCATGTGCCGTCGCCGTCGTCGGTGACGTCGTCGGCACCGGCGTCGAGCGCGGCCATCATGACCGTGTCCTCGTCGCCGCCGTTCACCACCAGCACACCGCGGCGGCTGAACTGCCAGCCGACGGCGCCGGGCTCGGCCAGCGAGCCGCCCATCTTGCTGAACGTGGAGCGCACGTCGGCGCTGCTGCGGTTGCGGTTGTCGGTCAGCACGTCGACCAGCATGGCCACGCCGCCGGGGGCGTAGCCCTCGTAGGTGATGCTCTCGTAGGTGCCGCCGTCGTTCAGGCCGGCACCACGCTTCACGGCGCGGTCGATGGCGTCGTTGGTCATCTGCGCGGCCTTGGCCTTCTGGATGACCGTGCGCAGCGAGGCGTTGCTGGTGGCATCGGCGCCACCTTCACGTGCCGCCACCTCCAACTGCCGGGCGATCTTGTTGAAGATCTTGGCGCGGGCCTTGTCGGCCGCGCCCTTCTTGTGCTTGATGGTTGCCCATTTGGAATGGCCGGACATGGTGACCCCTCAGGTGATGTCGTGCTGCTGGAGGAAGAGGCGATGCAGGCGCGCATCGCCGGTGAGCTCGGGATGGAACGAAGCGACCATCACGTTGCCCTGACGAGCCAGCACGGGGACTCCCTCGTGGCTGGCGAGAACGTGGACGCCCGGGCCGCTGGACTCGACCTTCGGGGCGCGGATGAACACGCCGTGGAACGGCTGGTCCAGCCCCTCGACCGGGATGTCGGTCTCGAAGCTGTCGATCTGGCGGCCGTAGCCGTTGCGGCGGACGGCGACGTCGATGGCGCCGAAGCTGCGCTGATCCGGGCGGCCGTCGAGCACCTCGGTGGCGAGCAGGATCATGCCGGCGCAGGTGCCGAACACGGGCATGCCGTCGGACAGGCGGGCCTTCACCTCGTCGAACAGACCCGATGATTCGAGCAGCTTCGACATGGTGGTGCTCTCGCCGCCGGGCATCACCAGCGCGTGCACGCCCGCCAGGTCGGCAGGGGTGCGGATCTGTCGTGTGAACGCGCCCGCGTCAGCGAGCGCGGCCTCGTGTGCCGCGAACGCTCCCTGCAACGCCAGGACGCCGACGAGCGGCTGCACCTGGGGGC
>CBHWEI010000433.1:0-2151 GCA_966112835.1 uncultured Acidimicrobiaceae bacterium
AGTGGCCGTTCACCAGTAGCCAGTCGACACCCTCCTCGGCCACCAGCACTTCGACGGCGGCGTCCATGTCGGCCACGTACTCGGCGATGTCGTTGGTGTAGTCGGGCCACTGGTGGGGTCGCATCGAGCGGCCGTGGCGGCGCAGGTCGACCGCGTAGAAGCGCAGTCCCTGCTCCTCGAAGAACGCCGCGAGGTGCGTCTGGAAGAAGTAGTCGCCGAAGCCGTGTACGTACAGCACGGCCTGCCCGCCGGTGAGTTGGGTGACGCGCCGGACGAGGACGACCTCCACCTTGCCGTCGTCGGCGTCGGGCATCGACAGCGTCGTCTGCTCGAAGCCGTCCAGGACATCGGGTTGCCAGGTGCGCCGCTCGCTCATGCGCACAGTGTGGCCCAGGTCAGCGATCCTGGAAGACGCGCAGGGTGCCGGCGTAGTTCGCCACCCACACCTGGCGGGTGGCGGGATCGTAGGTGATGCCCACCGGGTGCACGCCCGACGGCTCGGTCTGCAGGATCTTCATGTCGGAGGTGCGCACCTTGCTGACCGTGCCGTCCTCGTAGTTCACGACGTACAGGCTCTCGCCGTCGTCGGCGATGGCCATCGAGCGCGTCTCCACACCGGTGCGCGCCTTGCCCACCGCCACGCCGGCGCGCAGGTCGATCTTGCGCACCAGGTTCTCGTGGTTGTTCGACACGTAGAGGTAGCGGTCGTCGGGCGACAGCAGCAGGTGCCGCGGCGTCTGGCCCGCGTCGCCCACCTGACCGGTGACCGCGTTCGAGCGGAGGTCGAGCTTCAGGATTTTCGCCTCGCCCATGATGGCGACGTACGCGTACCGCGAGTCCTTCGTCACGGCGATGCCGCGGGGGTGACGACCCACGTCGATGCGCGTGATCGGCGTGTCGGTGACCAGGTCGATGACCGTCACGTCGAACCCGCACCAGTTCGACACGAGCAGCTTCGAGCGGTCGGGGGTGATGGCCATGAACTTGGGCACCGAGCCCGTGGGGATGACCTTCTCGATCTGGTACGTGGTGGTGTTGATCTTGTAGACGTAGCTGTCGTCCCACTTGCCTCGGTTGCAGTCGTCGCTGGCGGTGGGGGTGAAGCCGGGGCCGTACATCTTGTAGTTCGACACGTACACGTAGGGGCTGCCGGGCAGGAACGCGGCCTCCACCGGCGAGCCCTGCGCCTTCACCCCGCCTTCGATGCCGTATGCGGCCAGGTCGACGTCGTCGGGGATCTTCGCCAGTTCCTTGCCCGAGCGGTCGAACACCATCACGTTGTGGCGGTACATCATGTTCTGCGCCACGAACAGGCCGTTGCCCGAGGCGACGATGCTCTTCGGCTGCAGGTCGGCATTGGTGATGACGAACTCGTTTACCAGCGTGCGCTCGGCGCTGCTCTTGCCGTCGTCGGGGGCCGACGACGGGACGGCGGCCGTGGTGGTGGTGACCGGCGCGGTCGTGGTGGTGACGGCCGCCGTGCTGTCGGTGGGTGCCGCGGTGGCGAGGGTCGTCGTGGTCGTGCTGCTGCCGTCGCTGCCGGGCGACACCGCGGCCTCGTCGTCGGGCCGCAACGCCATGGCGACCGGCACCAGGACCGCGATGACGATGGCGAGGACGCCGAGGCGGCGGACCAGGAACCGTCGTGCGTGCCGATCGGCGGTGCGGGGCTCGTCGTCGCTCACGAACCGGAATCCTATGGTCGGCCGTCCGCCTCGGGATGTGACAGGGTCGAGCATGTCCTTCGGCCAGGTCTCGGGTCCCCCCGCCACCGCGAAGCAGGTGCGCGAGCTGCTCGACCTGCTCGAGGCGGCGGGCCACAGCGGGTTCCGCGACGCACGCGGCCCCATGGGCTTCACCCAGCGCCAGGCCGCCGGCAAGTTCAGCCGCGACGAGGCCCAGGCCTACATCGACCAGCTCCAGGAAGAGGTCGACGGCGCGGCGCCCGCCGCGGAACCCGCGCCGAAGGTGGCGGCGAAGCCGAAGTCGTCGGCCCAGCCCAAGGCGTCGGCCCCCAAGGCGGTGGCCCCTCGACCGGCCGCGGCCCCCGCCGCCGAGCCCTCCGGCCGGCCCCTCACCCCGATGGAACGCGCCCTGCGCGCCGCCACCGGCGACCAACTGGCCGACGAGCTCCGCCGCCGCGGCTGGCGC
>CBHWEI010000434.1:0-2145 GCA_966112835.1 uncultured Acidimicrobiaceae bacterium
GCCGGCGCTGCAACACCCACCAGGGAACCCGCGCCACGGCGCGGGCAGTGGCGCGTCTCACCCCGCACTCCGAGTCGGAAGCGTCGAGTTGGGGCGATGAGCGCCGGAAGTACTGTCGGGCGATGAGCGAGATGCCGCTGTTGGGGCGAGGACGTGCCGCCGACGTGTACGACGCCGGCGAGGGACGGGTGCTCCGCCGCTACCGCGAGCCCAGCGGTGCGTCGATGGAGCGCGAGGCCCTCGCCATGCAGCACCTGCGAGCACACGGTGCACCGGTGCCCGAGGTGTTCGAGGTGAACGGCGACGACATGGTGATGGAGCGGCTCGACGGGCCGACCATGCTCGACGCGCTGCGATCGAAGCCGTGGAAGGCCCGGTCCATCGGGCGAGAGCTCCGCGCACTGCACACCCGCCTGCACGCGGTGCCCGCCGGCGACCTGACACTGCGGCGGTTCAGCGAGGGCGACGCCGTGCTGCACTTCGACCTGCACCCCGACAACGTGATGCTCACCGCGAACGGCCCGATGGTCATCGACTGGAGCAACGTGGCCATCGGCGACCCGCTGGCCGACGTGATGCACTCGTGGATGGTGATGGTCACCAGTTCACCCGAGCACGTGCCGGTGCTCCTGCGGCCCATCCTGCAGCGCGTCCGCCGTGCCCTCACCGAGGGCTACCTGGGCGACACCCCGCTCGACGCGCCGGCTCGAGCGTGGCTGCAACGGGTGTGCGAACAGCGCGTGGTGGACCCGCACACCCTCGAGCACGAACGCGAGCAGGTACGCGCCCTGGCGGCGAAGTACCCCGCCTGACCCGTCACGCAGAACTCAAGTTCGGGAGAACCAGCCCCGCACGCCAGACTTCTTCGCTGGCGTGGGCTTCGTCGCGGGGCGGCCGGTCTCGCGGCACGAGCACCGCTGGCTCTTGGGCACGTCGCCCAACACCTGCTCGACGTGGGCGCCGCAACCGGCCCAGGTCGGCTTCCCACACTGCTTGCACGTCGTCCGTCTGCACATACCCCCCAGGGTATCAACCCTGGGGGGTATCGCACAACGGAACGAGGGTCAGGTCACTGCCCGGCCGACTCCCCCATCACCGGCGCCGCCGGCACTTCCGGCAGGTCGAGCGGGGTCGAGCCCAACCCGAGCCGCTGGATGAGCGTCGCGGCCAGGCCGTCGATGCTGGAGCCGCCGCCCGTGACGAGCACGTTCGGCATCACGTCCACACCACCCTCGGCGATCGCGTTGATCGCCGCGACGATGGCCGTGGCGGCCGGTCCCAACGCCTCCTTCTGCTTCTCGAAGCCCTGGGCGCGGGCCAGGCCCAACGCCTCGGCGGCCTTCGCCTCGGCCAGACCGACGGCCTCGGCGCGGGTCGCTTCGGCAGCGCCGACCGCCTGCACCTTGGTCGCCTCGGCGAGACCGAGGTTCGAGATGCGGCTGGCATCGGCCTTGCCCAACACCTCCACCTTCGTCGCCTCGGCACGAGCCGTGGTCTCGACGTAGGCGGCCTCACCACGAGCCTGTTCGGCACGTGCCTCGGCGGCGTTGTGGTTGATCTCGATGCTCACCTGGCTGCTGGCCAGCTGGCCCTGCATGTCGGCGGTACCGCGAGCCTTCTCCACTTCGATACGAGCCGACTGGGCCTCGCGCTGTTCGTGGAAGGTGGCCTTCTCCTGCTTGGCGATCTCTCGCTCCGTCAGCACCTGCACCAGTTCGACGGGGAACACCACGTCCTGGATGTAGACGCCGCGGGTCTCGACGTCGTACGACGCGAGGTAGCGGGTGACCGCACCGAGGGCAGCCTGCTGCACCTCGTCACGGGTCTCGATGAACCGCACGGCCTCGAGGCGCTGCAGGGTGTTACGGAAGTGGTTGCCCACCGCCGACTGCAGCACCTCGTTCACCAGGTTCTGCATGGTGCCGACCATCGAGATCACCTTCGGCGCCTTCGTGTCGCTCACGTGGATCTGCACCTGCAGATCGATGGAGAACACGAAGCCCTCACGGCTCTTTCCGTCGATGGCGCTCAGCGACGAGTCCAGGTCGTGGGCCTTGCTGCTGGCGCTCGCCCAGTTCAGGGTGAGGATGGACGTGGGCACGATCTCGGCCGCGTAGATGCGCGGGTTGATCGGGTACTTGCCGG
>CBHWEI010000435.1:0-2130 GCA_966112835.1 uncultured Acidimicrobiaceae bacterium
GGATTCCGGGAACCAACGCAACCAGTTCGAGCCGCCCAGACTCCCCAGGGAGTTTCGCTCACCCGTCGTGATCGCCCCGTTGCAAAGAGCGCACAGATCGGGCACACGGCGCTCCCGCGGCAGGGTTGCTTGCTCTGGAAGCGGTAGCGGTCGGGTAGCGCCGCGAGATGTCGCATTCCGCACACACGGGCGCGATACGCCCCCATATCTGACGCGTTTCACACCCGTGGGTGCGGAATGCGTCAGGAATGACGCCGAACGCGCCCGACCCTGGCCCACTTCCAGAGCAGTGCAGCGTCCGATGTGCGCTGCCCAGGCGAGCGCCGAGCTGCCGATATTGGCTTGTGGTGAGGGCGAGGGCGTCATGTCGTCGAACGAACCCTTCACGCAGAACTTGAGTTCGGGCAAGAACCCGTCAGAGGGTGGGGCGCCAGTCGGGGTGGGTGAAGCCCACGCCGGTGGCCTCCACCGCGGCGGCGACACGGAACGACGTGACGTCGTCGTACGGGCGGGCGACCACCTGCACGCCGGTGGGCACGCCGTTGGCGGCCTTGCCCGACGGCACGCTCATCACCGCGCAGCGCGACAGGATGTTGAACGGCAGCGTCATGGCACCCAGGATGTGGTGCACCACGCGCCCCTCGCCGATGTCCATGCCGTCGAGGTACGGCTCGCCGCAGCGGTAGCCGTCCGTCGCCATCGTGGGGCAGATGAACGCGTCGTACTGCTGGAACAGCTTGCCGAGCGGCTCCCACATGCGCCCCTCGCCCTCCAGGCCTTCGTAGAAGCCGAGGCCCGAGTTCAACATGCTCTCGGCGAACGCGACCGTGTAGTCGCTGAGCAGTTCGCCGTGCTCGTCGTTCACCGCGCCGATGCCCGCGCCCATGATGGTGCGGAAGTGCGCCTCGGAGATCTCCCACAGTTCGGCCAGGGTCCAGGGCAGCGTCACCTCGTCGACGACGGCACCGGCCTCGGCCAGCGACGCGGCGACGCGACGCGTGTTGGCGTCGACCGCCGGGTCGAGGGGCCAGTCGCCCAACTGCGTGCAGAACGCGATGCGCATGCCCTGCACCGACGAGCCGGCGCCCTCCACGCGGGGCGGGTGCGGCAGCGAGGCGGGGTCCAGCCAGTGCGCGCCGGCGATGACATCCTCCAGCAGCGCACAGTCGGCGACCGTGCGGGCCAGCGGGCCGTCGTGGCAGAACTGGTCGAGGTTGTACGGCGACAGGGCGGGCACGCGCTGCCACGGCGGTTTGAACCCAGCGACGCCACTGAGCGACGCGGGGATGCGGATGGAGCCGCCGATGTCGCTGCCGGTGCCGATGGGCGCATAGCCGGCGGCGAGCGCGGCGCCGGTGCCACCCGACGACCCGCCAGGCGAGAAGTCGGGGTTCCACGGGTTGCGGGTGATGCCCCACGCCCGGCTGTGGCAGTACGGCGCACAGCAGAACTCGGGTGTGGTGGTGCGGGCGTGGATGATGCCGCCGGCGGCCTGGATGCGCTCGATGATCGGGTGGTCCAGCGGCGCCACCTCACCGGCGAGGGCGAGCGACCCCTGCGTCCACGACCGGCCGATCATGGGGTGCTCCTCCTTGGCCACCACCGGCACGCCGTCGAGGGCGCGGTTGGTGCCGTTGGCGTAGCGGTCGGCCGACGCCTTCGCCTCGTCACGAGCCTCGTCGTAGCGCCGGTCCATCACCGCGTTCAGTGTGGGCTCGCACTCCTCGATGCGGGCGATGACCGTCTCGAGGTACTCGACGGGCGAGAGCGTCTTCGCCGTGTAGGCGGCGATGAGGTCGATGGCGGAGAGGTAGACGTCGTCGGACATGGCCCGATTCTGGCGCATCCGGTGGGCCGGTTCCCTGATCGGCGGTTCAGCTAATCTCGACCGCATGCCCGACCTCCGTCGCCTGCTCGCACCGCGCTCCATCGCCGTCGTCGGTGGCGCACCCGCCGAGCGCGTCGTCAGCCAATGCCTGAAGCTCGGCTTCGACGGCCCCATCTGGCCGGTGCACCCGAAGCGGACCGACCTGGCGGGCGTGCCGTGCGTGCCGTCGCTCGACGACCTGCCGGGCGTGCCCGACGCGATCTTCCTGGGCGTGAACCGACACGCCACCATCCAGGCCATGC
>CBHWEI010000436.1:0-2129 GCA_966112835.1 uncultured Acidimicrobiaceae bacterium
GCCGAGCATCCTGCCATTGGTTTTCGCGCGTTCCGCGTCAGAATGGGGGAATGTCGGCCCAGGCACTGCACGATTTCGCGGCGATCCTCGCCATCATCGCCATCGTCGGTGTGGTGGCCATGATCCTGGCCCGCATCATCCCCTCCGTGGCGACGGTGCGCTTCCTCGACCTGCTGCACCGGTGGCAGCTGTGGCTGCTGGCGCTGGTGGCCACGACGGCCACCCTGGGCAGCCTCACGTTCAGCGAGCACTTCGGCTGGATCCCCTGCCGGTTCTGCTGGTACCAGCGCACCATGATGTTCCCGCTCGCGGTCATCCTCATCGTCGCCGCCATCCGGCGCGACCGGAACATCAAGTGGTACGCAGCGGCGCTGGCCACCATCGGCATCGCGCTCAGCACGTACCACATCCTCATCGAGCGCGGGGCCATCGGCGAGTCGAAGGAATGCCTGGCCACCAACCCCTGCGGTGTGCCCAACCTCATCTCGTTCGGAGGCCGCGACGAACTGACGTTGCGCCCGACGGGATTCCCTGCGATCACCCTGGCCGTGATGGCTTTCTGCGGATTTGCCGCCATCCTGGCCCTGTTGTTCCTTCCCGAAGCACTGGAGGCTGAAGAAGATGGCGAACCGGCAGCGAGCTGAGGCTCGTCGCAAAGCGGCTGCGAAGGCAGCCAACGGCGGCAGCGGATCCAAGACGTGGATGTGGGTCACCATCGCAGTGGTCGTGGTCGCGGCCGTCATCGGTGTGGTCGGCGGCCCCACCCGCGGCGACCACGCCCCCGCCACCAACGGCCCCCCCCCGACCACCACCGGCGGCGGGCTGGCCGACCAGCCCACCAGCCAGCCGGTCACGGTGACCGGTGACCCGTTGCCGGCGTTCGACTCGAGCGCCAACCCCGACCCGGCCGTCAGCACGAAGGCCCCCATCCTCGACGGCCAGAACTTCAACGGTCAGCCCATCAAGGTCGACGCCGCCGACGGCGCCTACATGCTGGTGTTCCTGGCCCACTGGTGCCCCCACTGCAACGCCGAGGTGCCCCGCCTGATCTCGTGGAAGAACAGCGGCGCCGTGCCGGCCGACCTGCGGGTCATCGGTGTGGCCACCGCGGTCGACTCGGGCAGCGTGAACTTCCCGCCGGCCCAGTGGTTCTCGGACAAGGGCTGGCCGTGGCCGGTCATGGTCGACGAGTCGAACGGCAACGGCGCTGCCGGCAAGGCCGCCACCGCCTACGGCGCCACCGGATGGCCGTACTTCGTCATCGTCGGTGCCGACGGCAAGGTGAAGGTCCGCGTGTCGGGCGAGGTCGAGATCAGCGACCTGCAGAAGATCGTCGACGCCGCACTCGCGGCCTGACGAACCTCACCCACTCACTCAATCGAATTCGCGGTGGGCCGCATCGGTGGCCCGGCGCAACACGTCACGCAGCGGCAGCCCCAGGGCTGCCGCTGCTCGCGCTGCGTCGTCGTGCTCCACCTTCATGCGGCCGGCGGTCACCTTCACGCCGATGGTGTGACCGTCCACCTGCACGGTGTGCTCGGCGCGGTGCTGCGGCCAGCGCTGCAGCAGCGTGCCGCGCAGGCCCAGTGAGCCGGTCTCGCGCACCAGGACGGCGCTGACCGCGGCGGCGACGGCCGGGTCGCACAGCGCGTGCACGGTGTGAGCGGGCCGGCCCTTCTTCATGACGATGGGCGTGGCCCACGCGTCGTGCGCGCCGGCGGCGAGCAGCGCGGCGATGGTGTGGGCGATGACCTCGCCGGTGGCGTCGTCGACGTTGGTCTCGAACAGCTGGACGGGTTGGCCGGGGTCGGGCGTCAGCGGGCGCTCGGCCTCGTCACCCACCACCACCTGCACCACGTTGGGGCGGCCGGGGATGTCGGCCGTGCCGGCGCCGTAGCCCACCGAGGTGACGGTGAGGGCCGGCATGGGGCCGAACTCGTCGGCCAGCGCGGTCATGAGCGCCACACCGGTGGGGGTGGCGAGCTCCTTGTGGTCGGCGATGCCACGGCTGGGCGCGCTGCGGCGGGCGAGCAGCTCGACGACGGCAGGCGCCGGGTTGGGCAGGTCGCCGTGCGCGGCGTGCACCATGCCCTGGCCGACGGTGATGGGGCTGCACACGATGCGGTCGA
>CBHWEI010000437.1:0-2115 GCA_966112835.1 uncultured Acidimicrobiaceae bacterium
CGACGCGCCCGCGCTCGTCCGCTTCGCCCAGGGCGCCGTCGCCGGCTCGGCCGTGACCGCCGGAGCGCACGCATGAGCGCGCCGCTGCTGCCGGTCACCGACCTGGTGAAGGAGTTCAAGGTCCGCGGCGAGGGCGGCAAGCCCGGCGTGCTGCACGCGGTCAGCGGCGTCAGCCTGGAGTTGCAGGCCGGCGAGACGTTGGCGTTGGTGGGCGAGTCGGGTTGCGGCAAGAGCACCACCGGCCGTTGCATCCTGCGCCTCACCGAGCCCACCAGCGGCACGGTGCGCTTCAACGGCACCGACCTGCTCTCGCTCGACCACGAGGCCATGCGCAAGATGCGCCGCAACCTGCAGATCGTGTTCCAGGACCCGCAGGCGTCGCTGCACCCGCGCATGACGGTGCGGCGCCTGCTGGCCGAACCGCTCGAGGTGCACGGCATGGCGAAGGCCGACATCCCGGCCCGCATCGAGGAGCTGCTGCGCCTGGTACACCTGCGCCCCGAGTTCCTGGACCGCTACCCGCACGAGTTCTCGGGCGGTCAGCGGCAGCGTGTGGGCATCGCCCGCGCGCTCGCCATCTCGCCCGCGCTGCTGGTGCTCGACGAGCCGGTGTCGGCGCTCGACGTGAGCATCCAGGCCGAGATCATGCGGCTGCTCATCGAGCTGCGCGAACGGTTGGGCCTGAGCTACCTGTTCATCGCCCACGACCTGGCCGTGGTGCGCCAGCTGGCCGATCGTGTAGCGGTGATGTACCTGGGCCGCATCGTCGAGACCGGCACGGCCGACGAGGTGTACAACGACCCGCAGCACCCGTACACGCAGGCGTTGCTGTCGGCCGTGCCCATTCCCCACCCGCGTATCGAATCCACCCGCCGCCGCATCGTGTTGCAGGGCGACCTGCCCAGCCCGATCGACCCGCCGTCGGGTTGCCGTTTCCGCACGCGGTGCTGGCGGGCCGACGAGCGGTGCGCGAACGAGCAGCCCGTGCCGGTCACCATCGCCGGCGGCCACCAGGTGGCCTGTCACTACCCGGGCGGTGAGTTGCAGTGACCTCGCACGTGCTGGCCGTCGACCTCGGCAGCACCGGCATCAAGGTCGCGGTGGTCGACGACGCCGGCGCAGTCCGCTCGATCACGGGCGAGGTCATCCCGCTGCTGTTCGTCGCCGACGGCGGTGTGGAACAGGACCCGCGGGTCTGGTGGGAGGCGCTCGGCCGCTGCGCCCGGCGTGCCATCGAACGCTCGGGTCTGCCGGGGTCCAGCATCACGCTCGTCGCGGTCACCAGCCAGTACACGTCCACCACCGCGGTCGACGCCGCGGGCCGGCCCATGGGCAACACGGTCATGTGGATGGACGGTCGCGGCCGCCGCCACTTCCGTCCGAAGTGGACCGACGAGCAGCGCGAGACGTGGATCGACGTGCACGGCCAGATGCCGCACGGCAACGACGACATCGGCCACGTCCACGTCATTCGCGACCAGTGGCCCGACGCGTACGAGGCGGCGGCCGCGTTCGTCGAGCCGATGGACCTGCTCGCCGCCCGGCTGACGGGGCGCGTCACTGCCACCCAGAACACGATGTTCCCCATGCTCTCGTGCGACAACCGCACGTGGGGCCTCACGCAGTACAGCGACGAGCTGCTGGCCATGACCGGCATGCCGGCCGACAAGCTGCCGCCGCTGGTGCCGCTGGGCGAGCCGCGTGGCACAGTCACCGCCGAGGCCGCCGCGCACCTGGGCGTGTCCACCCACGCCGTCGTCACCGGCGCCACCATCGACTCGGTCACGTCGGCCGTGGGCACCGGCGCGGTCGATGCCGACACGTGCGGCCTCATCATCGGCACCACCGCGGTGATGGCCACGCACCTGCCGTCGAAGCGGCACGACATCGAGCACGGCCTCACCGCTGCGCCAAGCCCGCTGCCGCAGTCGTGGTTCCTGGTGGCCGAGAACGGCATCGGCGGCAAGGCGCTCGACGTGTTCGTCAACAACATGGTGTACCCGGCCGACGGCCTGGGTGTTCCCGTGCACGAGGGTTCGTACGACGCCGTGCTGGCCGCTGCGGCGCAGGTGCCGTGCGGCAGCAACGGCGTGCTGTTCCTGCCGTGGCTGGTCG
>CBHWEI010000438.1:0-2111 GCA_966112835.1 uncultured Acidimicrobiaceae bacterium
CAGAATCTGCTGTGTTGCCTGTTACACCACTCCCCATCGGGTTTCCCCGAAGGCGCAGCAACTCTAGCAACGCACCTGCACAACTCCCACCCCTGATCTCGGCGTGGATCTCACGCATCAGCCGGTGAGGTCGAGCAGGCGGTCGAAGCCGATCACCCTGCCGACGGACACACCGCCCGCTTCCTTCACCTCACGCCAGAAGGCGGTGCGCCCCTGCACCGGGCTGGTGCGGGTGGGCGACACGTAGGCGGTGAGGCCCAGCTCCTCGCTCACCAGGCGGATGCGCAGCGAGTGGTACGGGTCGCTGACCAGCAGCACCCGGTCGCTTCCCTCGCTGCGCAGCAGGTCGCGCACCTCCACCAGTTCGTCGTAGGAGGTGGCGCCACCCACCTGGCGGATGACGTCGGCGGGTACCCCGTGGTCGACCAGGTAGTTGGCCGAGGCCTGGGCCTCGGTGAAGCGGTCGCCGGGCCGCTTGCCGCCGGTGGTGACCACCTCGGGCGCCAGGCCGCGGTCCCACAGGTCGACCACGTGGTCGAGGCGTGCCGCCAGCTGCGGCGACGGCCGGCCGTCGTACTGCGCCGCGCCCATGACGACGATGGCGTCGACCGGGCGGGCCTGGTCGCTGTTGCCGACGTGGTGCACCTGCCACAGGTTGAACAGGAACCACACCGCGGCCAGGGCCGCCAGGCCGCCGAGCGCCATGAGCACGCGCCGCGTGCGCCGACCGAGACGCCGTCGCGGCGCGTCGAGCACCTCGGGGGCCGCGGCCGTGTCGGTCACCCGATGCGCGCCTCCGCCGAGCGAAGCCGGCGCATCACCTCGTCGCGCCCCAGGATGACCAGCGGCAGGTACAGCGGCGGGCCCGAGGTGCGGCCGGTGACCGCGATGCGCACCGGCGCCTGCGCCTTGCCCGGCTTCAGGTCCAGGCCCAGGGCGACGGCGTCGAACGCCGCCTTCAGCGCGTCGGCCTCCCACTCGGGCAGCGCGTCGAACGCGGCGATGGTGCCGCGCAGCACCTCGACCGCTCCCGGCGCGGCGATGGCCTTGTCCCACGCGGCCTCGTCGAACACCGGCTCGGCGAGGAACACGAAGTCGACCACGCCCGGCGCGTCGGCCAAGGTGGACGCCCGCTGCTGCACATCCGGCGCCAGAGCCAGGAACGTCGCTGCGTCGAAGCGGTCGGCGGGGAACGGTGCCCCGTCGGCCAGCAGCCACGGGCGGGCAGCCTCGAGGAACTGCTCGGGCCCCATGCGGCGGATGTACTCGGCGTTGAACGCGTTCAGCTTCTTCAGGTCGAAGAACGCCGGCGAATGGTTCACGTCCTCCAGGCGGAAGTCGTCCTGCATGCCCGCCCACGGCTGGATCTCGTCGCCCTTCGGCGCCCAGCCCAGCGTCATGAGGTAGTTCACCATGGCGTCGGCCAGGTAGCCCTCGTCGCGGTACATCTCGAGCGCCACCTTGTCGCGGCGCTTCGACAGCTTCTTGCGCGACTCGTTCACCAGCACGGGCACGTGCGCCCACACCGGCGGCTCGTGGCCGAGGGCCTGCCAGATCATCTGCTGCTTCGGCGTGTTCGGCAGGTGCTCCTCGGCCCGCACGACGTGGCTGATGCGCATGGTCATGTCGTCGACCACGTTGGCGAGCAGGAACATGGGGCTGCCGTTGCCGCGCAGCAGCACGAAGTCCTCGATGAGCGAGTTGTCGAACGACACTTCGCCGCGCACCAGGTCGTGCACCACCGTCGTGCCCTCGGGCACTCGGAAGCGCAGTACCCGGCCCGGGCCGGGCTCGAGGCCGCGGTCGCGCGACCAGCCCTGGTAGCCCTGGTTGCCCTCGGCCTTGTTGCGGGCCTCGACGTCGGCCGCGGTCATGTCGCAGTAGTAGGCGTGGCCCGCGCGGTACAGCTGCTCGGCGGCGGCGATGTGCTGCTCGGCGTACTGGCTCTGGAAGTACGGGCCCTCGAAGTGCGGGTCGTCGGCGGCGATGCCGATCCACGCCAGTGCGTCGATGATGCCCTGCGTCCACTCGGGCCGGTTGCGGGCGTCGTCGGTGTCCTCGATGCGCAGCACGAACGTGCCGCCCTGGCTGTGGGCGAGGGCCCAGTTCCA
>CBHWEI010000439.1:0-2103 GCA_966112835.1 uncultured Acidimicrobiaceae bacterium
TTCCCGCAGATCGACGTGCTCATCGTCGACAAGGGCGGCAAGGACATCAGCGGCACCACCATGGACCCCAACGTCACCGGCCGCTTCTGGGTGCACGGCCTGGCCGACATGGCCGAGCCCGACGTGAGCACCATCGTGCTGCTGTCCATCACCCCGGTGTCAGGCGGCAACGTGCTGGGCGTCGGGTTCGCCGACTTCATCCCGTCGTCGCTGGCCGTGCAGATCGACTGGAAGAAGACGTACATCAACTGCTTCACGGCCGGCATCGCCGGTGTCCGCCGCAGCCGCATGCCGATGGTGCTGCCCAGCGAGGACGACTGCATCAAGGCCGCGCTCAGCATGTGCGGCCGGGCCTTCGACCAGCCCAAGCGGGTGGTGCGCATCGAGAGCACGCTGCACCTCACCCGTTGCTGGGTCAGCGACGCGCTGCTGGGCGAACTGCCGGCCGGCGCCACCATCGTGGAGTGACGTGACCGACTCGCTGGTCGCCGCACTGCGGGCCGTGGTCGGTGAAGACCACGTGCTGGTCGACGACGACGTGCGCGCCACGTACGAGACCGACTGGCTGAACAAGTACCACGGGGTGTCGCGCTGCGTGGTGCGGCCAGGCTCGGTCGACGAGGTGGCCGCCGTCGTGGCCGCCTGCGCCGCCGCCGGCGCGCGCATCGTGCCCCAGGGCGGCAACACCGGCCTGGTGGGCGGCAGCGTGCCTCGTGGGGGAGAGGTGGTGCTCAGCACGCAGCGGCTCACCCGCCTCGACCCCGTCGACACCACGGCCATGCAGGTCACCGTCGGCGCGGGCGTCACCATCGAGGCCCTGCAGCAACACGCCCGCGCCGCCGGCCTCGACTTCGCGGTCGACTGGGGTGCGCGCTCGTCGGCGACCGTCGGCGGCGGTGTCAGCACCAACGCCGGTGGGTCGCGGGTGGTGCGCTTCGGCACCATGCGCGCCCAGGTGATGGGCGTGCAGGCCGTGCTGGCCGATGGTTCCATCGTCACCCAACTCGACGGGCTGCCGAAGGAGACCGCCGGCCCGAACCTGCCCGGTCTGTTCGTCGGCAGCGAAGGCACCTTGGGCCTCGTCACCGCGGTGCGACTGAGGCTCGTGCCGTGGTTCCGTCACACGGCCGCGGCGCTGGTGGCGTGCGAGTCGCTGGCCGACGCGGTGGCCATGCTGCCCACCCTGCGCTCGCTGTCGTCGCTCGACGCGGTCGAGCTGCTCATGCCCGAGGCCGTCCACGTGGCCTGCGACCACCTGGGCATCGGACCGCCGCTGCCGGTCGAGTTCGCGGGGGCGTTCGTCATGGTCGACTGCGCCGCGCACACCGATCCGTCGCTCGAGCTGGCATCGGTGGTGGGTGACCGCCGCGGTGTCATGGCCCTCGGCCCGCAGCGCGACCAGCTGTACCGCATCCGCGACCACGTCACCATCGCCATCGGGGCGAAGGGTGTGCCCGTGAAGCTCGACGTGGCCGTGCCCGTGCACCGCCTCGACGAACTGGTCACCCGGGTTCGTGCGGTGGTTGGCGCCCTGCCCGGCGCCGAGCTGATCGTGTTCGGTCACCTTGCCGAGGGCAACCTGCACGTGAACGTGCTCGGCGCGCTCGACCATGCAGCCGAGGTCACCGAGGCCGTGCTGTCCACGGCCATCGAGCTGGACGGCACCATCAGCGCCGAGCACGGCATCGGCGTGGCCAAGGTGCACTGGCTGGAACGCCTGAAGGGCCCCGAGCACCTGGCCGCCCTCCGCGCCGTGAAGCACGCCCTCGACCCCGACGGCATCCTCAACCCCGGCGTCCTCCTCGCCCCCTGACGTCGATCGCGCCGCCGTGCGGTGGTCGGGTCCGTCCGGCGCCGTGGTTGTCGGGTCCGGAGTTCGACACTCGTGTCAGCCATTGTCAGCCGCCCAGTCGGCAGTTCGGCGCTACCCAAAGATGGCTGCGAGCACGAGGAGCGACGAGAAGAGGGCGAGGCCGATCACGCTCACCGTCCGGTGGACCGGCAGTCGGGCGCCCCAGTACTTCGCGTCCGCTTCACCGACCATCAAGGGTGTACGTCCGCTTCTCCATGCTCGCCAGCAGTGAACAACTCCAGCGAGGCCGA
>CBHWEI010000440.1:0-2091 GCA_966112835.1 uncultured Acidimicrobiaceae bacterium
TCCGCGGCAAGGACGACGGCAACGCCGGCGACCACGTCTACTACCAGGGCCACGCGGCCCCCGGTGTGTACGCCCGAGCGTTCCTCGAGCGCCGCCTGGAGGAGACCGACCTCGACCACTTCCGTCGCGAGATCGGCCGCAACGGCCAGGGCCTGTCCAGCTATCCGCACCCGCGCCTCATGCCCAACTTCTGGGAGTTCCCCACGGTGAGCATGGGCCTCGGCCCGCTCACGGCGCTGTACCACGCGCGGTTCAACCGCTACCTGCTGAACCGCGAGCTCGACGACACCAGCCAGAGCCGCGTCTGGGCATTCCTGGGCGACGGCGAGTGCGACGAGCCCGAGACCCTGGGCGCCCTGTCGCTGGCCAGCCGCGAGAAGCTCGACAACCTCATCTTCGTCGTGAACTGCAACCTGCAGCGCCTCGACGGCCCGGTGCGCGGCAACGGCAAGATCATCCAGGAGCTCGAGGCAGTGTTCCGCGGCGCCGGCTGGAACGTCATCAAGGTCATCTGGGGCTCGAAGTGGGACGAACTGCTCGCCAAGGACAAGGACGGCGTGCTGCTCAACAAGATGGGCACCACCGTCGACGGTGAGTTCCAGCGGTACGCGGTGGAGAAGGGCGACTACATCCGCGACAACTTCTTCGGCCCCGACCCGCGTCTGCGCCAGATGGTCGCCCATCTCAGCGACCCCGACCTGGTGAACCTGCCCCGCGGCGGCCACGACTACCGCAAGCTGTACGCCGCGTACAAGGCGGCCACCGAGAACCTCGGCTCGGGCGCCCCGACGGTCATCCTGGCCCACACCGTGAAGGGGTGGACGCTCGGCCCCGGCCTCGAGAGCCGCAACGCCACGCACCAGATCAAGAAGATGACCACCGAGCAGATCCGCGACCTGCGCGACCGTCTGCACCTGAACGAAGAGATCCCCGACGAGGCGCTCGACGGCGACCACATCCCGTACTACCGCCCGCCCGAGGACTCCATCGAGTACCAGTACATGATGGAGCGCCGCCGTGCGCTGGGTGGGTCCATCCCCAAGCGCATCGTTCGCCCGCGGCGGCCGTTCGGCCTGCCCACCGACAGCACGTTCGAGGAGCTGCGCAAGGGCTCGGGCGAGCAAGCGGTCAGCACCACCATGGGCTTCACCCGGCTGCTGCGCAACCTGGCGCGCGACGAGCACATCGGCCAGCACGTGGTGCCGATCATCCCCGACGAAGGCCGCACGTTCGGCATGGACTCACTGTTCCCCGCCCTGAAGATCTACGCGTCGCAGGGCCAGAAGTACTCGCCGGTCGACCACGACCTGTTGCTGTCGTACGCCGAGTCGGCGAAGGGCCAGATCCTGGAAGAGGGCATCACCGAGGCGGGCTCCATGGCCAGCTTCATCGCCGCCGGCACCGCGTACGCCACTCGTGGCGTGCCCACCATCCCCTTCTACACCTTCTACTCCATGTTCGGCTTCCAGCGCGTGGGCGACCTCATCTGGCAGGCGGCCGACGCACGAGTGCGCGGCTTCCTCATGGGTGCCACCGCCGGCCGCACCACGCTGCTCGGTGAAGGCCTGCAGCACCAGGACGGCCACTCGCTGGTGCTCGCCAGCACCGTGCCCCCGGTGCAGGCGTACGACCCGGCGTTCGCGTACGAGGTGGGGGCCATCGTGCAGGCGGGCATCCACCGCATGTACTCGCCCGACAGCACCGACCCCGACGTCTTCTACTACGTCACCCTGTACAACGAGAACTACCCCATGCCGGCCATCCCCGAGGGCCTCGACCCGGCGCACATCGTCCGCGGCCTGTATCGCTGGCAGGCGGCGCCCGAGGGCACCGAGCGCCGGGCGACGGTGCTCTTCAGCGGCTCGGCCAACAGCGCAGCACGCGCCGCAGCACAGGAGTTGCTCGAGCAGCACGGCATCGGTGTCGAGCTGTGGTCCGCGACGTCGTACAAAGCACTGCGCGACGACGCACTCGAGGTGGAGCGGTGGAACCGTCTGCACCCCGACCAGGCACCTCGCACGCCGGTGGTCGCCGACGTGCTCGGTGATGCCCAGGGTCCCATCGTCGCCGTCACCGACTTCATGAAGATCG
>CBHWEI010000441.1:0-2087 GCA_966112835.1 uncultured Acidimicrobiaceae bacterium
ACAACGACATCAGCAAGATCAATCTCGTGACCGGAGGTCTCGTCGTGGCGGCGCTCCCCATCTTCATCATGCTGGTGCTCTTCCAGCGCCAACTGGTCCGCGGTCTCACCGCAGGGGCGGTGAAGGGCTGATGCGCACCCGTTCGTTCCGCGCCGCCTTCGTGGTGGCCTCACTCGGTCTGGTCGCCGCCTGCAGTGGTGGCGGCAGCATCACCGACTCGGGCAGCAACACCACCGCCGCCAACACCGGTTCCAGCACCGGCGGCACCGACACCACCGACTCGGTGGCGGGCACCACCACGGTCCCGCCCGACTCGCTGCCCGACTGCCCCACCGACGCGCTCGCCTCGGCCACCGGCACGGTCGAGATCGACTTCTGGCACGGCATGAGCGGCCCGCTCGGCGAAGAGCTCACCAAGCTCACCGACGCCTACAACGCCAGCCAGGACAAGGTGAAGGTGAAGCTGGTCCAGGGCAGCTACGAAGAGACGGCCGACAACTACTACGCCGCCAACGCCGACTCGCGCCCGGACCTGGTGCAGCTGCCCGAGTACCAGGTGCAGGCCATGGTCGACACGGCCAGCAGCGTGCCCGTCGGCAAGTGCATCGAGTCCAGCGGGTTCGACACGTCGAAGTTCCTGCCCACCGCGCTGGCCGCGTACGCCACCAGTGGCGTGCAGTGGGCGATGCCGTTCAACATCTCCAACCCGGTGCTCTTCTACAACAAGCGCGCGTTCGAGGCCGCCGGCCTGGACCCGAACAAGCCGCCGGCGTCGCTCGACGAGCTGCGCGAGTTCAGCCAGAAGATCGTCGACTCCGGTGCGTCGAAGTACGGCATCGCGCTCGAGTCGGGCTTCGACTCGGGCGGCGGCTGGTACGTCGAGCAATGGTTCGCCAAGGCGCAGGAGTTCTACGTCGACGGCGACAACGGCCGCACCCAGCGCGCCACGAAGGTGCTCTACAACAACCAGACCGGCGTCGACCTGCTGACCTTCCTTCAGGGCATGTTGAACGACGGCCTGGCCGTGAACGTGGGCGACAACAGCGCCAGCGGCTACGACAACCTGCTGAAGATGGCCGACCAGAAGGAACCGGCGGCCATGACCATCAACACGTCGGCCTCGCTCGGCCCGGTGCTGCAGGTGCTGGGCACCGGCCAGTTCCCGAACATCGACGCGAAGGACGTCGGCGTCGGCCCCATGCCCGGCCCCGATGGCAGGCCCGGCATGCTCATCGGCGGCGCTGCGCTGTGGGTGGTCGACTCGGGTGACGACGTGCGCACCGCCGCGGCGTGGGACTTCCTCACCTACTTGGTGGCCGCGCAGCAGCAGAGCGAGTGGGCCGCCGCCACGGGCTACGTGCCGAACCGCACCGACGCGCTCGACCTCGAGCCGTACAAGACCACGGTCGCGAACGACCCTCGCTTCAACGTCGCCTACCAGCAGCTGCTCGACACGCCCGACGTGCCCACCTCGGCCGGCCCGGTCGTGGGCCCGCTGCGCGAGATCCGCACCGTGTTGGCCAACGCCGTGGCCTCCGTGTTCGGCGGCACCGACCCCAAGACGGCCCTCGACGACGCGGCCAAGCAGTCCGACGCCCTCATCGCCGACTACAACTCCCGCAACTGACCCCCTCGGGGTTCCCGCTGGTTTCTGGTTGCGATTCCTCCCAGTTGGGGTTCTGGTTGCGCTGATTCCCGGATTCCGGGAGCCAACGCAACCAGAAGGCGATTTGGGAAGAATCGCATCCGGAAGCCGATTTGGGAGGAATCGCGCCCAGAAGCCCGGCGGGTAGCCTGCCGGGCATGGCTTACCCCTTCCCCGCCCTCGACGGCTCCGCACCGAAGACCCAGCAGTTCAACGACACGCCCGAGTTCGGCATCGACACGTCGAAGCGGTACACGGCCACCATGTCCACCAGCATGGGCGACCTCGTCATCGCGCTCGACGCGGTGAACGCCCCCATCACCGTGAACAACTTCGTGTTCCTCGCCGGCTACCACTACTACGACGGCGTCATCTTCCACCGCATCATCAACGGCTTCGTCTGCCAGGGTGGCGACCCCACCGGCACCGGCCGCGGCGGCCC
>CBHWEI010000442.1:0-2068 GCA_966112835.1 uncultured Acidimicrobiaceae bacterium
CGCTGATCTCCCTTCGATCCGAGCGGGGTGCTTCCAACCGACATGTGTCCGGCAGTGTCACGGTTCTTTCGGGCCACGGCATCGGCCAGGCGACCCTTGGCACGGTGCACCCGGATGGACGCCGCGTTGGCCGAGATGCCGAGCACCACGGCGATCTCGCGAGGCTGCAGTTGCTCCCACGCCCACAGGCGCACGATCTCGCGGTCGTCGGGGTCGAGCTCGTCGAGCGCCGCCTCCAACACCGGGTCCGCCGCGGGGGCCTCGTCGTGTCGCTCGCCCAGCAACCGGTTCACCACGTTCACCTGGCGCACCTCGCCCCGGCGCCGGTTGGCCAGGCAGCGCCGGGCGACGCCGTAGCACCAGGCCAGGGCCGATTCGTCGGGTACGTCGTCGAGGCGGCGCCACACCACGAGCAGGGCGTCGGCCACCACGTCGTCGGCGGTCGCGGCGTCGGTGCGGCGCCGCGCGTAGCGCTGCAGCGGCTCGTACACCTCGCGGAACACGGCCTCGTACCGGAGTCGACGGTCGATCATGTGAGGTCCATGTCCGGGTGAGCCGGAATCCTTTCCCGAAACGACACCAAATGTGCCTGGGTTCGAGCCCGAATCTTGGTACAACTGGTTCGGTGACTACGACGACCGCGACCCCGACCAGGTTCCGGTGGGATCGTCTCACCTACGCGTCGGCGCTGGGTTACTGCATGCTCGTCGCCGCGCTCAGCGTCGGCGTCGTGCTGGGCGAACTGCGCGAGCAGTTCGGGCTCAGCGGCGTGGTCGCCGCACTGCACGGCAGCACGTTCGGCATCGGCCTGCTGGTGGCCGGCGTGTGGGGCGTGCGCGTGGTCGACCGTCTGGGCCGGCGCACCACCCTGCAGTACGCCACCATCGCCATGCTCGCCGGCGTCGTGCTGCTGTGCCTTGGCCCGGCGTGGCCCGTCACCCTGTTCGGCACGGTCCTGTCGGGTCTGGGTGGAGCGATGCTGGTGATGGTCATGCCAGGCCTCATCAGCGACCATCACGGCGAGCACCGCGCCACCGCGTTCGCCGCCGTGAACGGCGCGCCCGGCCTGGCCGGCCTGCTGTTCAGCTTCGTCATCGGCGGGGCGTTGGCCGCCGGCCTCAGCTGGCGCGGCCCCTACCTGGCCATCACCGCCCTGTTCGCCGCCGCGCTGGCGTTCGTCGCCTGGCCGGTCGACGTGCCCGAGGGCGATCGCCAGGCCGACTTCTCGCTGAAGCCGTTCGCCGACCCCGAGGTGCGCACTCCGTGGCTGCACATCGTGAACGCGGTGCTCACCGAGTTCACCGTGGGCATCTGGGCGGTCACCTACCTGCACGAGGTGGGCAAGGCGTCGTCGGGCCTCGCGGCGGTCGTCGCGAGCGTGTTCGGCATCATGATGTTCGTGGTGCGGCTCATCCTGCCGCGGCTGCTGGCCCGCTTCGGCGACGCCACCATCATGCTCAGCTTCCTCACCATCGGCTTCGGAGCGCTCGTCATGGCGTTCGCGCCGGGCCTGCCGCTGAAGGTGGTCGGGCTCACCATCGTCGGCTTCGGCGGCGGCCCGCTGTACCCGCTGACGGTCGACAAGTTCTACGGCCGTGCCGGCCACAAGCTCGACTCGGTGAGCATGGGCGCGTTCTGCGCACTGGCCTCGGGTGCGGCCGTCACGCTGGGCCCGCTGGCCCTGGGCGTGCTGGCCGACCAGGTGGGCCTGCGTTGGGCGCTCCTGGTGGTGCCCGTGCTGGCCGTGCTGGGTGCGGTCACGCAGCGCCCGCGCACCGCTGCCCGCTGACCGCACGCTCCGTTCATATTGACGTCATCAATATCGTGGTACGGTCGCTGCATTCACTTGCAGAAAGGGTGCACATGAAGGTCGGAGCGTTCTTCTTCGGTGGCGTCGAGATGTCCGATGCCGGTGCCGGTCTCCCCAACCCCATGGATCGTCGGTACGACAACCAGGCGTGCTGGGACGCGACGATGAGCTACATCGATGCCGCGGTCGAGGCCGACAAGCTCGGCTACGACAGCTTCTGGACCACCGAGCACCACTTCCAGTACGAGGGCTACGAGG
>CBHWEI010000443.1:0-2061 GCA_966112835.1 uncultured Acidimicrobiaceae bacterium
ACCGGCACGTCCCTGAGCTGGGACGACACCGGGTCCAGGTATCTCTGTCACACCCCTCGTGCACGATGCGGACATGAGCAACTCCACCCCCTCCAACCACGGCCCCGAGCAGCTGGTGCTGGTCGGCGAGCTCCCCACTCCCGTGCAGTTCCGGCTCGACCAGCGCACCCGCGAGCGCGGGCTCGCCCACGTCGCCGCCATCAAGGCCCAGCTGGCCGCCCGCGCCGCAGCCCGCCAGGAAACCACCGCCACGAAGGCGGCATGAGCGCTCTCGAGACACCTTCAAGCGAGGGCGTAGCACAGCGTGCTACGCTCTCCCCCGTGACCCGTTCCATCTCTCAGCGCGAACTCCGCAACGACAGCGGCGAGATCCTCCGCCGCGTCGATCAGGGTGAGACATTCATCGTCACGCGCAACGGCGCACCAGTGGCCGAACTCACGCCGATGCGACGTCACCGCTTCGTCCAGGCAGATGCCCTCGTCGCCCTCTTCCGCGACGCACCGGCTGTCGACCTGCGCAGCCTCCGAGACGATCTCGATGCCGTCGCCTCGCAGGGCATTGAACCCCGTGTCTGACGGGCGACGCGCCCAAGGGCTCCTCGACACGTCCGTCGTGATCGACCTCGAACGACTGCCGGTGACGGCGCTTCCCCTCGAGTCCGCCATCTGCGCCGTCACCTTGGCGGAACTCGCAGCTGGCCCCCACGCGACCTCAGATCCCAAGCTGCGAGCGGATCGGCAAGACAAAGTGCAGCGAGTGGAGGCCGCCTTCGAGCCCTTGCCCTTCGACGCCGCAGCTGCACGCGCGTACGGGCGGGTGTATGCGGCTGTCGCAGCGGCGGGGCGGAAGGCTCGAGGCGCGCGCGCCGTCGACCTGCTGATCGCCGCGACCGCGTGTGCTCACTCGCTTCCGCTCTACACGCGCAACCCCGAGGACTTCACCGGGCTCGACGGTCTGGTCGACATCGTCGCCGTGTGAAGTTCGGTCAGCCGGCGGTCGGGGCGAGGCTGCGGACGGCGTCCCAGTGCTTCAGGTCGGGGTCCAGCGGCAGGATGGCCAGGCTGGTGGTGGTGACGCCGTTCTCGAAGTAGCGGTCGATGGTGGCCCGGCACTGCTCGGGCGATCCGTGCACCACCAGCTCGTCCACCAGCGAGTCGGGAATGGCGGCCAGGGCGGCCTTGCGGTCGCCGGCCTTCCAGGCGTCCCACATGGGCTGCAATTGCTCGCCGCGGCCCAGCCAGTCGTGGAACTGCGCGTACACCGGCACGTTCAGGTACGCAGCGATGGCGAATTTGGCGCCGGCACGCACGGCCTCGGCGTTCTCGCTGGGGCAGCAGAAGATGCGGGCGACGATCTCCTTCGGCTCGCCACCGGCGGCGTCGTTCACCACGCCCACCACCTTGCGCACGTCGTCGGGCGACAGCCAGTTGATGATGGCCCCGTCGCCCTCGCGGGCGGCCAGCCGCAGCATGCCCTCACGCAGGGCGGCCACCAGGATCGGCGGGGTCTGCTCGGGCCTCACGCCCAGCTTGAAGCCGTTCACCTCGAACGTGTCGTACTGCTTGGCGACCTTCTCGCCGCTCAACGCGTCGCGCAGGAAGCGCACCACGTCGCGCACCTTCTTGTACGGCTCGACGAACGGCACGCCGTTCCACCGCTCGACGATGACGTTGCTGCTGCTGCCGATGCCGATGGCGAACCGGCCGGGCGCGGCGTCGGCCAGGCTGGCCACGCTCTGGGCGAAGCACGCCGGCGACCGGGTGTAGGCGGGGATGATGGCCGTGCCCAGGCGCAGGCGCGGCTCCCACGCCGCGGCCATGGCCAGCGGGGTGAAGCCGTCGGCGCCGTCGCTCTCGGCCGACCAGATGTCGGTGTACCCCATGTCGGCCAGCTCGCCGAGCTTCTCGCGATGGCTGTGCAGCGGGCCGGGCAGCGGCACGGTCATCCCCGGGCGCTTGGGCAGAGCACTGGTCATGTTGGTTCCCCCTTCGTCGGCGGCAGCAGGCGGGCCGCGTCCTCACCTTTCCAGAAACGCACGATGCAGCTCTGACTGGCCGTCG
>CBHWEI010000444.1:0-2060 GCA_966112835.1 uncultured Acidimicrobiaceae bacterium
CACGCTGCGGGATGTCGACAGGACGTCCCCAATCGACGTCAGGTGTGCCGTCGGGGGAGGTGTGGTCGACGACGACGATGATCTCTGCCCCCGAGGAACCCGAAGCGGTGTCCTCGTCGACGAGCTGCAGAAGGGCCAGCGCCCGGAGGAACGCTTGCCGTTCGAACGGGTCGGTGGGGCAGCCCGGGATGGGTGGCCCGTGGTGGAGCGCTTCGACCCGCGAAGCGATGCGTCGTTCGAGCGAGAGTGAGCGGAGCGGGTCGAGTGCCCAGCGCCAGATGGTCATCCCGGTGTCACGGTCCAGTTGTGACGTGAGCCGGATGCCGGCCTGCTGTGCCGCGAACCGGGCCTCGGCCGGGTCGGTGGGCGACTGGTCATCGGCCGTGTCGTCGGTTGGCGCCGGCCGGAGTTGTTCGAAGCGGGTGACCTCACGCGTGAGGAACCGTCCGAACCGGCCGGCAGAGCCGGCGGTGGCGACCGTGAGGAGCCGGGCGTGGTCGGCCGCGAGCAGGTCGATCTCGTGGGGAAGCAGCCGTCGCAGCGCGTCACCGAGCCGGTCGAGATGTGCGATGGACACGTCGCCCGAAGCCAGTGCCAGGGCGAAGGTGGGGAAACGGGCAGCGATGTCCGCACGCCGCTCCGCCCGAGCGACGCCGGCCACCGTGGTGTGCACGGTCTGGTCGTCGATCAGTTCGAGTGGCGACCGACCGGCGTCACGCAACGCCGAGACGATTCGTAACCGTTGCGCTTCGGCCCAGGCGATCAACCGGTCGACGGCGTCGTGTGCCGAGTCGAGGGTCGGCGACGACAGGACGCCCTCGACCAGCCGGTGGGGCAGCGCGTGATCGACGATCGTGTCGTCGATGGCGGCAATGTGTGCGGCCACGCGGGCCCTCCCTTCGCATCACGGACTCGCCCGAACCCACACCAAAAGGCGGTGGCAGGGGGATGAATCGGTCGGTTGACGACGCCCGAAGGCATCAATACGTCGGGGAAGACGGAACGAACACTAGTTCGACAAGACGGCAAAGTCAAGCGGGTCGCCGAGATTTCTTCCCGAGCGTCGAGGAGCAGCGGGAATGGGGTGGCCAGCTCACGCATTGCATCGATAGTCAAGTTGTGACTATGGTGCCGCACCATGACGCTCCGACGCCGTTCCTTCCTCGCTCTCGCCGCTGCCGCGCTGTTCACCGCCGGCTGCGGCTCGTCCGACTCGTCGGGCGCCACGACCGCCGCCCCCACCGAGACCACCGCGGCCTCGAGCACTGCAGCCCCCAGCTCGGCGCCCGAGACCACGGCAGGGCCGACCCTTACCGGCTCGATCACGGTGGGGGCGGCCGCCTCACTGACCGCGTCGTTCACCGAGCTCGGTGATGCGTTCATGGCGGCCAATCCCGGCACCACCGTCACGTTCAACTTCGGCTCGTCGAGCGACGTCGTGAAGGGCATCAATGAGGGTGCGCCGACCGACGTGTTCGCCTCGGCCGACACCAAGAACATGGACAAGCTGGTGGCCGGTGCCGGCGTCGCAGCCGACCCGCAGACCTTCGCCACCAACGAACTGCAGATCATCGTGGGCAAGGGGAACCCGAAGGGCGTCACCGGTGTGGCCGATCTGGCCAACCCCGACCTGCTCGTGGTCGCCTGCTCGCCCGACGTGCCGATCGGCAACTACACCCAGCAGGTGTTCGACGCCGCCGGCGTGAAGGTGACCCCCGTGTCGCTGGAGGAGAACGTGAAGGGCATCGTCACGAAGGTGACGCTCGGTGAAGCGGACGCCGGCGTCGTCTACCGTACGGACGTGCTCGCCGCCGCCGACAAGGCCGATGGGGTCGACATCCCCGCCGACATCAACGTGAAGGCCACGTACCCCATCGCCGTCACCAAGGACGCCGCCAACGCCGAACTGGCGAACGCGTTCAAGGCCTTCGTGCTGTCGGCGGACGGGCAGAGCATCCTCCAGAAGTACGGCTTCGGAGCGCCGTGACCCGACGCGACCGCGCGCAGCGCCCACCCGCCGCCGCGGTCGCCCTGGCATTCGTCGCGATCGCGTTCTTCGC
>CBHWEI010000445.1:0-2052 GCA_966112835.1 uncultured Acidimicrobiaceae bacterium
GCGAACCATGGCCGTGGCCCGCATTGCCCGAACGGCCGGGCAGCTTGGTGAGGGCGATGGCGGCACCGATGAGCGCCACACCGGCGCCAATCCACATGCCGGCATGCAGGGCTTCGACGAAAACGTCTCGTGCGTTCTGAATCAGCTCGCCCGCCACGGTCGGCTCAATGGTCGAGGCGGCGTGCATGGCGGCGCCGACGTTGTCCTTCACGGCAGCAGCCACGGCGGGGGGCAGCGAGAGGCCATCCACTCGGCTGCTCACGTGGTCGGCGTAGATGCTGCCGGCGACGGAGCCGATGACGGCCACGCCCAGGGCCGAGCCCACCTCGCGGGTCGTGTCGTTCACAGCCGAGCCGACACCGGCACGGTCGGGCGGCAACGAGCCCATGATCGAATCGGTCGCCGGGGCCATGGCCAGGCCCAGGCCCAGACCGAACAACGACTGGCCGATGGCCACGGGCAGGTAGCCCGAGCCGGTGAAGATGGCCTGCACCACCAGACCGCCGGCCACCAGCGTGAGGCCGGTGACGATGGTGGTGCGGCTGCCCAGGTGCTGGCTGACGTGCGCACTGGCCGGGCCGGCGATGGCGATGGCCGCCGCCACGGGCAGGATGCCCATGCCCGCCCGCAGTGGGCTGTACGCCAGCACGAACTGCAGGTACTGCGTCACCATGAAGATGGCGCCGGCCATGGCGAAGAAGGCGAACGTGATGCTCAGCGACGCCGCCGAGAACCGCGGGTTGGTGAAGAACCGCATCTCGAGCATCGGGTTCGGGTGACGCATCTCCCACACGATGAACACGGCGACCAGCGTCAGCGCGAGCGCCACCCGGCTGATGGTCCAGCTGCTGCCCCAACCGTGCTGCGGGGCCTCGATGATCGAATACACCACCGCGGTGAGGGCGACGATGGACATGACCGCACCGACCGGGTCGAGGCGACGACCGTCCTCGGCCTTCGAGCGGGGGAGGATGTGCTGGCCGACGACCAGGGCGACGATCACCACGGGCACGTTCAGCCAGAACACCGAGCTCCAGCTGAAGTGCTCGAGCAGGTAGCCACCGGCGATGGGACCAAGGGCCACGCCGATGCCCGACACGCCGGCCCAGGCACCGATGGCCTTCGCCCGCTCCTTCGGATCACCGAACGCGTTGGTCAGGATGGACAGGGTGGCCGGCATGATGAGCGCGCCGCCCATGCCCATGACCGCACGAGCCACGATGATGCCGGTCGCGCTGCTCGACATGGCCGCCAGCAGCGAGCCACCGAGGAACGCTGCGAGGCCCGCCTGCAGCGCACCCTTGCGACCGAACCGGTCGCCCAGCGCACCGAACGCCAACAGCAGGCCGGCGAACACGACCGTGTACGAATCGACGATCCACTGCATCTGGCTGGTGCTCGCACCCAGGTCGACCACCATCTTCGGCAGGGCGACGTTCATGATCGTGTGGTCCAGGGCGGTGATCAGCAGGCTGAGGCTCAGCACTCCCAAGATCGCCCAGCGGCGGCGGTGGACGTCGGGTGCGACCACCAGTGTGGGGCCGTCGTGGCCCGAGGAACTTCCGTGTCCGTGCATGTGATGTTCTCCTTCAATCGGGGTTGGTTGGTGTGGTGTTGCTTGTTGTTGTTGAGAGGGGTTGGGCGGGTCAGGGCAGCAGGCGCTCGACGGCGTCGACCACCACCTGCGGCTGGTCGATTTCGATGTGGTGGCCCGTGTCGTCCACCGTGGTCAGCTGCGCCGCACTGCTCAGCTGCACCCAGTGCCGCTGGCCGGCGTTCCACGTGCGGTTCAGGCGCTCGCGCTCGGCGGGGGCGATGTCGGCGGGCAGGGTGCGCTCGGCCGCGGTGAGCACCTCCACCGGCAGGTTGCCCAGGCTTGCGATCGCGGCCAGCTCGTCGAATGCTGCGAACGCATCGAGGTGCTCGACGTTGGTGGTCGGGTCGGCCCAGCCGGCGCACATGGCACCGATGCCGGCCGCTGCCTGCGTGCCATCGGCAGGGACGGCGCACAGCGCGTCGGCCCAACCGGCCGGGCTGGCATCCACCAGCGCC
>CBHWEI010000446.1:0-2005 GCA_966112835.1 uncultured Acidimicrobiaceae bacterium
GCCTCGAGCGGACCGCCATCATCCTGGTGGACATGTCGAGCGAGCCTGACCCGGTGCTGCTCTACGTGGGAGCGAGCCGGGCCGTGTGCTCACTGCGGCTGATCGGGCTCCCCGCCCTCGCTCAGGCTGCGGGCGTCACGCCTGGCTGAGCACAGCGTCCCTGCATACAGATCACCGATGGATCGTCCTGATCGTGTCGCTTCCCGCGGCTGTCGGCAGCGAGTTGACCCGAGGGTCTGGCAATCTCGCAGTGAGCGCCAACAACGTTGCGACGCGTGTGAGCGGACGCAGCGACGTTTCCTCCAGGATGTATCGGAAGCTCTGCCCTACAGAGTCCGCTCGAGAGGACAGGCCAACAAGCTGCCCGCTGCTTTCGTGGTAACCCTCCGTCGGATCGGCCTGCTGAAACTGCACTCTCAGCTGATCAAAGGTGAGCGGCGTCACCGCTTCGAGAATCAGTGCGGGCGTAGCGACCTCCTCTGTGCTGGTGAGCACAATGAGAGCGGCGACTCTCGGCCGAGATGACAGCGGAATCGGCCCAAGTTCCTCGCGCAACTCGCGCTCCGCCGCAGCCACCACGTCGATGAGTCCATCAGAGTCGCGATCACAGATGACCCCTGGCGCGATCCTGGTCTCAGGGTTCCCGTTCGCTGCGCTCTCCAGCCGCCCTGGCGCAAACCTCGCATTGAGCCTCGATCCACCGATTGGGCCCTTGGGGCTCTGGTCTGAGCGGTGTCCGGCAAGCTCGGCGTAGCCGAGGTTGCGTTCGTTGCTGTTCGGGGCGCGGTGAAGCTGGCGGTCATGCGGTGAGAGTTGTCAGCGCTGGTCGTGGTGTGCGGCACGCCTGACCGCGTTGCGGTGTTCAGCCGGTCGCAGGTGGCAGCGCTCGGAGCGTGTCGAGCGCGGTGGTGAACTGCTTCGCCCACGGCCAGCTGGTCGGGAGTCGCAAGGTGGGTCGGCCGGCGTGGTTGACGAGCCGGCCGGGGATCGTGAGGAGCCGGGTGCGGATCGTGCGGGCAACGATCAACTGGTTGTCGACACGGACCTTGCCAAGGGTCGCGGTCCAGCGGATCAGGTTGTGCGCGAGGACCGCGCATTGCAGCCAGACGCTGTTGGCGTGGAAGTTCCCGGACGGGACGTGCTCGAGCCCGGAGCCCTCTTTGAGATCGCGGATCGCGAGTTCGACGACGGCGTGATGGCGGTGGAACTTGTCGACGTCGACGGCGGTGCCGTCGAGGTCGGTGAGGAACGCGTGGTGACGCCAGTCGGGCCAGAGTCGTTGCTGCGCGTGGCCGGTGAGCCGGGTGCGTCGCACGACGAGTCGTCGTGTGATGGCGTGTTTGCCGGTGCCGGTCGTGTAGTGGCAGTCAGCGACTTGGGCCTGGCCGTCGGGGGTGTAGTCGATCTCGGTCCACGCGCTCTCGTCGATCGCGGAGATGGCGTCAGCGATGCCTTTCGTGCCGCACCGCACGGCCATCGTGTAGCGCACGTTCAGCCGCCGCAGCGCGACGATGGTGTTGTTCGACCAGAACCCGGAATCGACTCTGACTGTCAACGGCCCAGTCGCGCCGGCACGGCGGACGCGAGCGACGAGTTCGTCGAGGAAGCGGCCCGTGCCGCGCTGGGTGTTCGCAGATCCTTTCCGCATCCTCGCGTGCAGCACCTCGCCGGTGTCAGCGCTCGTGGCGAGGATCGGGTGGTAGCCGAGGACGTGGGTGTAGCCGAACCCCGCACCCTGCTTGGTGTTGCCGGCGACTTCGCAGATCGTGGAATCGATGTCGATCACCAACGGCTCGGCTCCCGGCCCGACACCGGCTGCCCAGGCGCGTTCGAGTGCGTGACCGTTCATCGCTTCCATCTGCCGGCAGTGCCCGAACGTGAACGACCTCAGGAACGTCCCGATCGTCGACGGGGCCATCACCCGATGCCCCAACACACCCGCTGTCGCTCCCGCGCGGAGCATGTCCGCATGATCGATGTGGGAACTGCCGGCGCACATCGCATG
>CBHWEI010000447.1:0-1993 GCA_966112835.1 uncultured Acidimicrobiaceae bacterium
CCGAACGGCACCACGCCCCAACTGACGGTTCGGTACGCGGCGTTCTGCCGGCCGAGCAACCGCGGCGGCGTGATGCGCTGGCGCGCCGTCGTGTTCACCGCCCACCACAGACCGGTGCCGGTGCCGAGCAGGAAGTACATGCCGACGGCCACCCACGGCACGCTGGTGATCGCCAGCCCGGCGATGGACGATGCCCACAGCCACACGGCCATCGCCATGGTGCGCACGGTGCCGAAGCACTCGGTCACCCGCGACACGAAGAACCGGGTGATCACCGTGCCGGTCGCGGCGCCCACGAACATGGCCGTGTACACCACGTCGCCGCCGTGCAGCTGTTGCTTGTTGTAGAGCACCAGCAGCGACGTGGCCGCGAAGTAGAAGAAGTTGATGGCCGCGAGGATGACCGTGATGCGGCGGATGGCCAGGTTCTGCCACATGAACCGCAGGCCCTCGACGATGTCGTCGCGGATGCGCGACGTGGGCGGCGCCATGGCGTGCTCGTCGGGCAGCGACCGCACCAGCACGGCCGAGCCGGCGAACGTGACGGCGTCGCCAAGGAACGGCAACGATGCCGCGGCGTTGAACGCCATCACGCCCAGCGGCGGGCCGATGAACTGCGCGCTCGCGATCTGCGCGCTGCCGAACCGGGCGTTCGCCTGCAGCAGGTCGCCGGGGGCGACGATGGCGGGCACCAGCGCCTGGGCCGCGTTCACGTGCAGGGTCTCGCCCACGCCCAGCAGGAACGCGCACGCGTAGAGCATCCAGATGTTGGCCACGTCGGCCACCACGGCCGCGCCCAGCACGCCGACGACGACGAAGCGAGCCACGTCGGCGCCAATCATCAGCCGGCGCCGGTCCATGCGGTCGGCGATGGCGCCGGTGAACATCGACAGCACCAGCCAGGGCAGTCGTTGGGCGATGGTGATGCCGGCGATGAGCACGGGGTCGAGCGTCAGCGTGGCCGCCAGCAGGGGCAGCGCGGTGATGAACATGCCGTCGCCCGTGCTGGACACCACCACCGACAGCCACACGGAACGGAAGTCGCTGCCCAGGGAGCGCCGGTTCTGATTCGTGACCGCGTCCGCGACTGACACCGTTGCCGACGATACCGACTGCACCTCGGCAACGAACGGACTCGCCGTGCAGCGTGGCAGCATGAGGGCATGAGTTTTCCGACCGCCGCCGATCTCACCGCCATCGCCAACGAGGCCCTCTCCGCCTGCGGAGCCGCGCCCCTGGGCGACGGACCGCACGGGGCGCGCAGCCCCATCACCGGCGCGGCGCTCGGCTCGGTGGCGGCCACGGCCGACGTCGACACCGCGGTCCAGCGGGCCGCCGACGCATACCGGGTGTGGCGCACCACGCCCGCCCCGCTGCGCGGCGAACTGGTCCGCCGGCTGGGCGAGCAACTGCGCCTGCACAAGGCCGACCTGGCCCGGCTGGTGCAGCTCGAGGCCGGCAAGATCGAGAGCGAGGCGCTCGGCGAAGTGCAGGAGATGATCGACATCTGCGACTTCGCCGTCGGCCTGTCCCGCCAACTGCACGGCCTCACCATCGCCAGCGAGCGGCCCGGCCACCGGCTGATGGAGCAGTGGCACCCCATGGGGCCCACGGCGGTCATCACTGCGTTCAACTTCCCTGTCGCCGTGTGGAGCTGGAACGCCGCGCTCACGCTGGTGTGCGGCAACCCGGTCATCTGGAAGCCCAGCGAGCTGACGCCGCTCACCGCGCTGGCCACGCACGCACTGTTCGAGCGGGCCGCGGCCGGCATGGACGTGCCCACCCACCTGAACCAGGTGCTGCTCGGCGACGGAGTAGCCGGCGCCGCGCTGGTCGCGCACGAGGGCGTGCCCATCGTCAGCGCCACGGGCAGCACGGCCATGGGTCGCAAGGTGGGCCCGGTGGTGGCCGGGCGCTTCGGCCGCAGCATCCTCGAGTTGGGCGGCAACAACGCCGCCATCGTCGCCCCCAGTGCCGACATCGAACTCGTCGT
>CBHWEI010000448.1:0-1958 GCA_966112835.1 uncultured Acidimicrobiaceae bacterium
CACGCCGGGCAGCGCATCGCCGTGTCGTGCCACGGCGGCACCATCAACGCCTACCTGACGCACATCCTGGGCCTGCCGGTGGGGCCGGGCTTCTTCTACCCCAACTACACGAGCATCCATCGTGTGGCCGCGTCGCGCGGCGGGGTGAAGAGCATCCTCACCATGAACGAGACCGCCCACCTGCGTGGCACCGGGCTTCCCGTGGGGCTGCACTCGTGACCACGCTCGCCGACCTCCTCGACTACCTCGACGCGTCGCCGTCGCCGTGGCACGCCGCCGAGTCGGCCGTGCGCCGGTTGCAGGCAGCGGGCTTCCAGGCGCTCGAGCTGGACGAGCCGTGGACCGACGCACCGGCCAAGGGCTATGTGCAGCGCGGCGCGGCGGTGGTCGCCTGGCACCGCGGCAGCGACGCCGGCCCCACCTCGCCGGTACGGCTGGTGGGTGCGCACACCGACTCGCCCTGCCTGCGCGTGAAGCCCAACGCCGACGCCGGCGCGGTGGGCTGGAAGCAGCTGAGCGTGGAGGTGTACGGCGGCGCCCTGTTGAACTCGTGGCTGGACCGCGACCTGGGTGTGGCCGGCACGCTGACGCTGCGCGACGGCTCCACCCGGCTGGTGGCCGTGCACGACGCCGTCGCCCGCGTTCCCCAGTTGGCCATCCACCTGGACCGCGAAGTGAACGAGCGCGGCGTGCAGCTGGACAAGCAGCAGCATCTCTCCCCCGTCTGGGGCCTGGGCCAGCCGGTGGCCGGCGAGTTCCGCGACTGGATCGCCCAGGCAGCCGGTGTGCGCGGCGCCGATGTGGCCGCGTGGGACCTGTCCCTGTTCGACCGCACCCCTGCCGCGGTGCTCGGCCCCGACGGCGCGCTGCTGGCCGCCGGTCGGCTCGACAACCAGCTGTCGTGCTGGGCCGCAACCGCTGCGTTGACGGCTGCGTCGGCGCCCACCGACGCCACCGCGGTCATCGCCCTGTTCGACCACGAGGAGGTCGGTTCCGGGAGCATCACCGGTGCGTCGGGCCCGCTGCTCGAGCATGTGCTCGAACGCCTCGCCCTGGCCACCGGCGCCGACCGCAGCCAGTACCTGGCACAGCTCGCCGCCAGCGCGTGCATCAGCGCTGACAACGCCCACAGCGTGCACCCCAACTACCCCGAGCGGCACGAGGCAGGCCACCGCCCGCTGGTGAACCAGGGCCCGGCCATCAAGCTCAACCACAACCAGCGCTACGCCACCTCACCGGACACCGCAGCCCTCGCGCAGCGCGTGTTCGAGGCGGCGGGCGTGCCGTGGCAGGTGTTCGTCAGCCGCAACAACATGCCGTGCGGCAGCACCATCGGCCCGCTCACGGCCACGCGGTTGGGCATCGCCACCGTCGACGTCGGCATCCCGCAGCTCAGCATGCACTCGGCACGCGAGCTGTGCGGCACGCGCGACCCCATCTGGCTGGCTCAGGGCCTGCAGCACTGGTTCGCCGGCTGACGCCGGCCGAGTCGCTCAGGCGCCGGCGCGGGTCTGCGCCAGGTCGAACAGGCGCTGCATCTCGGTGTGCAGCTGGCCGGTGACCTCGCGCATGGCTTCGCGCTGCTCCTTCGACGTGGCAGCCACCGGCACGCGGATCGGCTCGCCGATGATGACGTGCAGCTTCTTGGGGTGGATGAACTTGGCGCCCTTCGGCATGGCCTTCTCGGACCCGCCGATGCCCACCGGGATGATGGGCGCGTTGGTCTTCGACGCGATGTAGGTGGCGCCCTCGAACAGTGGCTGCACGATGGGCCCGCTCTTGCGTTCACCTTCCGGGAACAGCACCAGCGGCTCGCCACCCTCGAGCAGCGAGATGCACCGCTTCAACGCCTCACGGTCGGCCGAGCCGCGGGTGACCGGGAAGCCGCCGAGCATGCTCAGCAGCTGGCCGAACCACTTGTTGCTCCACCACTTGTCGGCGCCCATGAACCGCATGCG
>CBHWEI010000449.1:0-1944 GCA_966112835.1 uncultured Acidimicrobiaceae bacterium
CGCACCCACGCATTCCAGATCGCCGAAGCTCGCCGTCACGTCCTGAAGCCACCGGCCGACCGCGACGACGAGTTCACTCCCGAACAGCTCGAGGCCGAGGCCAAGCGCGAGCTCGACCTGATGCCCGAGCAGCTGTCGTTGTTCAGCGTCATCGGTTCGGTCGCCACCGGCATGACCGTGCACGCGTTCACCGAGGACGGGCTCACGCTGTTCGACGACGAGCCCGACGTTCCAGAGCCCGAATCCACCGAACTCGACGAGTTGGCCATCGAACTGCCCGAGGTACCCACCGACGCCGGCTTCATGCTGCCCGGCTCGAAGAGCATCGCCGAGCGCAAGGAAGAGCTCCGCCAGGCGAACTTCGACATCGCCAAGCGCCTGGTCGACTTCACCGGCTGGGGGCACGCAAAGGTGCAGGGCGAGCTGAACCGCCTGTCGGGCATCACGTCGGTCGGCAGCGCCACCAACGACCAGCTCGAGCGACGCCTGCGCCACGGCGAGACCTGGCTGCGTCGGCGCTGACCCGACGCGGTCGACGGGCGACGGTGCCCCTCGGCTGCTCACCGGTAGCCTTGCGGCATGCCTGCCAGCGGAGAACACCACCCCGCCTTCGAGGAGTACTGCGAGTGCATCTTCGAGCTGCAGGAGGACGACGTCGCGGTCATCCAGGCCCGCATCGCCGAACGGTTGCAGGTCAGCCGCCCGGCCGTCAGTGAGATGATCAAGCGCCTCGAAGCCGAAGGCCTCATCACCACCGACGAGCGCATCCGCCTCACCACCGCCGGCCAGGCACTGGCCCAGCGAGTGGTGCGCCGCCACCGCCTGGCCGAGCGCTTCCTCACCGACCTGCTCGGCCTGTCGTGGGCCGACGCCCATCACGAGGCCGGCAAGTGGGAGCACGTCATGAGCGACGCCGTCGAGCAGGCCATGGACCGCGTGCTGGGCAACCCCACCACCTGCCCGCACGGCAACCCCATCCCCGGCTCGTCGTACGACGCGCCCCTCATGGTGCCGCTGGCCGACATCTCGGTCGGCTCGTCGTTCACCGTTTCGCGCATCCCCGAGGAGCTCGAGTTCACGCCCGGGCTGCTCGACTTCCTGGAGGAGAGCAGCATCCTCCCCGGTCACACGGGCACGCTCACGGCCGCGTCGCCCGACGGCACTGTCACCATCGAGATCGAAGGCCGTCACGTGGGGGTCGGCTCGTTCGCCAGCGCCCGCATCCTGGTCCTGGCATGAACCGTCGCACTCCCCTCGCCCTCGTGGGCGCCACCGTCGTCCTGCTCGCCGTGTCGGGCTGCAGCTCCACCTACGACAGCACCATCGCCAACACCACCACCACGGTGGCGGTCACCACCACGCTGCCCACCGGCACGGTCGACCAGTTGCTGCCGGTGATGCTGGCCGAGGTGAAGGCCCTGTCCGAGAAGGTCGCCGCCAACCAGGGCGACGACGCCAGCGCCACGCTCATCGAGCAGCTGTGGGCGGCCATGCAACCCGAGATCACCGCCGACCACCCCGACCTGGTGCCCAGCTTCGAGTTCATCGTGCGCCGCTGCCGGGCCGCCGCCGACCGCAGCCGCCCCGCCGACGCCGACCGCGCCTACCGCAACCTGCAGACCATCGCCGACTCCCTCGGCCTCGGCTGACCCCGGCGAGTCCTTCCTCCCGAACTTAAGTTCAGCGTGACGGGCCCTGCCCCGCCGGCCGTCCGGGCGCGCTGGCGGTTTGGCGCGAATCGCGACATCTACGTCGCATTCCGCACACACGGGCGCGCAACACGACAGATCTGTGGGTGAATCGCGCCCGTGGGTGCGATTCACGACGCGGCCGGCGCGGCGGGTCAGGCCGTGGGCGGGGCGGGCGGCGGAGGCGGGGGGACGATGGTGAGGCGGGCAGTGGCCGACGTCGTGTTCACGACGGCCGCGGCGCGCACCACGGCCT
>CBHWEI010000450.1:0-1942 GCA_966112835.1 uncultured Acidimicrobiaceae bacterium
CCCAGCGGCGCCGAGATCGGCGGGGCGTTCGGCGGCGAGAAGACCACCGGCGGCGGCCGCGAAAGCGGCAGCGACGCCTGGAAGGGCTACATGCGCCGGGCCACCAACACCGTCAACTTCTCGAACGCACTCCCCCTGGCCCAAGGCGTCGAGTTCGGCTGACCCGACCCCGTCACGCAGAACTTAAGTTCGGGCGGACGGCAGTCGCGCAGAACTTGAGTTCTGCGTGATTGGCGCGAACTCGAGTTCGGGCGGACGGCCGTCACGCAGAACTTAAGTTCGGGAGAAGAGGCGGCCGGTGGGGGTGGTCAGGAACTGGGCGAGCGGGATGTGCTCCTGCTTGATGAAGCCGCGCCCGGGCAGCGCGCCCTGACGCACGAGCTCGATCACCGACGCCACCGAACCGGCCGTCGTCCAGGCGATGGCCGTGCGGCGCAGCCCGGCCACCTCGATGGGGCGGAACGCTCGCACGTACTCCATGCGCCGCAGCTGGCCGTGCACGGTGCCCTCGCTGGCCACGTGCACGTACACCACGTCGTCGTCGACGGGCGGCTTGGCATGGGTGAGGATCTCGCCCGCCAACTCGCGACGCTCACGCATGAGCAACTCGTGGAAGAAGAAGTTCATCAGGTCCATGTGACCCGGGTAGCGAATGGTCTTGTAGTCGATGTTGCGCACCACCCCGTGGTACGTCTCGCACATCGTCCCCAGCCCGCCCGACGTGGTGAACGCCTCGAGCTGGCGGCCGTCGATGATGAGCGTCTCCTTCCACTCCATCGACGACACCGTCTTGCGCACACCGTCCTCGATGACCTCGGCGTCGTTCAGGTACTCGTTCACCACACCCTCGGGCGACCAGTTGAACGCGTAGCCCAGCAGGCCGGTGGGGTGCTGCGGCAGGGCACCGACGCGCAGGCGCACCGAGCGGCACTCGTCGAATTCGGTGATCTGCGACGCGGCGACGATGCCGACGAACCCGGGCGCGAGGCCGCACTGCGGCGCCATGACGCCCTTCGACGTCTCGCTCATGCCGATGATGGCCTTCGTGGTGGGCACGTCCTCGGTGAGGTCGAAGTAGTGCAGCCCCAGCGCGTGGGCGACCTCGGCCAGGCCGAGGTTCAGGTGGTACGGCAGGCAGCTGAGCACGGCCTGGGCATCGCCCAGCACCCCTTCCACCTCGGTCGGCGACGACATGTCCGCCACGCGGGTGGGGAACGGCGTGGCCGTGCGGGGTGGGCGGGTGTCGATGCCCACCACCTGGAAACCGGCTTCGTGCAGCAGGGTGGCCGCGAGCAGGCCGACCTTGCCCAGGCCGAGCACGGCCACTCGTTCGAACGACATGCCCACATTCTGGCACGTCTGTTCCGACCTTTAGACCGAGGCGAACGTCCGTTCCGGAACTGACGCCAGGCCGAACTGGTTGCGCTGGTTCCCGGAATCCGGGAGATAACGCAACCAGAAGCCGATTTGGGAAGAATCGCAACCAGAAACCAACGGCGAGCGCCGCGGGATCGCCGTCAGTCGACGCGGTGGAGGACGCGGAGGCTGCCGGTGGCGCTGGTCAGGCGGAACCGGCCGCTGTCGAGGGCCGGCTTGAAGATCTGCTCGTACGGCGGGCGGCCGCCGTCGGCGGGGTCGGGGAACACGTCGTGGATGGCCAGCGTGCCGCCCACCACCACGTGCGGCACCCAGCGCTCGTAGTCCAGGCGGGCGGGCTCCTCACCGTGGCCGCCGTCGATGAACAGGAACGCGAGCGGCGTGGCCATGGCCTTCGCCACCAGTGGCGACTGGCCGACCACGGCGAACACCACGTCCTCCAATCCGGCGTCGTGGATGGTGGCCCGGAAGAACGGCAGCGTGTCCATCTTGCCGATGCGCGGGTCCACCACCGACGTGTCGTGATGCTCCCAGCCGGCCTGGTTCTCCTCGCTGCCACGGTGGT
>CBHWEI010000451.1:0-1937 GCA_966112835.1 uncultured Acidimicrobiaceae bacterium
GTCGATGTCGCGCTCGTCGCCGTGGAACCAGCCGAAGAACAGGTGGCTGTCGGTGCCGTTGAACTGCGGCACGTGCGGGGCGACGCCGCTGTGCGCGATGACGGCGCGGGTCTCGTCGGCGGTCTCGAACGCCCGCTTCACCCACCGGTCCAGGATGGTCTTGTTCCAGGTGGGCACCTGTTCCTTCACCACGTGCCGCACGATGGACGGGCCGAACGTCTTCTTGCGGCTCTCCTCCACCGGCAGCGGCTCGTTGTGCGCGCACCACACGGCGATGCTGGGGTGGTGGCCCAGCTGGTCCACCGCTTCACGCGCCTGGCGCACGGCCTCCTTGCGGATGGTGCGGGCGTAGCCCCATTGCAGCGGGAAGTCCTGCCACACCAACATGCCCAGCTCGTCGGCGGCGTCGTACAGTTCGGGGCGGGCGATGTGGCCGTTGACGCGGATGAGGTCGAGCCCCGCCTCGCGTGCCAGCTCCACGTCGCGCCGCACCTCGGCCGGCGTGGCCTCGGCCAACGCCTGGCGGGTGGGCGCCACGTTCACGCCCTTCACGAACAGCGCCTCGCCGTTCACCGAGAACACCCAGTCGTGCATGGTGACTTCGCGCAGGCCGGTGCGCACGGTGCGGGTGTCGCTCATCGCACCGCCGACGATGACCTCGACCTCCACCTCGGTGAGGTGCTGCTCGCCCATGGTCCACGGCCACCACAGCTGCGGGTCGTTCACGTCGAGGTCCCAGTCGACCTCGTTCAGGCCTTTCGCCAGCGTCCGCGCCTGCTCGACCACGATGTCGCCGTCGACCTTCGTGCGCACCACGACGGACCGCTGCGCGTCGGCGTCGAGCCGGGCGTGCAGGCGGAGGTGGGCGCGGGTGTCGTTGGCGTCGCGGCACAGCACGCGCAGCCGGTCGATGCGCACCGGGCCGGTGTCGTCGATGCGCACGGGCCGCCACAGGCCGCCCGGGTTCCAGTCGGGGTCGAGCATGTCGCTGTGCTGCAGCGACCCGGTGATGTTGCGTTTCGCCGTGCGGTTGCGCTGCGGCGAGCACGACACCTCGATGGCCAGCACGTGGTCGGTGCTCAACCGCGACAGGTCGGTGATGTCGAACGTGTGCGGGAAGAAGTAGCCCTCGGGGTCGCCCAGGTAGGCGCCGTCGAGCCACACGTCGGCCTGGTAGAAGACGCCCTCGAGCGTGACGAAGCGGCGGCGGCCGTCCTCCGGCGCGTCGAGCTGGAAGCGCTGTCGGTACAGCAGCGGCCCGTCGCTGTCCTCGAACGGTTCGGCGCAGCGCCAGTGACCGGGCACCGCGACCGTGGCCCACGAGCTGTCGTCGTGGTCCAAACCGACGCCGTCGCGACGCACGTCGTCGTCGGCCAGACAGGCCCGCCACTCTCCCGACAGTTCCACGACCGGCAGCGTAGAGGCGATCCTGCCGCTCCGCAGAAGCATCCGAACGATCGCGCGGTATGGTCGCTCCATGGTGAACCGTGCGTCCACGCTGGGGGAGTTGAAGGCTTCGGGCTGGCAGTCCGTGCCCGTGAAGGAAGAGATCCGGCGCAACGCCGTGTCGCGCATCGCCGCCGGTGTGCCGCTGTTCGACGGTGTCCTGGGCTACGAGAACACGGTCATGCCACAGCTCGAGAACGCGCTGCTCGCCGGCCACGACGTCATCTTCCTGGGTGAGCGCGGCCAGGCGAAGACCCGCATGATCCGGTCGCTCACCGGCCTGCTCGACGAGTGGATGCCCGTGGTCGCCGGCAGCGAGATCAACGACGACCCGCTGAACCCGGTCAGCCGCCATGCGCGCGACCTGGTGGCCGAGCAGGGCGACGACACGCCCATCGAATGGGTGCACCGCGACGACCGCTTCGGCGAGAAGCTGGCCACCCCCGACACGTCCATCGCCGACCTCATCGGCGAGGTCGACCCCATCAAGG
>CBHWEI010000452.1:0-1937 GCA_966112835.1 uncultured Acidimicrobiaceae bacterium
TCGATGCGGTCGCCGACGCGTACGACGCCGGGCTGCAGCACGACGGACATGGCGCCGGTCAGGCGGTGCAGGTCGCCGGCCTCGTCGCGGTGCACCATGCGCTTCAGCAGGCCCGGGTAGCGGGCCTCGATCTGGGCGCACGGGTTGCGGACACCGGTGAGCGCGACCAGCGCGTCGGGGCCGATGCGCAGCAGCGTGCCGGTGGGCAGCGACAGCGCGTCGAGCCCGCTGGTGGTGAGGTTCTCGCCCAGCGCGCCGGGCGCAACCCCGAAGCCTTCCGATGCCAGCATGTCGAGCACTTCGCCGTCGAACAGGTGCACCTGGCGCAGGTTCGGCTGGTTGGGGTCGCGCTCGATGCGGCTGCGGTGCCGGACCGCTGCGCCCGAGTGCACGTCACCCGCAACACCGAGTCCGGCGACGAGCTCGATGGACTCGACCGACTCCTTGGCGAACGTGTACTCGGACGAACGATGCAGTGCGCGGACGACAGCGGCCATGTGCCCGATGGTACGGGGTGGCTTGTCAGCGTGCGAGGAAGATGCGCATGATCAGCGGGTGAACAGCGCCGTTCGAAGCCTGGTCGTCCGTCGGGTGCATCCGTTGGAGCTCGCATACGTCGGCGTGGCTGCGGCGCTCATGGCGTTCGCCACGGCAGGCGGCGATGCCGCGGACCACGTCCGGCTGTTCCAGGTCGCGTTGGCGGTGTGCCTGCCGGCGATGGTGCCGTGCCTGCCCCTGCTGTACCTGGCGGGCGCAGCAGCGTGGAACCTGACGGGCGCCGACCACGGCGGACCGGCGTGGCCGGTGATGCTCACCTACACGGCCGTGGCGGTGCTCGCTGCAGTGCTGAACGTGGTGGCGCTGCGCTGGTGGCGCGCTCGCCACGGCATCAGCTGAACTCGGCGAGCACTTCGGCCAGGGTGGCGCGGCCGATGGCGGGCATCGAGGTGCTGTCGTCGCCGGTGAGGTAGGCGAGCGACAGGTTCAACGCCCAGCCCGCGGCGCGGCGCCACGTCGCCGGGTCGATGTCGGCGAGATCGCGGAACACGTCGCGCTGTTGGCGGTCGAACAGCATCCAGGCGATGGACAGGTCGGTGGCCGGATCGCCGGCGGTCAGGTCGCCCCAGTCGATGACGGCCGACAGCGACCCCGCGTCTGTGAGCATGTTCGATGGGTGCAGATCGCCGTGCAGCCACAGCGCCGGACCGCTCCACGGTTCGGTGGCCGCCAAGTGGTTCCAGACGCGCATCGTCGTGTCGAGGTCGATGCGATCGGCCAACGAGTGGGCGCGCTGCTCGACCGCTGCGGCACGCTCCGCCAGGGCGACGCCCCGGAACGGGTTGGCGGGCGCGTCGGCCGGGGCGGGCGTGTGCAACGCGGCCACGAGGCCGGCCAGGGTGCGGGCCGTGGCGTCGAGGTCCGCCGGCGGCGCGTCGGCTGCGCTGGCGCCGCCGAACCAGGGCGTGACGCTCCACGGCCATGGGTACTGCTCGGTGGGCGTGCCGCAGTGCACCGGCACGGGGATGGGCAGCGGCAGGCGCGGCGCCAGCTCGACCAACCAACGCTGCTCGCTCTCGATGAGTGCAGCGGCCACCGCACGCCGGGGCCGGCGTGCGGCCCGGTCGTCGCCCCCGCGGGCGCTCCAGGTGTCCCACCCGTTGGCGACCACGCGCACCGGCTGGTCGGCAAGGTGCGGGCACTGGTCGGCGAGCAGGGTCCGCACGAGCGCCTCGTCGATGTGGATCTCGGCGCTCGGTGTGGCCATCAGTAGCCCAGGCGCTCGACCCTGTCGGGCTTGCGCTGCCAGTCCTTGTCGACCTTCACGAACAGCTCCAGGAACGCGCCTTCGGGCAGCTGGGCGCGGGCGAGGCGGCCGACCTCTTTCAACACCGAGCCGCCCTTGCCGATGACCATGCCCTTCTGGCTGTCGCGCTCGA
>CBHWEI010000453.1:0-1899 GCA_966112835.1 uncultured Acidimicrobiaceae bacterium
TGATGTCGCCGCTCCAGATCTGGTGCTTCTCGTTGCCCATCGAGTTCTGCTGGCCGAGGCCCGGCCCAGGGGGGTTTGCCCACCCGCTGTAGACCTCCTTCGGCACCGGGGCGAGGGCCTTGGGGATGGCCAGCGGATCGGTGAAGGGCTGCAGGATGAGCGGGCTCGTCGGGAACGCCTCGGTGTAGAGGGCGCCGGCGAGGGCGATCGAGCCGGCCTCGACGAGGCCGTCCTTGGAGAACAGGCCCTTCGTCTTCAACTCGGGGATGAGGGCCGAGCCGGCGGCACCGACCGCGACGGCTGCAGCGCCCACGGCGCCGAGTTGCAGGAAGGTGCGCCGCTGGATCGTGGTTGCGGCGTCGTCCTCGTGCTGCTGCTGAGTGTCGGTCATTGGAGTCGTCCCCTTCTCGAAACGCTTGGTTGGGGCCGGTCACCTTCGTCTGCGGGCTGGACTGCGATGGCGGCAGATCAAGAATTACTGTCGGCACCCTCGGAAAACCTTCGGAAAACCTTCGGAACCGGGGGCGCGGCGAAAACTTGTTCTGAGCTGGTTCTTTTGGCCTATCGCGAGTCCCGGAGGACCTACGACCAAGGTCGTCAGGCGAGTGCGACGTTCGCGCCGAGCGTGGCGCTCGTGCGTGCCAGCGACGCCTGCAGCGCGCCGTGCAGCGAGGCCAGCGTCGGGTCCGCCAATGCCGGTTGCACCAGCCGCACCACGCCGGCGACGCGGTCGTACCACGTGGGGTGCACCACGGGTGCCGCGGCCACGAATCGGCCGTCGGCACCGGCGGTGAACGTGATGGTCGCCACCATGCCGTCGTACGTGGACGGCCGGTCCTTGCCCTGGTTGGCCACCAGGTTCCCCACGCTGAGCAGGGCGTACTTGCCGTGTGCGGCCACGACGGGCTGGATGACGTGCGGTCCGTGCCCGATGATCAGGTCGATGTCGGGCGAGGCGAGCAGCCGCTCGGCCAGCGCGCGCTGCTGGTCGTTGCCGTCCGGGTCGTACTCGTCGCCCCAGTGCAGGCTCACCAGCACGAGCTGGGCGCCCGCGGCCCGGGCGCGCTGCGCATCGGCCAGGATGCGGGCGGGGTCGATGACGTTGCCCATCCACGTCGCCGCAGGTGGGGTGCCGTTGAAGCCCCAGGTGTAGGCAAGGTGCGCCACCTGGATGCCGCCCGTGCTCACCAAGGGCATGGCTGCTGCTTCGGCCTCGGTGCGCGCTGAGCCACTGTGCCCCACCTGGGCAGCGTCGAGCGCGTCGAGCGTGGCGGCGATGCCGGGCGTTCCGCGGTCGTTGGTGTGGTTCGACACGGTCGAGCAGCGGTCCCAGCCGCTCGCGTGGATGCCCGCGGCGATGTCGGCGGGAATGCCGAAGTTCGGGTAGCCGCTCAGGGCCGAGCCGGCCGGCGCCACCGGCACCTCCAGGTGGCAGACGGCCAGGTCGGCGCCGCTGAGCAGGGGTTGCAGCGGCGCGAACATGGGGGCGAAGTCGTACGCGCGACCGCTCACCTGGCCGGCGATGCGAGCGTGTTCGACCACGGACGGGTGCGGCAGGATCTCGCCGCTCACCGCCAGGGTGAACGTGGCCGGCGGGGCAGCGGGTGCGCCGGCATCCACAGGGTCGGCGGTGCTCAGCGCCACCAACTGGTCCTCGGGGGTACGCACCTGCACCGACCAGGCCACCACGGTGGCCACCGCGAGCAGCGCAGCGAGCTGCCACAGCTTGCGTGGTGACCGTGCGCCGTCCGGCATGAACCCAGTATGAACCCACGGATCGCGCGAAGGGTGGATGGTCGCCTCACGCTCCGCGCGAAGTCACGCAGAACTTAAGTTCGGGAGAACCTCACGACTTGAGCTGCTCCATCAGCCGGCGGCGCCATTCGACGTTGCACTTGT
>CBHWEI010000454.1:0-1896 GCA_966112835.1 uncultured Acidimicrobiaceae bacterium
ACCCCGACCGCACGCTGCCCGCGGTCGACGCACTCGACCAGTTGCTGGCGTCGCTACCCACCTCGGGCGACGACGGCTCGCTGCTCGACGCGGCCATGGACGAGCTGCAACTGGGCCTCGGCCGGTTGAACGACGCCGTGTACGACACGTTCGTTCGTGCCGACGGGTGAGCCACCTCGACCGGCATGATGTGGCCATGACCGAGCTGTTGCGCTACTTGCCGCCACCCGGCGCGTACGACGAGGTGGTCGACGGCGACGGCTCGACACGCCCGGCGTGGCAGGCCGTGGCGCGGGCACTCGGCTCGTTCGAGCCTGCGGTGCTGCGCGAACGCCAGCAGCACGCCGACCGTCTGCTCGACGCGCAGGGCACCGGGCACCTGGTGCACGAGATCTCGCTCGCACCCGACCGCCACGGCGTCACCGCCGCGGCGCGCTCGGTCAGCCACCCGTGGCGGCTCGACCCGGTGCCGTTCGTGCTCACCGCCGACGAGTTCCAGGTGCTGGCCCGCGGCGCCACCCAGCGCATGCGAGCGCTCGAGGCCCTGCTGGCCGACGTGCACGGCGCCGGCAGCCTGGTCGCTGCCGGCGTGCTGCCGGCCGCGTTGCTGCACTCGCTGCCCGGCTTCCGGCCCACGGGTGAGCACCAGGCCCCCGGCCCGTGGCTGGTGCACTACGCGATCGACGTGGCCCGCGACGCGGCCGGTGCCTGGCACGTGGTGCAGGACCTCACCGACGCGCCCAGCGGGTTGGGCTACTCGCTGTTGAACCGCACCGTGCTCGCGCGGGTGGTGCCCGACGGGCTGCGCTCGCTCGGCGTCGCCGCGGTGAACGACCACGCCGACACGTTGCGCCGCGCGCTGGTTGCAGCAGCGCCCGCCGGTCTGGCCAGCCCGCGTTCGGTGGTGCTCACCGCCGGCCCCGCCGACCCCACGTACGTCGAGCACAGCTACCTGGCCACGCGCCTGGGCCTACACCTGGTGGAGGCCGCCGACGTGGTGATGCGCGCCGGCCGACTGTGGCTGCGCGTGCTCGACGGGCTGGAGCCCATCGACGTGGTGTACCGCCGCGTGCCCGACGCCCGGCTCGACCCGCTCGAACCCGCCCACCTTGGTGGCGGCTCCGGTGTGCCGGGCATCGTGTGGGGCGCAGGCGGCCGGCGGCTCGCACTGGCGAACGCGTACGGCAGCGGTGTGGCCGAGGCCGCCGAGCTGGCTCCGTTCGTCGCCGATGCGGCGAGCCATCTGCTGGGCGAGCTGCTCACGCTCACGCATCTGCCGGCCGACGCCACGCTCGGCTCGTCGCCCGTGTTCATCGACGACGGTGATCACCCGTTCACGGCTCGCCCGGTGGTGCTGCGGCTGCAGCTCACCCGCGTGGGCGACGACATCGTGGTCATGCCCGGCGGGGCCGGCCGTGTGCTGGCCCCCGGTGACCATCCGGCCCGCCCCACCGCGCACGTCGTGAAGGACGTGTGGGTCATCGGAGCCGGTGCTCGGGTCCGCCCGCCACAGGTGTCGGCGCCGCCGCAGGTGGACTTCGGCGGTTCGGTGCCCAAGCGTGTCGCCGATGCCCTGTACTGGCTGGGCCGCGCGGCGGAACGGGCCGAGGTGGCCACGCGCACGGCACGCGTCGTGAACGCACAGCTGCTGCAGGACCCGACGCTGGCCTCGTTGGAGGACGGCGCCTGGTCGGCCGGTGTCGCCGCGCTGCTGCGTGCCGCGCAGGGTGCGCCGTCCACGCCACCCGCAGCCGACGTGCCGCCGATCGACCTGGTGAACACCGAACTGGCCGCCACGTGCGCTGCCGGCGCCGCCCAACTCGCCGCGCTCGTGCAGGAGGCGACGTCGGTGCGCGAGTACATGAGCACCACCACGGGCCGCGTGCTCGGTCGCCT
>CBHWEI010000455.1:0-1866 GCA_966112835.1 uncultured Acidimicrobiaceae bacterium
CCGTCAGCCAGAGCGTGCGCCGCACCCGCGCCGGTCTGAAGGACCCGAAGCGCCCCAGCGGCTCGTTCATCTTCCTGGGCCCCACGGGCGTCGGCAAGACCGAGCTGGCCAAGACGCTGGCCGAGTTCCTGTTCGGCGACGAGAACAGCCTCATCGCGCTCGACATGTCCGAATACATGGAGAAGCACACGGTCAGCCGCCTCGTCGGCTCGCCCCCCGGCTACGTCGGCTACGAAGAGGGCGGTCAGCTCACCGAGGCCGTGCGCCGCAAGCCGTTCAGCGTGGTGCTGTTCGACGAGATCGAGAAGGCCCACCCCGACGTGTTCAACACGTTGCTCCAGATCCTGGAGGAAGGCCGCCTCACCGACAGCCAGGGCCGCACGGTCGACTTCCGCAACACCGTGCTCATCATGACCTCGAACCTCGGTACGCAGGACCTGCGCAAGGCGAACATGGGCTTCACCAAGGCCGATTCCGCCATGAGCTACGAGCGCATGAAGGACAAGGTCATGGACGCCCTGAAGGGGCACTTCCGTCCCGAGTTCCTGAACCGCATCGACGACGTCATCGTCTTCCACGAGCTGGCCCAGAACGAGGTCATGCAGATGGTCGACCTGATGACCAAGCGTCTCACCGGTCAGCTCGAGGCACAGGGCCTGGGCATCGAGCTCACGCAGACCGCCAAGGAGCTGCTGGCCGTGAAGGGCTACGACCCGCAGCTCGGCGCTCGCCCGTTGCGTCGTGCCATCCAGCGCATGATCGAGGACGTGCTCAGCGAGAAGCTCCTCTACAAGGAGTTCCACGCCGGCCAGATCATCGTCGTCGACACCGAGGACGATCCCGATCGTCCCGGCGACAAGCGGCTCACGTTCCGCGGGGTCGAGGGCTTCCAGCCGCCGGCCGCGGTCGAGCTGGCCGCCACCGGCGCTGAGGGCGAACCGCCCGTTCCCACCGAGTGACCCGTCCGCACTTCGGTTTCGGCCGCGGCTGAATCCGCGCGCCCATCACTGACAGAATGACCCGCGTGCGTCGCGTCCTCGCCCTGCTCCTCGTCGCGTTCACGCTGGCGGCCTGCAAGGTGGACACCACCGTCGACGTGGCGGTGAAGCCCGACGGCTCGGGCACCATCACGCTCACCGCCGTCGCCGACGCGGAGTTGGTGCAGAAGGCGCCGGGTCTGGCCGAGGACCTCCGCTTCGACGACGTCACCGCCGCGGGCTGGACGGTCGACGGGCCGACGGCCACCGACGACGGTGGCCTGAAGGTGGTCGTGTCGCATCCGTTCGCCACTGTGGAGGAGGCGACGGCGCTGCTGCAGTCGTTGAACGGGCCGGACGGACCGTTGCACGACGTTGCCATCGGTCGCACGGTCACCGACGAGGCCATCACCACCACGCTCACGGGCAACGTCCGCGTGGCCAACGGTCTCGACGCGTTCGCCGACCCCGACGTGTTGGCCGCCATCGGTGGCAGCCCCTACGCCGACGACCTGGCCGCCGCGAGCCTGCGTCCGGCCGACGTGATGACGTTCACGTTCTCCGCCGACCTGCCGGGCGACGTGGTCACCCCGTCGTCGGGCTCGGCATCCACGCCGACACTCACATGGACAGTCCCGCTCGACGGCACCACCGCCGACCTGGCCACCACGTCGGTGCTGGCGCAGGGCTCGAGCAGCTCCGTCTGGGGCACGGTGTCGAACATCGTGCTGTTCGTGCTGATCGCCTGGGTCGTCCTGGCCGTGGGCTTCATCGCCTTCGTCGCCAAGGCCCGCCGCGACCGCGCCCGTCGTCGCCCCGCCGCCTGACATCCGGCTCCGCGTCACACCCCTTCCGTAGGGTGCCGGGCATGAGCAGGGTGAAGTTGGTG
>CBHWEI010000456.1:0-1860 GCA_966112835.1 uncultured Acidimicrobiaceae bacterium
TCGGGGCGGATGACCGTGTCGCGGTCGATGCCGTCCTGGTGCTGGGTGCTGATGAGCACGTGCGACAGCTTCACGGGCTTGCCGTTCTCGTACTCGAGCGTGACCTGGGTCTTGCCGTCGGGGCGCAGGTACGGCAGCACGCCGGCCTTGCGGACCTCGGTGAGGCGCTCGCTGAGGCGGTGGGCCAGCCAGATGGGCATGGGCATGAGGTCGGGCGTGTCGTCGCACGCGTAGCCGAACATCATGCCCTGGTCGCCGGCGCCCTGCAGTTCGAGCTGGTCCTCGGCGCTGCCGACCGAGCGGACCTCTTCGCTCTTGTCGACGCCCTGGGCGATGTCGGGGCTCTGCTCGTCGATGCTGACGATGACGCCGCAGGTGTTGCCGTCGAAGCCGTACAGCGCGTTGTCGTAGCCGATGCCGTTGATGACCTCGCGGGCCAGCTTCGGGATGTCGACGTAGGCCGAGGTGGTGATCTCGCCGGCCACGACGCACAGGCCGGTGGTGAGGAGCGTCTCGCAGGCGACGCGACCGTGGGGGTCTTCCTTCAGGATGGCGTCGAGCACCGCGTCGCTGACCTGGTCGGCCATCTTGTCGGGGTGACCCTCGGTCACGCTTTCGGAAGTGAACGTGTAGCTGCTCACGGGGTGAGGCTCCTCATGATGATGGGGTGGTGGATCGGTGAAGGATCTCGGACACAGTATCCAGTACCGCCTTGGCGATGGATCTTTTGTCGGTGAGGTCCACGGTGCGGGCCGGACGGCCGGCACACAGGAGGGTGACGGCGTTGGTGTCGTGCTGGAAGCCGACACCGGGTGCGCTGACGTCGTTGGCGACGACCAGGTCGAGCCGCTTGCGCTCGAGCTTGGCCTGGGCGTTGGCCAACAGGTCGCTGGTCTCGGCCGCGAAGCCGACGAGCACCTGGCCGGCGGGCTTCACTGCGCCGAGCCCGGCGAGGATGTCGGGCGTGGGTTCGAGCACAATCTGCGGGACGCCCTGGTCCTTCTTGATCTTGCCCTCGGCCGCCACGACCGGACGGAAGTCGGCCACGGCGGCCGCCATGACGACGACGTCGGCCTGCGGGGCGAGCGACTCGAGTGCGGCCTGCATCTGCGCGGCGGTCTCGACCGGCACCACCTGTACCCCGGCCGGCACGGCCAGGTCGACGGTGGAGACCAGCGTCACGCGGGCGCCACGCGCAGCCGCCTCGGCGGCGATCGCGTAGCCCTGCTTGCCGGAGCTGCGGTTGGCGATGACGCGCACGGCGTCGATTGGCTCGCGGGTGCCACCCGCAGACACGACGACGTGGCGACCGCTGAGCGGCCCGGTGCTGAGCACGGCGTTGACGGCGGCGACGATGGCGTCGGGGTTGGCCAGGCGACCGTGCCCCATGTCGCCACCGGCGAGGCGACCCGACTCGGGGTCGACCACGTGCACGCCGCGGGAACGCAGGGTGGCCAGGTTGGCCTGCACGGCCGGGTGCTCCCACATCTCGGTGTGCATGGCCGGGCAGACGACGACCGGCGCGCGGGTGGCCAGCAGCGTGTTGGTGAGCAGATCGGTGCTCAACCCGGCGGCGTAGGCGCCCAGCAGGCGCGCCGTGGCGGGCACGACGAGCACCAGATCGGCGGACTGGCCGAGCCGGGTGTGCGGGATGGGCGTCGCCTCGTCCCACAGGCTGGTCTGCACCGGCTCACTGGCCAGCGCGGACAGGGTGGTGCGGCCGATGAAGTGCTCGGCGCCCTTGGTCATGACCGGCACGACGTGCGCGCCCGCGTCGACGAGACGCCGACAGACCTCGACGGCCTTGTAGGCCGCGATGCCCCCGGTGACACCGAGCACGATGCGCTTGCCGGCGAGCAT
>CBHWEI010000457.1:0-1857 GCA_966112835.1 uncultured Acidimicrobiaceae bacterium
CGTCCTCGGTGAGCGGCACCGGGTTGTTGGCCCATGCGCCGTAGACCATGGCCGAGCTGACCAGCACCACGTGCTGCACGGTGGGGCAGCCGGCAAGGGCATCCGACAGGCCCTGCAGCGCGCTCTCGCGGCGGCTGGCCCGGGCGTCGGCGTCGGATGCGCTCAGCCACACCAGCACCTCGCACTCGGCGGGATCGGCGGCGTGGGCCCGGTCGCTCGCCAGCAGGCGGCGCAGCACCCGCGAGCCGAGCCCGCTGGTGCCGTCGTTCACCCACACGGGCGACGTCCGGGTTCCGGTGACGGTGTCCATCGCCTGCTGACGCTACCCCGTCGCACAGCCGTAGGCTTCGGACATGGCAGACGGTGATCTCCCCGCCTCATCCGGTGACGACTCCAGCGACGACAACCCCTTCGCCAACGTGCCCATGTTCGGCGAGTTCGCCAAGTTGCTCGCCAACCAGGGCCCGCTGAACTGGGAGGCCGCGCGGCAGTTCGCCTCCATCGCCGCCACCGATGGCGCCAGCGAGCCCAACGTCGATCCGACGGTGCGCATCCAACTGGCCGACCTGGCGCGCATCCTCGAGATGCACGTGCACGACCTCACCGGGCTCGACACCGTCTTCCCCGAGATCACGCCGGTCACGCGAGGCGTGTGGGCGCAGCGCACGCTCGACGCGTACCGCCCGCTGTTCACCGAGCTGGCCGTGTCGTTGGGCAAGCGCCCCACCGACGACGACGCCGACGGCGCGGGCGACCCGATGATGGCCATGATGGCCGGCCTCAGCCAGATGATGGGCCCGTCGATGATGGGCATGGCCGTGGGCTCGATGGTGGGCCGCATGGCGGCGCGCACGTTCGGCCAGTACGACCTGCCGGTGCCGCGCAACGACACCACGCTCCTGGTGGTGCCGGCGAACATCGACCAGTTCGCCACCGACTGGAGCCTGCCGGTCGACGAGATGCGCCTGTGGGTGCTGGCCCAGGAGCTCACCGGCCACACGCTGTTCTCCCTCACCTCGCTGCGCGACCAGTACGCGGCCATGGTGCGCAAGTACGTGGGCGCGTTCCAGCCCGACCCCAGCGCACTGGCCGACCGCATCAGCGGCCTCGACGCCGACGACGCCACCGACCCCATGTCGGCCATCCAGGGTCTGCTCGGCGATCCGGCCGTGCTGCTCGGTGCGGTCCAGTCGCCGTCGCAGTTGGCGCTCGCACCGCAGCTCGACGCGGCCACGTCGGCCGTGGTCGGCTACGTCGACTACCTGGTCGACTCGGTGGCAGTGCGGGTCATCGGCGGCGATGCGCTGCGCATCGCCGAAGCCGTGCGCCGGCGCCGCGTCGAGACGTCACCCGACGACGTGTTCGTCGAGCGGCTGCTCGGCCTGCAGCTCACCCAGCAGTCGGTGCAGCGCGGCAAGACGTTCGCCGCCGGCGTGGTGGACCGCGTGGGCGAAGCGGGCCTCACCCAGTTGTTCGCGAAGCCGGAGGCGTTGCCGACCCCGGCCGAGATCGACGCGCCGGGCCTGTGGATCGCGCGGCTCGAGCTCTAGGCGCACGCCCCTGCAGGTAGAGCACCAGCGCCGCTGCGGCGATGATGCCCACCACCATGAACCCCACCCAGCCCGGCAGCGTGAACGCCACGGGCGGAAGGGCGGCCAGCACCCAGGCCAGCTGGAAGCGGGTCTCGAACTGCGCGAACGCACGGCCCTGGTTGGCGTCGGGGGCGTCGCTCTGCACGATCGAGTCGAACGCCATGCGGCCGATGGACGACGAGAAGTTCACCACGAACGCGAGCACCACGGCGCTGGCGAGGCCGGCGGTGAACGCGGCCAGCACACCGGCCACGGCGATGATGCC
>CBHWEI010000458.1:0-1841 GCA_966112835.1 uncultured Acidimicrobiaceae bacterium
GAAAGTGGAGAAGGCAATGACCATCGGCACCGTGAAGTTCTTCAACGCCCAGAAGGGCTACGGCTTCATCTCACGGGAAGGCGGTACCGACGTGTTCGTGCACTTCTCGAACATCGACGGCGCCGGCTATCGCTCGCTCGAAGAGGGCCAGACCGTCGAATTCGAAATCGGACCGGGCCGCAAGGGCGACGAAGCCCTGAAGGTTCGCGTCGTCTGATCGCGTGAGTCGTGGCCCCGGCCGTCAGGCCGGGGCTCCACGCCAGATCTCCAGGGGTGTGCGGTCACGCGGCCCTTCGAACGGCAGCGACACCTGCTGCCCGCCGCGCCCGGCCGACGCGTAGCCGGCCATCACCACCTGCAACACTTCGCGGCCGAACGCCGCGCTCATGGTGGGCTCGCGGCCTGCGGCCACATCGCTGGCCAGTGCCTGCAACTGGGCCACGTACCCGGCCTGCTCCAGGATGGGTACCGGTGCCGTCGTGCTCGGCAGCGCGACCTCGTCGCCGTTCAGTTCCAGGCGCACGTGCGGCATCAGCTCGGCGCGCACCACACCCTGCTCGCCGGCGAGCTGCGCGTCCCACACCGGCTCGGGCCCGGCCTGCCAGCTGGACACCACGTGCGCGGTGAAGCCGGTGCGGAAGTGCAGCGTCACGTCGGCGTGCTCATCGCTGCCGTGGCCGTCGCCGCCGCGCAGCTCGGCCGAGACGCCGGTGACCCGGCCCTGTCCGGCCACGTTGGCCAGCATCATGGCGATGGCCAACGGGTGCACGCCCAGGTCGAACAGCGCGCCGCCGCCCCAGTCGTCGGTGGTGAACGCGCCCCAGTCGGGCAGGCCCTGCAGCGTGCGCACCTCCAGGTGCGTGGGCGTGCCCACGCGGGGCGCCAACGCGACCATCCGCTGCACCACGGGCGCGTAGGCCAGGTTCTCGGCATACAGCAGGCGACCGCCGTGGCGTGCCGCCGCCTCGACCAGCGCGTCGGCCTGCGCCAGCGTGGTGCACAGCGGCTTCTCCAACAGCACCGCCACACCCGCGTCGAGCAGGCGGATGGCGTCATCGGCGTGGCACTGCGGTGGCGTGGCCACCACCACGATGTCGCTGTCGCCCGGCAGGTCGGCGTAGGTGGCGACGGTGCCCCCGAAGGTCTGCACGATCTTCTCGGCGCGCTCAGGCGTGCGCGAGGTGACGAGGGTGAGCTCGTGGCCCAGGAAGCGCGCCGCGGCCGCGTGCGCCATGGCGATCATGCCCGCGCCCTGCAGGGCGACGCGCGGCGTCGCTTCCCGACCGGTCACTTGCCGGCCAGCGCGGCGACCACCGGCGCGAACTTGTCGACGTCCTCCTGGCCGACGATGACGTACGAGAAGCCCCACTTCTCGCGGCGCTCGAGCAGCCGCTCGATGAGCTCGTCGGGCGAACCGATGAGCGCGAACGGCGACGTCTCGAGCATGGAGGTGGGCACGCCCAGCGCGCCGGCCAGACGCTCGCGGCCGCCTGCACCGTCGTCGGTGACGTTCACCAGGAACGCACGCACGTTCAGCTCGATGTCGGCGAAGCGATCGCCGGCGGCGGCGCGCACGATGGCGACCTTCTCGTCGACCGACTCGGCACTCATGTGGCCGAACGTCTCGGCGTTCACCACGCCCGTGTGCAGGCTGGGGTTGATGCCCACGATGTCGGCCTCGCGTGCGGCGATGCCCAGCACGCGCTTGCCGCCACCACCGATGAGGACGGGCAGCTTCGGCTGCACCGGCTTGGGCAGGCCGTCGTAGCCGGTGATGGTGTAGTGCGTGCCCTCGAACGAGAACGCGCCGGGGCTGAGGCACTCGCGGATGATGTGCAGGC
>CBHWEI010000459.1:0-1821 GCA_966112835.1 uncultured Acidimicrobiaceae bacterium
ACATGCGGTCGAGCTTGTCGAGCACGGCCTTCTGCATGAAGCCGCCGTCGTCGGGCACGTCCTCGATGATGCGCCGACGGCGTTCCGGTTCGGCCAACGCCACCAGCTGCTCGGCGAGCGGCAGGTGCATGATCTCGTGGAACGCAGGGTGGAACATGAGCGGGTGCACGCTGCCCTGCAGGCAGTAGAGGATGCCGATGGACCGGCCGGCCACCTGCGCGTACAGCGGCAGGCCGTCGGCGTGTGCCTGGTCCAGCAGCGACAGCACGTCGCGCCACAGGTCGGGCGCGACGTCGGGCTGGTTCACGTTCACACTGACGGGCCGGCCGGTGACGGCGGCCAGCTTGCGCATCCACGGCCACTCGTCGATGGTGACGCGCGCGTGCTCGGGCGCGAACTGGAACACTCCGTGACCGGCGCGAGCGATGGCCTGGCCGATGCCCAGCAGCTCGCGCTCGTCGGCGTGCGTGCCGGGCACCAGTTCGCCGTCCTTGGCACGGTGCAGCGACGTGCGGCTGGTGCTGAAGCCGAACGCACCGGCGCGCAGCGCGTCCTCCACCATTGCGGCCATCGCGGCGATGTCGGCGTCGGTGGCGGGTGCATCGGTGGAGGCGCGGTCGCCCATCACGTAGGAGCGAACGGCGCCGTGGGCGATCTGCGCGCCCACGTCGAGCACGCGGGGCATCCGTTCGACGGCGTCGAGGTATTCGGGGAAGGTCTCCCAGCCCCACGTGATGCCCTCGGTGAGCGCGCTGCCGGGTATGTCCTCCACGCCCTCCATCAGCTGGATGAGCCAGTCGTGCCGGTCGGGCCGGGCAGGGGCGAAGCCGACCCCGCAGTTGCCCATGACGACCGTCGTGACACCGTGCCAACTGGACGGCGTGACGTACGGGTCCCACGTGACCTGCGCGTCGTAGTGGGTGTGCACGTCGACGAAGCCAGGGGTCACCAGGCGACCGTCGGCGTCGACGGTGTGCGCACCGTCGCCGAGCGAACCGGCCGGCTCGACCGCGGTGATGTACGCACCGTCGACCGCGACGTCGGCGTCGCGGCCCGGCGCGCCGCTGCCGTCGACGAGGAATGCGTTGCGGATGACCAGGTCGTGGCTCATCCGAGCATCTTCGCGTGCTCGTGGAGGCGGCCGTTCGACGACACGGCCGAGTCGCTCGCGAACGTGCGCGCACCGTGACGGTCGGTGAAGGTGCCGCCGGCTTCCTCGACCACCACCATCACCGCCGCCAGGTCGTACTCCTGCAGCCCGATCGCGTCGATGGCCAGGTCCACCGCGCCTTCGGCCACCAGCATGTGCTGCCAGAAGTCGCCGAAGCCGCGGGCCCGGTACGCGGCCTGCTGGATCTTCACCAGTTCGCCGGTCAGGCCCAGGTCGTCCCAGCCCTGCGCGAAGGTGACGCACACCTGCGCCTCGGCCAGGTCGGCCACGTCGGACACATGCACGCGGCGACCGTCGGCGAACGCGCCGAGCCCGCGTGCTGCCCACCACCGGCGGCCCATTGCCGGCGCCGACACCACACCCACCACTGCGCCGTGCTCGACGTGGGTGAGGGCGACCAGGGTGGCCCACACCGGGATGCCGCGGACGAAGTTGCTGGTGCCGTCGATGGGGTCGATGATCCACCGCCACGGGCTGGTGGCATCGCCCACGGTGCCGTGCTCCTCGCCGAAGAAGCAGTGGCCGGGCCGCTGCCGCAGCACCTCGTTGCTGATGGCCGTCTCGGTGTTGCGGTCGGCCTCGGTGACCTCCGTGCGGTTCGCCTTCCAGTCCAGGCTGAACGAACGGTTCGTGTAGTACGGCAGCGTGAT
>CBHWEI010000460.1:0-1805 GCA_966112835.1 uncultured Acidimicrobiaceae bacterium
GCCGTGCAGATCGCCGAACTGCTCGTCTGATCGTGGATCTCCGCGAACTGCAGGACGTCATCGAGCGCACGTTCGGCGACCGCGACCGCGGTCGTGGTGTGCCGGCATCGGTGGCGTGGCTCGCGGAGGAAGTGGGTGAGCTGGCCCAGGCGGTGCGCAAGGGCACGCACGAGCAGCGCGTGCACGAGTTCGGTGACGTCGTGGCCTGGGTGGCCACGCTCGCCAACCAGATGGGCGTCGACCTGACCGATGCGGTCGACCGCTACAAGGACGGCTGCCCGCGCTGCGGGTCCATTCCCTGCGCCTGCGGATGACCGACGACGTCGCGTTCGGGCCGTGGCTGAAAGGCCTGGGTGCCGCGCTGCGCGGCGAGGTGGACAGCGACGTGCCGTGCGGCAGCTGCATCGCGTGCTGCTCGTCGTCGCAGTTCGTGCACGTCGAGCCCGACGAGACCGATGCGCTGGCGCACATCCCCGCCGAGTTGCTGTTCCCTGCACCGGGCATGCCGAGGGGCCATCGTCTGATGGGCTACGACGAGCGCGGCCGGTGCCCGATGCTCACCGACGCCGGCTGCTCCATCTACGCACACCGTCCGCGCACCTGCCGCACGTACGACTGCCGGGTGTTCCCTGCGGCCGAGGTGTACCCCGACGAGGACCAGAAGGCAGCCATTGCCGAGCGGGCACGCCAGTGGCGGTTCTCGTTCGCCTCCGAGACCGAACGCGAGCAGCAGGTTGCCATCGCCGCCGCGGCGGTGCGACTGCACGCCGACGAGCCCGACATGCCGGCCACGCCCCTCGCGGTGCGTTCCTGTCGGGCGGCCACCGGCGATTCCCGGCCCAGCCATGACACGAGTGCGCTGAGCTGGAAGGCTCAGGCGCCGACTGCCGAACTCAGGCGGGGCCGACGGCCTCGTTGATGTGGCGGATGGCCTTGGTGGCGAACACCATCGCCAACACGTAGAGGGCGAAGCCGAGCAGGAAGAGGATGAACTGCGTGCTCAGCGTGCTCCCCAGGTCCGACAGGCTGTTCGGGTTCCCTCCGGCGTTGCGGGTGAACCAACTGAACACCGAGGCGCCGATGAACGCCATCTGCCAGCGCTTGATGGGCGAGGCGTCGCTGCCGACGCCCTCGACCGAGCGCTGCAGCTCGCGCCACCCCAGGAACCACATGCCGAACGGGATGAACCAGCCGCCGGCGGCCATGCCCGGCTTCACGTCGCGTGCGCCCCGCGCCACAGCGTTCGTGGCCACTCGGTGCGACCAGACCGCGGTGACGATGCCGGCGGCCAGCATGAGCACCACACCGACGACGACGGCGGCGACGAGCAGCGAACGGGCGCTGTTGTCGGCGGCGATGTCGTCGGCGTTCACCTGGCCGCCGCGATCGAGGATGTCCTGCACCACGGACTTGCGGTGGAACACGGCGATCGCGGTGAGCAGCGACGACACGCACACCACGCGGTACATGGTGATGGTGGCCATCCCCAGGCCCTTCACCGGCCGCTGCGGTCCCACGGCCGAGTATGCCACGTAGCCGGCGGGTGGCGCCCCCAGCGACGAACCGGGCAGCGGCGGCGGCGGAGGTGGCGGCGGGGGCGGCGGCGTGGCGCCGCTGGGCGGCATGGATTCGGGCGGCTCGGGAAGGTTCACGCCCGGCAGTGTTGCACGTCGGACCAGGGCCGGAACGCGACGATGCCCGCCTTTCGGCGGGCATCTGCTGGTCGGGGTGAGAAGATTTGAACTTCCGGCCTCCACGTCCCGAACGTGGCGCGCTAACCAAGCTGCGCTACACCCCGTAGCGAG
>CBHWEI010000461.1:0-1782 GCA_966112835.1 uncultured Acidimicrobiaceae bacterium
CAGCCCGCTCGCGCCGTAGACCAACCCGCCGGGGATGAGGACGGCGCGCTGGCCGATGCGCCCGGCGAGCCGCCCGAACCGCGGCGCGGTCAGCGCGACGATGGCCGGGCCGAGCGCGATCGCGACGCCGGCGCGCTCGATGGAGTAGCCCCACACGGTGGTGAGGAACAGCACGTTGCTGAGGAACATCGCGTTGAAGCCGATGGCGAACACGAGCGCGGCGATGTTGGCCCACGTGAAGTCGCGGTTGTGGAACAGCTCGAGCCGCAGCACGGGGTTGGTGATGGCCTTGGCTCGCAGCACGAAACCCACCATCAGCGCGACACCGACGACGAAGGCGGCGATGGTGCGCGGGCCGGTCCACCCCCACTCGTCGGTCTGGACGATGGCCAGGGTCAGGCTGGCCATGCCCAGGGCGAGCAGGCCCACGCTGACGGCGTCGGGCATGCGACCGGCTTCCGACTCGCGGCTCTCGTTCAGCACGCGCCGTCCGAGCACGAAGCTGAAGATGCCGACCGGCAGGTTGATGAAGAAGGCCCATCGCCACGAGAAGTGCCCGACCAGGAAGGCGCCCAGCGGCGGACCGGCGGCGCCGGCCGAGGCGCTGATGGCGCCCCAGATGGCGACGACGACAGGGATGCGCGACGTGTCGAACGCTCGCAGCAGCAGTGCGAGGGATGCCGGGATGAGCAGCGCGGCACCCACGGCTTCCAATGCTTCGGCGGCGATGAGCAGGCCCAGGCTCGGCGCCAATCCGCACGCCATCGAGCCGATGGTGAACACGATGACGCCGATGAGGAACGTGCGGCGGCGGCCGATGCGGTCGGCCAGGCGCCCGGCGGGGATGAGCATGGCGCCGAACACCAGCGTGTAGGCGTTCAGCACCCACGACAGGGTGGAGGGCGAGGTGGGGAACGTGCGCCCGATGGCCTGGAAGGTGACGAAGCCGATGGTGGTGTCCAGGAACACGGCGAACACGGCCAGTCCGGTCGACAGCAACACCAGCCGCTCGCGCCGGCGGACCGCCCGTTCCTGCGAGTCGTCGAGCGAGAGGGCGTCCACCGAGTTCATAGGTTGAAACTACTCACATTCGTAGTTTGAAACAACTACAATGTGAGCAAGGAGCGCCCGATGTCCACACCTGTCCGCTACGACCAGCAGTACTGCCCCATCGCCCGCGGCCTCGACCTGCTCGGCGACCGATGGACCCTGCTCATCATCCGCGAGCTCAGCGTCGGCCCGCAGCGGTTCAGCGACCTGCGCGAGCACCTTCCCGGCATCGCCGCCACCGTGCTGACCGATCGACTGCGCTCCATGGCCGACGAAGGCCTGGTCGAGACCATCCCCACGGACCCGCCCGGCCGCCGCCAGCTCTACGCGCTGGGTCCCATGGGCCGGCGTGCCGTGCCGGTGCTGTCGTCGCTCCTGCGCTTCGGCATGCCGCTGCTCGAGCCGCCCACCGACGACCAGGTGCTGCGGCCCACGCTCACCATCCGCGCCGCCATCGCCGCGTACCACGACCCCGCCGCAGCGGCCGGTGTCGACGAGCGCTACTGCGTCCACTGCGAGGACGAGACGTTCACGCTGGACCAGCGCGGCAACGTGGTCACGGATGTGGACGATCCCGACCTGGTCGTCACCGCACCGGCCCGAGTGTGGATCGACATCCGTCAGCACCGCGCGACGTTCGACGACCTGGTGCGCAGCGGTGTCATCCGGTGCGACGGACGCGCCGCGGCACGGGCGAACTTCCGGGCGATCTTCCGCCTCGACGCTCGCTGA
>CBHWEI010000462.1:0-1776 GCA_966112835.1 uncultured Acidimicrobiaceae bacterium
GGGGCGCGCAACTCCCTGGGGAGTCTGGGCGGCTCGAACTGGTGGCGTTGGTGCCCGGAAGCCGGGAACCAACGCAACCAGAAACGGTTGTGGGAGGAATCGCAACCAGAAGCCGGCGCGAGAGCCGAGTGCCCGCTCGGTGCGCGCTTTGCAAGCGCGTCGGCTCCGTCCTGAGGTGCAAGAAATTCTCTTCAGATCTGGTTGACAGATCGAACATATGTTCGTATACTGACTTTGTGGATGAGATCCTCGACGCCCTGGAGACGGCAGCAGTTGCCGCTGAGGACCTCGTTGAACTCTGCACCGGACCGGTGTCTCAGCGCTCCGCACTGCTCGTGTTGCAGCGCCACCTGGACCGAGTCGGTGTGGTGCAAGCCAAGCTGTTGGCTGCCGCGGAGGCGTCCAAGGCGCACGAAGGGACCGGCGCGCGTAATGCTGCCGGCTGGCTCGCGGGGAAGTCGAAGTCGTCGCTCGGGTCGGCGCGCAAGAAGGCCGAGCTGGGCAAGACGCTCGCCAAGTCGAAGACCCTCGACGATGCGGTGAACAAGGGCGAGTTGTCACCCGACTCGGCTGCCGCGCTCCACGACGCGGTCAACAACCCGCCCGAGGGTGCGACCGAGGACGACGTCAACTCGCTCATCGATTCGGTGAAGGGCGCCGATCCGTTCGAGACGAAGCAGGCCGCCGATCGTTGGAAGGAAATCCTGTCCAACGAGACCGAAGAACAGGCCCACGAGCGCCGGTTCCAGCAGCGGTCGTTCCGCATGACGGCCCCCACCGATGGGGTGGTCACCATCAACGCCACCCTGCCGTTGCTGCAAGCGCGACAGGTGTACGCGTCCGTGTCGCACATCGCCGGCATGTACGGCAAGGACGACGGCCGCACCACCGAACAACGGCTGGCCGACGGGCTCATTGAATTGGCCACCGCCTACGCCAAAGGACAGGTGAACGGCGGTCGGGAGAACCCGAACCTGCTCATCACCATCTCCGCCACCTCGCTCACCGGCGACTCCGACGAACCCGGCTCCACGTCCTGGGGCGACCGCATCCCTGCCTTCGTCGCACGCAGGTTGGCCGAGTTCGCGAACCTGCAACGCGTCGTCCAGGCCGGCTCACACGTCCTCGATCTCGGCCGCACCGTTCGGTGCGCCAACGACCGGCAGTACGAAGCGCTCGTCGCCCGCGACGGGGGCTGCCGCGAACCGGGCTGCACCATCCCGCCGGCGTGGTGCCAGATCGACCACCTCCAGGACTGGGTCCTCGGTGGTGCGACCGATCTCGACAACCTCGTGCTGTGGTGCACCTTTCATCATCACCAGAAGCACCTACCCGGCGTGAAGGTCCTCGGGAACGCCCACGACCTGCGGTTGCAGATGCCCGACGGCACCATCAAGCACTGTCCGCCCAAGAGCCGACTCCGACAGCCGAGCCGGAGCGAACAAGGCGACCTGTTCGCCGACGATCCACCTGGACGACCTACCCAGGCGGCGGCCTGAACCACGCGCCACGCACACCGACCCCCACCAGTCGGCGATGCAAACCCCTCCGGGAACCCGCGCCACGGCGCGGGCATTGGCGCGTCCCGAGGACGGACAGCGCAGTATCAGGCGCCGTAGGGGCGCAGCATCGAGCGGCTGATGATGTGCCGCTGGATCTCGCTGGTGCCGTCCCAGATGCGGTCGACGCGGGTGTCGCGCCACATGCGCTCGAGCGGCAGTTCGTCCATCAGGCCCATGCCGCCCAGGATCTGGATGGCCTCGTCGGTGACGAACT
>CBHWEI010000463.1:0-1770 GCA_966112835.1 uncultured Acidimicrobiaceae bacterium
AACCGACGGGTGGCGCCCGCTCGTGATCTGGGTCCTCGTCGCCATCGTCGTCGTCGCCGTGGCCGTGCTCGTCGTGGTGCTCCGTCGCCCTCGTCAGGAGCCGGGCGTGGCGAGCTTCCGCCGCCACATCGATGCGCTCTCGCCCGAGGCGCGTCGCGAAGTGATGGACCGCGTCCGCCCTCAACAGGACGACCCCACAGAAGGGCCCGGGAACTGACCCATGGCACGTGACCTCGCGATCGACCTCGGCACGGCGAACACGCTCGTGTACATGAAGGGCCGCGGCATCGTGCTGAACGAGCCGTCGGTCATCGCCCTGAACCGGCAGACGGGCGAGGTGCTCGCCACCGGTCGCGAGGCGTGGCAGATGATCGGCCGTACGCCCGGCTACATCGTCGCCGTGCGCCCCCTTCGTGGTGGCGCCATCACCGACTTCGAGATCACCGAGCGCATGATCCGCCTGCTGCTGCAGCGCGTCGGCGTCAGCCGATTCACGCGGCCGAAGGTGGTCATCTGCGTGCCGTCGGCCATCACCGAGGTCGAGCGCCGCGCCGTCACCGACGCCGCGCGCCGTGCCGGCGCAGCCGACGCGCAACTCATCGAGCAGCCCATGGCCGCGGCCATCGGCGCCGACCTGCCCATCGACGAGCCCGTCGGCAACATGGTCATCGACATCGGCGGTGGCACCAGCGAGACCGCGGTCATCAGCCTCGGTGGCGTGGTGGCCCTGGAAGCGGTCCGCGTCGGCAGCTTCGACATCGACGCCGCCATCCAGGCCTACGTGCGCCGCGAGCACGGCATCGCCATCGGCGAGCGCACGGCTGAAGAAGTGAAGATGGCCATCGGTTCGGCGGCGCCCACCGACGACGAGAGCCAGGCCGAGGTGCGCGGTCGCGACCTCATGACCGGCCTGCCCAAGACCGTGGTGCTCACGCCCGAAGAGATCCGCTTCGCCATCGAGGACGTCGTGTCCAGCATCATCGCCTCGGTGGTGCGCTGCCTGGCGAAGGCACCGCCCGAACTGGCGCAGGACTTCCTGGTCCGCGGCATGTACCTGGTGGGCGGCGGCGGCCTGCTGCGTGGCCTGGCCCCGCGCATCGAGCGCGAGACGCAGGTGCCGGTGAAGATGAGCAACATGCCGCTCGAGGCCGTCGTCATGGGTGCGGGTCACTGCATCGAGCACTACGACGCCCTGAAGACGATGTTCATGGGCGCCCGTCGCTCCTGACCCCCTTGGTCCTGGGGGACATGTCCGACGTGCGGTGGTCGGGCCGGTTCTGGCAGTCTGTATGACATGACGGACACGAAGCCCACGACACCACCGGTCAGCGACTGGGCCACCGACTACGACATCTTCGACCCGCAGTACATCAACAACCCGTTCCCCATCTGGGACGAGCTGCGCGACAAGTGCCCCATCGCCCACACCGACCGGTGGGGCGGCTCGTGGCTGCCCACCCGCTACGAGGACGTCACCGAGATGGCGCGCAACATCCTCGACTTCCCGTCGGGCAACGGCATCTCGGTCATGCCGCCGCCCGCAGGCGTCGGCGACCCCGATGGTCCGCCGCCGTTGCTGGCCTCCGGCCTGCCGCCCATCAGCAGCGACCCGCCGCTGCACACCTGGACTCGCCGGCTGGTGCTGCCCACCATGAGCCCGGCCCGCGTGGCCGAGTACGAGGTGTTCACCCGCGACCTGTGCCGGACGCTCGTCGACGGCTTCCTGGAGCGCGGCGAGGTCGACGCGGCCGCCGAGTACGCGCAGCAGAT
>CBHWEI010000464.1:0-1762 GCA_966112835.1 uncultured Acidimicrobiaceae bacterium
CACGGGCACCAACGGCAAGGGCTCCACCACGCAGATGATCACCCGGCTGCTCATGGCGCACGGGCTGACGGTGGGCACCTACACCAGCCCCCACCTCGAGCGGTTGAACGAGCGCATCAGCGTGAACTGCGAGCCCATCCCCGACGACGACTTCGCCGAGCAGATCGCCGCTGTCGCCGACCTGGAGGTCATCACCGGGGTGCGGCCGTCGTACTTCGAGGCGCTCACCGCCGCGGCCTACCGCTGGTTCGCCGACGTCGCGGTCGACGTGGCGGTCATCGAGGTCGGCCTGCTGGGCCGCTGGGACGCCACCAACGTGTGCGACAGCCAGGTGGCCGTCATCACCAACATCGGCCTCGACCACACCGAGTTCGCCGGCCCCACGCGGACGCACATCGCCAACGAGAAGTCGGGCATCATCAAGCCCGGCAGCGCCGTGGTGGTGGGCGAGACGGACCCCGAGCTGGTCGCCGTGTTCAAGGCCGCCGGCGGCGCCTCGTACCTGGTGCGTGGCGACGACTTCGACGTGCTCGAGCAGCAGCTCGCCCTGGGCGGGCGGCAGGTGTCCATGCGCACGCCCACCACCATCTACCCCGAGGTGTTCGTGCCGTTGCACGGCAGGCACCAGGCCGACAACGCCGCGGTGGCGCTCACCGCGGTCGAGGCGTTCTTCGCCGCGCCGGTGCCCGGCGACATCGTCGACGAGGGCTTCGCCGCGGTCACGATGCCGGGCCGGTTCGAGGTGATGGGCCATCAGCCCCTCGTCGTCGTCGACGGGGCGCACAACCCGGCCGGTGCCGACTCGTGCGCCACCGTCTTCTTCGACGACTTCGACCCCGAGGGCCGTCGGCTGCTGGTGGTCGGTTGCCTGCGCGGCCGCGACCCCAAGGACATGCTGTCGGCGCTCCGGGCCGACGAATTCGACGCCGTGTTCACGTGTACCGCGCCAAGCCCCCGTGGTGTGCCCGCCGGCGACCTCACCCAGGCGGCTCGTGAGATCGGCTGCGACGACGTGCGCCAGTTCGACACGGTCGAGCGGGCCATCGACGGTGCGCTCACCGACGCCATGGCCGAGGACGCCATCGTCGTGACCGGTTCGCTGTACGTCGTGGGCGCCGCCCGCCCCCACCTGCGCAGCAAGCCCCGCTAGACCCCTCCTCCCGAACTGAAGTTCTGTGTGACGGTCGCCCGGCCGTGCGAGGCTCGGGAGATGGAAGCGGTCGAGGTCGTCGTGGCCCATGCGGAGCGGGCGACGCTGCGCGTCGGCGACGTGTTCGTGAAGATCGACGGCGATCCGCACCGCCTCGAACGCGAAGCAGCGGCCATGGCCACGGTGCCTCTGCCCACGGCGACGATCCTGTGGCGGCATCCACCGGCGATGGCGTTGGCGGCGCTGCGCGGAACTCCCCTCGGCCGGCTCGGCACACCGTCGCCGGCGTCGCACGCTGCCTGGGTGGCGGTCGGCGCCGCCCTCCACGCGCTGCATGCTGCGCCGCTGCCACCGTGGCCCGGGAAGGGCACCGACGAGCTGGCCACCCAGCTCGATGACGAATGCCAGTGGCTGCTCGAGGAACGGGCGCTGCCGTCAGCCCTCGTCGAGGTGAGTCGCGACGCGGCGCAGGTCGCCCTCACGCCACGGGACCAGGTGTTCATCCACGGCGATCTGCAGGTGGACCATGTGTTCATCGACGGTGACGAACTGACCGGCGTGCTCGACTGGTCCGAGGCGGCGCCGGGCGATGCGCACTACGACCTTGCGGTG
>CBHWEI010000465.1:0-1755 GCA_966112835.1 uncultured Acidimicrobiaceae bacterium
GTTCTGCCGGGGGCAGTGAAGAGACCGGTTGGTGGTGGAACACTTCCACTGCGGGGTATCGCAGCAGGAAGGCATCACGAACACTAGTTCGATCGAGCGGCAGATGCAACCCCCCGCCGAAGAATTTCTCGGCCACCGCCGAAGACGCACCCGCGGTGTGGCCTGACCTGGGGTAGCGGGATTGCAGGAGTCAGGGGATGAGGTATTGCATGAGCGCCACGTCGTGCCAACGGCTGAACTTGCGACCCACCTCGCGCTCGACGCCGACCAACTCGAACCCCAGCTTGCGGTGCAGGGCGATGGAGCCCTCGCTGGTGGCGTTGATGCGGGCGAACACGGCATGGAAACCGCTGGCGGCCGCGATGTCGAGCAGTTCGCGCAGCAACAGGGTGCCGATCCCCTCGCCGCCGCGGTCGCGGCTGACGTAGATCGAGTCCTCCACGCTGGTGCGATACGCCGCGCGCTCCTTGTACGGCGACAGCGCGGCGAAGCCAAGCACCTGGCCGTCGAGGTCCTCGTCGACCGCCACGATGGCCGCGAACGCCCCGGTACGGGCCGCCAGCCAGGCCTCCTGTTCGGGCAGGCTGCGCGGCACCAGGTCGAACGTCGCCGTGGTGTGCATCACCTCGTGGTTGTAGATGGTGCGGATGGATTCGGCATCGGCGACGGTGGCCGGACGCAGCGACAGGGAGCCCACCTGGGGGAGGGTAGCGGTGGACGTGGCCGGGAATCGCGATTCCCCTGTCCGCGCGGCCTGGTGCGTCGCTATGCTCGACAGTCGGTTTGCGGCTCTGCCGCGCACCACTGCCCTCCTAGCTCAGTCGGTAGAGCAACGCCATGGTAAGGCGTAGGTCGTCGGTTCGATTCCGACGGAGGGCTCGACCACATCGTGTCGGGTTCGTCCCGCCCGATCGGCAAGGCCCTGGCGGCGTAGCTCAGTTGGTCAGAGCATCCGGCTCATAATCGGAAGGTCACCGGTTCGAGACCGGTCGCCGCTACCAGTACCCCAGAAAACCACCACGTCACAGGAGACGGCTCCCATGAGCAAGGCGAAGTTCGAGCGCACCAAGCCGCACGTCAACATCGGCACGATGGGTCACATCGACCACGGCAAGACCACCCTCACCGCAGCGATCTCGAAGACCCTCGCCGACCGCGGCCTGGCGGCGTACACGCCGTTCGATCAGATCGACAAGGCGCCGGAGGAGAAGGCTCGTGGTATCACGATCTCGATCGCGCACATCGAGTACGAGACCGCGAATCGTCACTACGCGCATGTCGACATGCCGGGTCACGCGGACTACATCAAGAACATGATCACGGGTGCGGCTCAGGTCGATGGTGCGATCCTGGTGGTCGCGGCGACGGATGGTCCGATGCCCCAGACGCGTGAGCACGTGTTGTTGGCCCGTCAGGTCGGCGTGCCGTACATCGTGGTCGCGTTGAACAAGTCCGACATGGTCGAGGACGAAGAGCTCCTCGAGTTGGTCGAGCTCGAAGTGCGTGAGTTGTTGAACGAGTACGAGTTCCCCGGTGACGACGCCCCTGTCGTTCGTGTCAGCGCTCTGAAGGCGTTGGAGGGTGACGAGGCGTGGCAGGAGAAGGTCATGGAGCTCATGGCCGCCTGTGACGAGTCGATCCCGGAGCCGGCTCGTGAGCTGGACAAGCCGTTCTTGATGCCGATCGAGGACGTGTTCACGATCACCGGTCGTGGCACGGTCGTGACCGGCAAGGTCGAGCAGGGCAAGGTCCACA
>CBHWEI010000466.1:0-1747 GCA_966112835.1 uncultured Acidimicrobiaceae bacterium
GCCGTGCGGCGGCCAGTAGGCGTCGCGGCTGTAGGCCCACCACTCGAACGGGTTGGAGTAGTACGAGCACGACTCGACGACGTGGTTCACCGGTTCACGCCGGCCACGCCGCAGCCACACCAGCACGCCGACGGCCGCCCCGCCCGCCGACCACAACCCGTACAGCGGCAGGTAGAAGGGACCGAACCAGCGCGCCTGCCACACGTGCACGCCCTCGTGGTCGCGGATGAGCTGCGCCCGCCGCGGACGCTCGACCTGTGCCGCACCGGAGATGACGTTGCCCAACGTGAGGGCGTACCCCTTCTTGAACGCCGCGCCGCGGCGGTACACGTGATGCCCTTCGCGGTGGCTCATGCCCGGCAGGAACTCGCCCTTCGTCGCCACGCCCACGCCATGGGCGATGAGGCCACTCGCCACCGGCAGCGCGGCCCACGTGCTGTCGAGCACGAAGCCCAGCCAGCCCTTCCCCGCTCGCCAGTCGTAGACGCGCCGGACCCCGCTGATGGCACCGTTCAGCACACCCACGACCGCCATGGCGACACCGACCCACGGGTGCAGCCAGGCGCCCGCGAACCACCCGAGCGCACCACCCGCCGCTGCCACCAGCACACCTTCGACCACGGTCGCGAGGTTACGGCACCCAGGAATACGTGCGCCCGCAAGGTGCTACGTTCCGGGCTCATGGGTGGAACCAACGTGGGCGTGTGCTTCGACCGCACGTTCCCGCCGTCGTCGCTGGTCGAGTTCACCGAGAAGATCGAGAGCGGTGGCCTGGACCAGCTGTGGATCATCGAGGACTGCTTCTACACGGCCGGCATCTCGCTGGCCGCCACGGCGTTGGCGCGCACACACCGCACCACGGTGGGCCTGGGCATCCTGCCGGCGGTCGCGCGCAACCCAGCCATCACCGCGATGGAGATCGCCACGCTGGCGAACCTGGCACCCGGCCGGCTCATCGCCGGCATCGGCCACGGCGTGCAGTCGTGGATGGAGCAGATGGGGGCCCGCACACCCAGCCCGCTCACCACGCTCGACGAGGTGCTCACCGTGGTGCGCCGCCTGCTGCGCGGTGAACGGGTGAGCTTCCGCGGCACGCACGTGCGGCTCGACGAGGTCGAACTGGACCAGCCGCCCGAGAAGGTGCCGCCGGTGCTGGCCGGTGTGCGCGGGCCGAAGTCCATGGCCGTCGCCGGCCGGGCAGCCGACGGCGTGGTGCTGGCCGAGGGTGCCAACGCCGCGTACATCGCTGCGGCGCGCGAACAGGCCGGCGACCCCGCGGGCTTCCGCATCAGCGTGTTCGCCGCGCTGTGCGTCGAACCCGACCGCGCCGCGGCCTACCGCTGGATGGCGCCGGTGGTGGCCGGTTGGCTCAGTGGCCCGAACCCGGCCATCGACGCTCACCCGCACGGCGCCGAGATGCGCGAACGCTTCGCCGCCGGCGGCATCGACGAACTGGTGGCCATGCCGCGCGAGTGGTGGCTGCACCTCGGGCCCATCGGCACGTTCGACGATGCGGTCGAGCACGTCTATTCGCTCATCAACGCCGGCGCCCACGACGTGGCGCTGTTCCCGTGCCCCGAGCTGGTGGTGGCCCGCGAACAGCTCAGCGACGCGGTGCGCTTGAAGAGCGTGCTCCGCTGATCCGGTCCGAGGATGGGGAGTCTCGGGTGGGTGAACTGGGCATTCCCAGAACGCGACGTCCGCTTCTGGGCATGCCCGGATTCGCTGCGTCGCTGATGCCCTAGCG
>CBHWEI010000467.1:0-1737 GCA_966112835.1 uncultured Acidimicrobiaceae bacterium
AGGCGGGCAGTGGCCGACGTCGTGTTCACGACGGCCGCGGCGCGCACCACGGCCTGATGCTCGTCGGCAGTCGGGATGGTGGGCGACAGCGACACCGCGCCGACCGCGGTGTGCAGCTCGGCCACCGGTGCGGTGAGCGCATCGAGCGCGGCACGCTTGCCGTCGTCCGACGCCGAGGCGACCAGGTCGCGCAGACGCACCCGCAGCGCGGCCAGCGCCGCGGCATCGGCCTGGGCGACGGTGCGCAGTCCCTCGGGCGTGTGGGCCGACAGGTGGGCGGTGATGCCGTCGAGCTCGTCGAGCACGCCCGACACCTTCTGCGGCCACTTCGGGCCACGACGACGCAGCGCCAGCGCGGTGAGCCCGCCGACGGCCAGCACGGCCAGCAGCACCCACGGCCACCAGGTGGTGCCGCCGTCGCCGTCGCTCTCGCCGGGGATCGAGTCGACCGTGGTGGCCGGCTCGGTGACCGGCACCGTGGTGACCGCGTCGGTCGCGGGCACGGTGGTGGGGGCTTCGGTGGTGGGGGCTTCGGTGGTGGGCGCTGCGGTGGTCGTCGGCGCCGCGGTGGTGGGCGCTGCCGTCGCGGGCGGTGCTGTGGTGGGGGCCGGGGTGGCGGGCGGGTTCGTCGGCGCCGGGGTGGCCGGCGGGTTCGTGGGCGGCACGGTGGCCACCGGCTCGGTGACCTCGGGCGTGGACGGCACGGTGGTGTCCGGCGCGGGCACGGTGGTGTCCACCGGCGGCGTGGTGGCGCCCGGCTCGCTGGACGGCACCGTGGTGCGGTTCGGCAGCGTGGGCCGGGTGATGCCGTCGGACCCGCACCCCACGAGCAGCACCGCGCTCGCAGCGACAACGGTGACCAGGACGGCGGAGCGGGGGGAAGGGCGACGACGCATGTCCCCCATCGTGGCGCACCCAGCGCGCTCCGCGGTTCACCCCAAAGGGGTTGTTTCTCGCCGGACCCGGCCCATCACGCAGAACTCAAGTTCGGGTGGAAGGGGCTCAGCGCATGGCGTCGGGGAGGGGCTCGCTGTGCACGATGGTGAGCCGCTTCGTGCTGCGAGTGAGCGCCACGTAGAGCGCACGCAGGCCCTGCTCCTCGTCGCGGACGATGCGCGCCGGCTCGACCACGATGACACCGTCGAGCTCGAGGCCCTTGACGACGCTGACCGGCACCACGGTGATGCCCATCTCGAGACCCGAACGGGTGGCCTCGCCGTGCTCGATGCCCGCGGCGGTGAGCGCACCGGCGACCGACTCGAACATGCTGTCGGGCACGACGATGGCGATGTTGCCGTCGCCGATGTCGGTGTCGAGCTCCTTGGTGGCCGCGACCACCGAGGCCAGCAGCTCGCTGGGCACCACCTGCACGAACTCGGGGTGCTCGTCGCCCTCGCGGACACTGGTGGGCGCACGCAACGTGGGCGTGGCGGCCATCATGACCTTGTTGGCGAGCTCCATGATCTGGCCGGGGATGCGGTAGCCGACGCTGAGGCCGATGACCCGCGCGCCCTTCTGGTCCGGCAGGTAGCGCAGCACGTCGTCCCAGTCGTCTGGCGCCAGCGCACCGGTGGCCTGGGCCAGGTCGCCCACCACCGTCATGCTGCCGTTCAACGAACGACGGGCGACCATGCGCAACTGCATCGGCGTGAGGTCCTGCACCTCGTCGACCACGATGTGGCCGTAGGTGCGGATGTCGTCCTCGGCCTCGGTCTTGTTCTTCGACGGCTTCGAACC
>CBHWEI010000468.1:0-1729 GCA_966112835.1 uncultured Acidimicrobiaceae bacterium
CCGAGGCACCACCCGCAGTGCCCGGTCTCCTCATCGCCGTGGGTCCGCCGGCTTCGCCCGAGCACCTGCCGGCGTCGGCCGGCGTGGCCCGGCACGTGCTGGCTGCGGCGTCCTTGCACTTCTATGAGGGCGTTCACACCGTGGAGGCTCTCGGCTGGCGGATCGGTGTGCCGCTGGCACCCGAGCTCGCGGCGCTCGTCGGTGCCCGATAGCTCGAGCCTCTACGTGAATCCGGAGCCTTCGGAAGCCAAGTTGTCGAGGCCGTGCGGGCCTACCTCGAGCACGACCGCAGCATCCCGCGGACCGCTGCCGCGCTCCACGTGCACGTCAACACGCCGCGCTATCGGCTGAGCCGGTTCGAGGCGCTCACTGGGCGGTCCCTGACGCAGACCGACACGCTGGTCGAGCTAGCGTGGGCCCTCTATCTGGAACCGCCCACTTCGTAGCGGGATACGAAAGCCACGTCACAGGCTTGGCAGATCGTCCGTAGAGGGGCGTGTGACGCACGTCCCATGGGTGGAGCAACGTCCAGCGCCATCTTTGCCCCGCTCCGCCGCCCCCAGGGAGCTCACGTGACCGAAGTCTTCAGCGCTGATGCGGCCGTTGCCGCACCGTCCCAGCCCAACCGACTGAAGCAGCTCACGGCTGCCTCGGTCGGCAACGCCGTCGAGTGGTTCGACTGGTACGTCTACTCGATGCTTGCGTCTACTTCGCGGGACAATTCTTCCCTGCAGGGAGCAAGGACAGCCTGGTCCCGCTGATGTCGACCCTGGCGATCATCGCCGTAGACTCCTTCGCCCGCCCCCTCGGCGGTCTCGTGATCGGCGTGCTGGCCGACCGGTACGGCCGTCGCCGCGCACTCAGCGGCACCAACGTCGGGATGGGCCTCGGCAGCCGGATGATCGGGCTCGCACCGACCTAGGCGCAGGTCGGCATCGCGGCTCCTGCGGTGAGGCCGAAGATCTGCAGCGCCTGCCCTACCTGCCCACCTTGCCAGCATCACCGTCGGCTTCGACCTGAAGGAAGGCCTGGCCACGGGGGTCATCTCGCTCGCGGTGTTCCTCCTGTTCCAGCCGGTCTTCGGCATGCTGTCGGGCAAGATCGGCCGCAAACCGATGATGATCACGTTCGGTCTCTTCTTCGACTTCGCGACAGTGCCTTTGCTGGGCTCGCTGCAGCCGAGCTTCACCAGCCCGCTCTTCGTCCAGCTGACCGGCCTCTGCTGTGACGCCGCCTGGTCGAGCGTCAGCTCGGCGGTCGCTGCCGAGCTCTTGCCAGCCCGGCTGCGCGATGACTTCTGGTGACGAAGGATTGGCCTAGGAGAAGGGGGTGCGCGAGGTCCTGCGCGCCCTCGTCGAGCTCGAACAGGTCACGATCGCGGCCATCGACGGGTTGCGTCGTCGGCGGGCTCGCTGTAGCGACGTTCTGCGACATTCGGATCTGCACGCCGCAATCGAGGTTCGGCTACCCATGGCCGGGACGCTGGGCAACGCGCTGTCGGCGGAGGTGGTGGACCGCTGCGTCGCCACGTTCGGGAGCCGATCACTCGGGAGATGCTGCTCACCTCCACCCTGGTGTTCGGCGACCGGGCACACGCCGTCGGTGCGGTCGGCAGTGTCGTCGACCCCGCCGACCTAAGTACGGCCGTCGACCGGTTGACCGCTGGCAGGTCCAAGCGGCCCGGTTGACGATCGTCACGACCAAGGCCCAGTTGCTCGCCAGGTCGGAC
>CBHWEI010000469.1:0-1725 GCA_966112835.1 uncultured Acidimicrobiaceae bacterium
GTGACCGTGGGCTGGTCGCCCAGATCGAGGGCATTGCCGATGGCGACGACGCGGTCGCCCACCTGGAACGAGCTCGCATCGGCGAGGGCGAGCGGCTGCAGGTTCTCGGCGGTGTCGAGCTGCAACAGGGCGACGTCGTAGGCGACCGACTTGCCGAGCACCTTGGCCTCGGTGACCGTGCCATCGTGCAGCTTCACCGTGTACACGGGGTCGGCGATGGGCTGCCCGGCGCTGTCGGTGGCGTCGACGACATGGGCGTTCGTCAACATCAACCCGTCGGTCGAGATGATGACGCCGGAGCCGGCAGCGACCGGCGTGACCGAGTTGCCATCGCGGGCGCCGAGCGTGATCGCGGTGACCGCCGGCTCGACCTGGTCGAGCAGTGAGTAGATGTCGAAGCCGTCGGTGCCGGTGGCGCTGCTGCCACCGTTGCCCGAGGCGATGATCGACACGCCGGCCGAGTCGTCCTGCGTCATCTGCACGACGCCGTACGAGACGCCGGCCGAGAGCAGCGTGCACAGCATCGCCGTTCCCACCACCAGCCGGGCCGTCTTGCGGGGAGGAGGACCTTGGGGGGTCGACGGGGGCGGCGGTGGCGGGAACGGCGAAGAAAAAGGCGCTGCTCGATCGAACTCGGTTCCGACCTCTGCGGGCGCATCGCTGGGGAAGGGGACTTCGTTGTCGAGCAGCGTCATGTGGAGATCATGCCCGGGGCATCCTGAGCGCACGCTGAAGCTGGCTGAAGACGATCTTCAGGGTGTTCCGCCGCAGGTCAGGGCAACGGGTGCGAGAATGACCCGCATGCGCGTGCTGGTGGTCGACGACGAAGTCCGCCTGGCCGCGGCCCTGCAGCGGGGCCTCGAGGCCGAGGGGTTCACCGTCGACGTCTCGAACGACGGCCTCGACGGGCTGTGGCACGCCACCGAGCACAGCTACGACGCCATCGTGCTCGACATCATGCTGCCCGGCATGAACGGCTACAAGGTGTGCGCCGAGCTGCGCCAGCGCGGCATCACCACGCCCATCCTCATGCTCACGGCGAAGGACGGCGAGTTCGACGAGGCCGAGGCGCTCGACACCGGCGCCGACGACTTCCTGTCGAAGCCGTTCTCGTACGTGGTGCTCGTGGCGCGGCTGCGTGCGCTGGTGCGCCGCACGCGCGGCCAAGTGAGCAACGACGTCGAGGTGGGCCCGGTGCGGCTGAACCTGGCCAGCCGGCGCTGCTTCGTCGGCGAGCGCGAGGTCACCCTGACGGCGCGAGAATTCGCCGTGCTCGAATACCTGGTCGGCCGCGCCGACGAGGTGGTGCCCAAGCGCGACATCCTGGCCAACGTGTGGGACGACACGTACGACGGCCCCGAGAACGTGGTCGAGGTGCACGTCTACGCGCTGCGCCGCAAGCTGGAGGTCGACATCATCGAGACCATCCGCGGCGGTGGCTACCGAGTCCGGGTGAACTGACATGGCTCGCCGCCCCCGCTCGCTGCGCGTGCGCATCACCATGGTCACCGGCGCCGTCGTCACGGTGGTGCTGGTCGCGTCGTCGTTCCTCCTCATCGGCTGGCTGCGGTCGACGCAGCTGGAGGACACCGACCGCGTGCTCAACGACCAGATCGACATCGTCGCCGAGTTGTTGCGCCGCAACCTGCTGCCGCAGAGCATCACGCCGAGCGGTCTCGACACCGGACAGGTGCAGGTCATCCGTCCCGACGGCACCGTGGCCGC
>CBHWEI010000470.1:0-1716 GCA_966112835.1 uncultured Acidimicrobiaceae bacterium
ACCGCGAGCTCGGCAAGATCATCTGGGACTACTGCGGCATGGAGCGCACCGAGCAGGGCCTCGAGAAGGCCCTCAGCGAACTGCCCCCGCTGTACGAGGAGTTCCAGAAGGACCTCCGTGTCACGGGCGACGGTGCCAGCACCAACCAGACGCTCGAGAAGGCCGGTCGTGTCGACGACTTCTTCCAGCTCGGCATGCTCATGTGCAAGGACGCACTCGAGCGGCGTGAGAGCTGCGGCGGTCACTTCCGTGCGGAGTACCAGGACGACGAAGGCGAGGCGCAGCGCGACGACGACCACTTCGCGCACGTCGCCGCCTGGGAGTGGACGGGCGACCCGATGAATGCGATCCGCAACGTCGAAGAGCTCGAGTTCGAGACCATCCATCTCGCGAAGCGGAGCTACAAGTGAGCAATCACCTCACCAACCTCACCCTGAAGATCTGGCGTCCGACCGGTCCGAACGACAAGGGTCATTTCGAGAGCTACCGCATCGACAGCATCAGCGACGAGGCCTCGTTCCTCGAGATGCTCGACGTGCTGAACGAGAAGCTCATCGACGAGGGCAAGGAAGCCGTGGTGTTCGACCACGACTGCCGTGAAGGCATCTGCGGCACGTGCTCGCTGATGATCGACGGCCAGGCCCACGGCCCGCAGCGCGGTACGGCCACGTGCCAGCTGCACATGCGCAAGTTCCAGAGCAACCAGGAGATCGTCATCGAGCCCTGGCGGGCCACGGCGTTCCCCATCGTGAAGGACCTCATGGTCGATCGCTCGGCGTTCGACCGCATCGTCGAGGCCGGCGGCTTCATCACCGCCCCCACGGGTGGTGCGCCCGACGCGAACCTCATCCCGGTGGCCAAGCCCGTGGCCGACGCGTCGATGGACGCGGCCGAGTGCATCGGCTGCGGCGCCTGCGTGGCGGCGTGCCCGAACGGTGCGGCGAACCTGTTCACCGCGGCGAAGGTCAGCCACCTGAACCTGCTGCCGCAGGGCCAGGCCGAGCGGTGGAGCCGTGTCGAGGCCATGGTCGAGACCATGGACGAGCAGTTCGGTTCGTGCACCAACCACGGCGAGTGCGAGGCCGCGTGCCCGAAGAGCATCAGCATCGACTTCATCGCGCTGATGCACAAGGACTACCGCAAGGCCAAGTTCAAGAACCGCAAGCTCATCGCCCAGATCTAGGGGCTCGTCACGTCCCACCCCCAGCACCGTCCGGTCCTCGTCGCCCGCGCCTACTTCGCGCTCCAGGCGGTCGCCGGTACCTGCTGGTGGGTCGCCGTGTTCGCCTCCGACGACGTCCAGCGTTGGACGCTCGGCAACTGGTCGCCCGGCGCGCTCGTCGTGCCCGACGTCGCGCTGTTCGTCGTGGGCTCCGCGCTCGCCGCGCTGCTCGGCAGCCGTTGGTGCGCGGCGGTCACCGCCGTGGGGACCGTGGGCATCACCGTGGCGCTGTCGTTGTACGCGCTGATCGAGCGGACCGCGGGCTGGGGTGCGGTGATGATGCTGTTGGCATCCATCGGCACGCTCGGTGCCACGCTCACCCTGTGGTTCGGCAGGCTGCCGCGGTAGTGGTTCTTCGTGGGGCCGTTCCGGTTCCGACCCGCCTCCGATCGGCCACGTTCCGGGCATCTGTTGCAGAGCCTGCGCCAGGTGGTGGTGTTCTGGGGCTTCTTCCTCATCCTGCTGCCGGTCACCCTGTCGTGGATCGAGTCGCG
>CBHWEI010000471.1:0-1684 GCA_966112835.1 uncultured Acidimicrobiaceae bacterium
CAGGCCAACACCGACGACGAGCACGATCCCGAGGGCACCACCATCGCCTTCGAGCGCTCGCAGGTGAGCGCCCTGCTGAACCAGGCCCGCGACGACCGTGCCGCGCTGCGCCTCACCCTGGACCGCATCGACGACGACACCGGCTACGGCGTGTGCATCGACTGCCGGGCCTTCATCGGCATCGACCGCCTGCTCGCCCTCCCCGCCGCCACCCGCTGCATCCGCTGCGCCTCGTGACCCTTCCCCCGAACTGAAGTTCTGCGTGACGGGCGTTGCGGCTTCTGGTTGCGATTCCTCCCAAATCCGCTTCTGGTTGCGTTTCCTCCCGGATTCCGGGAACAAACGCAACCAGTCCGGGGAATGACGCCGAACGCGCCCGACCACCGCCCGCTTCCAGAGCAATGCGGCCGCCAATGTCGACGGGTCAGGTCTTCCGCCCGAACTGAAGTTCTGCGCGACGGGCGTTGCGTAGGGTCGTGGGCATGGACGTGGATGCGGCAGTGGTGCGAGCGATCGAGTTGGCGGGCGAGGCCCGGGCGAACGGCGACCATCCGTTCAGTGCGCTCCTGCTGATCGACGGCGAGGTGGTCGCGACGGCGTTGAACCGGGTGAACACCGACCACGACATCACTGCTCATGCCGAGACCATCCTCGTCCGCGAGCTCGAGCGTGACGGACGGCTGGGCCTGCTGGCCGAGGGCATCGTGGTCGCCTCCACCGAACCGTGCCCCATGTGCGTCGGCGCGTTCTTCTGGGCGGGTGCCCGCCACGTGGTGTTCGGCCTGTCGGCCGCCCGCCTGAACGAGATGGTGCGCACCCCCGGTGCCGACGAGTACGGGTTCCTGATCGACGCGATCGAGCTCGGTCGCCGCGCCACCCCGCCGATGCTGGTGGAGGGGCCGATCCGGGAGGACGAAGCGGCTGTCGTGCACGAGGGGTTCTGGACCTGACCCACGCCCGGACCGTGCGGAATGGGCCGTGCCGCGGCCTGCATCTACACTCGCCACGATGTCCCGCATTGCCATCGGCGCCGACCACGCCGGCTACGACCTGAAGCAACACCTCGCCGCCTGGCTCCTCGAGCGCGGCCACGAGGTCATCGACCACGGCACCCACTCCACCGAGAGCGTCGACTACCCGCCCATCTGCGCGGCGGTCGGTCGCACGGTGCGCGACGGCGGCGCCGACCTGGGCATCGTCATCGGTGGCAGCGGCCAGGGTGAGCAGCTCGCCGCGAACAAGGTGCACGGCGTGCGCGCCGCCCTGTGCAACGACCTGTACACGGCGCGCATGGCCCGCCAGCACAACGACGCCAACGTGCTCAGCATCGGCGGACGGGTGGTGGGCACCGGACTGGCCGAGGAGATCCTCGCCCTGTTCCTCGACACGCCCTTCGAGGGCGGCCGCCACGCCCGCCGCGTGGAACAACTCATGCAGATCGAACTCGACGAAGCCGCACGCGGCTGACACCCGGAGCAACCACCATGCCGTTTCCCAGCGACACCACCCCCGACACCGCGGTGTTCGACCTCATCGACGCCGAGGTGCAGCGCCAGTGCACCGGCCTGCAGCTCATCGCCAGCGAGAACTTCACCTCGCCGGCGGTCATGCGCGCCGTGGGCAGCGCCCTCACCAACAAGTACGCCGAGGGCTACCCGGGCAAGCGCTACTACGGCGGCAACGC
>CBHWEI010000472.1:0-1648 GCA_966112835.1 uncultured Acidimicrobiaceae bacterium
CGGCTCGCTGCCGAGCACGATGTTCTCGAGCACGGTGAGGTTGTCGGCGAGCATGAAGTGCTGGTGCACCATGCCGATGCCGGCCGCGATGGCGTCGCTGGGCGACCTGAACGAGAGCTGCTGCCCGAACACGTGGATGGTGCCGGCTTCGGGCTGGTGCATGCCGTAGAGCGTCTTCATGAGCGTCGACTTGCCTGCGCCGTTCTCGCCGACGATGGCGTGGATGGTGCCGGCACGCACATTCAGGTTCACGTCGTGGTTGGCGATGACGCCAGGGAACCGCTTCTCGATCCCGCTCAGTTGAACGGCCAGAGTGTCGGTGGCCATGTCCCCCCTTGTAGATGTCGTCAGCCGTTATAGCAGAGAGCCCGGGGGCGGACCCCCGGGCTCTCACCTTCGTGAATTCTTACGTGTTACAGGATCGCTCAGGGAGCGGTCGGGACCGTGATCTTGCCCGAGATGATGTCGGCCTTGATGGCCTCCAGCTTGTCCTTCACGTCGTCGAGGTAGCCACCCGAGGTGCTGTAGCCCACGCCGTCCGACTTCAGGTCGTATGTCGCGAAGCCGCCCTTGAGCGTGCCGTCCTTGAACTGCTTCACCGTGTCGAACACCGAGGTGTCGACGCGCTTCAGCATCGAGGTGAGGATGTGCTTCTGCTGATCCGGCGTGGCCGTGAGGTACTGGTCGCTGTCGACGCCGATCGCCCAAGCGTTCGACTCGACGGCGGCCTCGATGGTGCCCGCACCCGAACCGCCGGCGGCGGTGTAGATGACGTCGGCGCCATCGGCGTACCAACCGTTGGCGATTTCCTTGGCCTTGTCGGGCGAGCCCCACGCGGCATTGTCACCAGCGGCGCCCAGGTACTGCACCTCGACCTTGATGTCGGGGTTCACGTACTTCGCACCAGCGGTGTAACCGGCCTCGAACTTCTTGATGAGGTCGATCTCCTGGCCGCCGATGAAGCCGATGTGGCCGGTCTTGCTCTTCAGCGCTGCGGCAGCGCCGACGAGGAACGAGCCCTCGTGCTCGGCGAAGCCGAGGAACGTGACGTTGGCCGGGGCGTTCTCGATGAAGCCGTCGACGATGGCGTAGCTGGTGTTCGGGTTCGCCTTGGCGACCTCGGCCAGCGCGTCACCGAAGGCGAAGCCCACGGCGATGACGGGGTTGTCGCCATTGCCGGACAGGGTCTCGAGGTTCGGCTTGCGGTCGTCTGCGGTGGTGGCCTCGAGCTCGTCGACGGTTGCGCCGAGTTCGGACTTGGCCTTGTCGGCGCCACGGGCCGCCGAGTCGTTGAAGGTGCCGTCGCCGCGACCGCCGGTGTCGAACGCGATGCCGACCTTCGGACCGCCGCCGCTGCTGCCGCTGTCACCGGAATCGCTGCCGCAGGCTGCGGCGACGAGACCGAATGCCGCGACCAGTGCAACCGCTGCGAAGCGCTTGCTCTTGCGCATGTTGTCTCCCCCTTGGAGTGATGGTTGGTGGATGGGTATCCGCCCATGACACTAGCCGCACCAGGGTGCACGCCGGAGATCGACTCGGCCTCGTAACCTGCTGTTCAGATTCCGATGCCCACCGGTGCTCGCCCTCCTTCGCCCCCACGTCGGCGTGTGTCGCACCGCACCTACATGGTGCGGCGCGTGGTCGCGCT
>CBHWEI010000473.1:0-1644 GCA_966112835.1 uncultured Acidimicrobiaceae bacterium
GGCCGTGCATAGACTCGCTTTCCATCTGTCGCCACGCCTTCCCCGGCACGGCGGCGCCAAACGGATGGAAACCACATGATCGACAAGCTCGATGCGGCGCTGCGCTTCAACCGCGAAGCCCTGAACCTGCGGGCCCAGCGCCAGGAAGTGCTGGCCGCCAACATCGCCCACGCCGACACGCCGAACTACAAGGCGCGCGACTTCGACTTCAACGCCCGGCTGGCCCAGGCGATCGAGCAGGGCCGCGGCGGGCAGACCGTGACGATGGCCACCACCTCGGCGCGCCACCTGCAGGGCGAGGCGCGCTCCATGCCCGACGTCGACCTGCTCTACCGCGTGCCCACGCAGTCCAGCATCGACGGCAACACGGTCGACATGGATGCCGAGCGCATCAACTTCGCCGACAACGCGCTGCGCTACGAGGCCAACCTCACGCTGATGAACGCCAAGATCAAGTCGCTGATGGCGGCGGTGCAGCAATAACGGGAAAGAAGGAAGGAAGACCACCATGCCGCTGCCCAGTGCATCGATGAACATCTTCAACGTCGCGGGCTCCGCGATGACGGCGCAGTCGCAGCGCATGAACGTGACGGCGAGCAACATGGCCAATGCCGAAAGCGTGGCCGGCCCCGACGGCCAGCCCTACCGCGCCAAGCAGGTGGTCTTCGAGGTCGCGCCCTCGGGCCAGCAGGACATCGGCGGCGTGCAGGTGGCCCGCGTGGTCGAGAACGACGCGCCGGCCAAGCTGGTCTACGACCCGAAGAACCCCCACGCCAACGCGCAGGGCTACGTGAGCATGCCCAACGTCAACGTGGTCGAGGAGATGACCAACATGATCTCCGCCTCGCGCAGCTACCAGGCCAACGTGGAGGTGCTCAACACCGCCAAGACGCTGATGCTGAAGACGCTGACGCTCGGCCAGTAATTCCCCCCAACGACAAGAACCCATCATGGCCGTCAACGACGCACTTTCCTCGCTCAACGGCGCCGGCACCACCCAGACCGGCGCCAACAGCGGCATCAGCGGCTCCGACAACGAGCAGCGCTTCCTCAAGCTGCTGGTGACGCAGCTCAACAACCAGGACCCGCTCAACCCGATGCAGAACGCCGAGCTCACCTCGCAGCTCGCGCAGATGAGCACGGTCACCGGCATCGAGAAGCTCAACGCGACGCTCTCGGGCCTGGTCAACCAGACCGGCACCAACCAGGTGCTGCAGGCGGCCGCGCTGGTCGGCTACAACGTGCTGTCGCCCGGCAACCAGATCGCCACCACCGCGCCCAAGGAGGGCGAGGACCCGACGCCCGTGCCCTTCGCGGTGCAGCTGCCGGGCACGGCCGGCGACGTGCAGGTCAAGATCGTCGACGGCAGCGGGCGCACCGTGCGCACGCTCGAGCTCGGCTCGCTGCCCGAGGGCGTGAACGCCGTCACCTGGGACGGCAAGGCCGACGACGGCTCGGTCGCGCCGGCCGGCAACTACAGCTTCACCGTGGTCGCGAGCAACGACGGCACCGCCGTGCAGGCCACCGCGCTCACCTTCGCGCAGGTGGCGGCCGTCAAGCAGGGCGCCAACGGGGTCGTGCTGGAGCTGGCCAACGGCCGCAGCGTCAGCCTCGACGACGTGCGCATGTACCTCTGAACCCTTC
>CBHWEI010000474.1:0-1622 GCA_966112835.1 uncultured Acidimicrobiaceae bacterium
GTGCTGCAGAGCTACATCGCGGTCGACGGCGAGCGGGTCACGCTGCGCCAACCCATCGCCTGGCTGAGGACGGTCTGACATGCCTGCCATTCCCGCGAACGTCCGTGGTGCGGTCATCACCGGTTGGGGCACTGCCCTGCCGCCCAAGGTGCTGACGAACCACGACCTCGAGCAGACGCTCGACACCAACGACGAGTGGATCACCGAGCGCACCGGCATCAAGGAACGCCACGTGGGCGGCAGCACCGTGCAGCTGTCCATCGAGGCCGGCCGCATGGCGCTGGAGATGTCGGGCGTGGACCCTGCGTCCATCGACGCGCTCGTGCTGTCCACCACCACCCCCGACCGCACCGTGCCCGCCAGTTCGGCCGCCGTGCAGAACGAGCTGGGCCTGCGCTGCGGCGCGTTCGACGTGAACGCCGCCTGCAGCGGCTTCGTCTACGCGCTGGTGCAGGCGCACGGCATGATCGCCATGGGCGCCAAGAAGGTGCTCGTCATCGGCACCGACACGCTGTCGCGCATCACCGACTGGTCCGACCGCAACACGGCCATCCTGTTCGCCGACGGCAGCGGTGCCGTGGTGCTGGAAGCCGTCGAAGGCCAGGGCCAGCTGCTGGGCTGGGACCTCGACGCCGACGGCGCCGCCGAGCGCCTGCTGTACGCCGACATCGGCGGCTACATCCACATGGACGGCAAGGAAGTGTTCCGCCGCGCCGTGCGCATCATGGTCGACTCGGCCACCAAGAGCATGAACCACGCCGGCGTCACCGCCGACCAGGTGGCGCTCGTGGTGCCGCACCAGGCCAACGTGCGCATCATCTCGTCGGCGTGCGACAAGCTCGGCATCCCTCTCGAGAAGGCGTCCACCGTGCTGCACCGCACCGGCAACACCTCGTCGGCGTCCATCCCGCTCGCACTGGCCGACGCGCTCGACGCCGGCCGCGTCCAGCAGGGCGACCTCGTCCTGCTGGTCGGGTTCGGCGCCGGCATGACCGCCGCCAGCGCACTGCTTCGTTGGGGCGGCACCGCCGACACCAAGGCCCTCTCGTGAGCCGCGTCGTCCTCATCACCGGGGGTTCGCGCGGCATCGGACTGGCCTGCGCGCAGCGTTTCGCCGCGCTCGGCGACCAGGTGGCCGTCACCTACAACAGCTCTCCCCCGCCCGACGGGTTCTTCGGCGTGCAGTGCGACGTCACCTCGGCCGAATCGGTCGACGCCGCGTTCGCCGCCGTCGAAGCACAGTTCGGCCCCGTCGAGATCCTCGTGTCGAACGCCGGCATCACCAACGACGGCCTGCTGCTGCGCATGAAGGAAGCCGACTTCACCTCGGTGGTCGACGCCAACCTCACCGCCGCGTTCCGCGTCACCAAGCGCGCCTCGCAGGGCATGCTGCGCGCCCGCAAGGGCCGCATCATCCTCATGTCGTCGGTGGTCGGGCTGCTCGGCTCGGCCGGCCAGGCCAACTACGCCGCCTCGAAGGCCGGCCTGGTGGGCTTCGCCCGCTCGGTGGCCCGCGAACTGGGCTCGCGCAGCATCACCTGCAACGTCGTCGCCCCCGGCCCCGTCGCCACCGACATGACCGCCGCGCTCGGCGAGGCCCGCCTGGCCGAGCTCACCGCCGC
>CBHWEI010000475.1:0-1621 GCA_966112835.1 uncultured Acidimicrobiaceae bacterium
GGCTCGATCCCGCGTTGTGGAAGTCGACCGGGCGCGACCCCCTGCGCCTGTTGGCCGCCATCAGCGCGCCGCGCTGGGCCGAGCTCTCGGCCGACGCCGAGGTCGTGTCCGCCGTCCAGGCCGCCACCGACCGCCTGCGCGACGCCATCGAGTCGCCGCGCTGGTTCCAGGGCCGCGACCAGTCGCCGCTCGGTCAGGTGGCGTACTTCTCGCCCGAGTTCGGCATCTCCGAGACCCTGCCCCAGTACTCGGGCGGCCTCGGCGTGCTGGCGGGCGACCACCTGAAGGCCGCTTCCGACCTCGGTCTGCCGCTGGTCGGCGTCGGCCTGCTCTACGCCGAGGGCTACTTCCGCCAGCGGTTGAACGCCGACGGCATGCAGGAGGAGCGCTACCCACCGCTCGACCCGCACGGCCTGGCCCTCACCCCCACCGGCATCCAGGTGGTGGTGAACCTGGGAGGCGACGACGTGCGCGTGAACGTGTGGCGCGTCGACGTGGGTCGCGTGCAGCTGTACCTGCTCGACACGAACGTGGAGGGCAACTCCGACGAAGGTGCCTGCGTCACCGACCGCCTCTACGGCGGCGACAAGGAGCACCGCATCCGCCAGGAGATCATCCTGGGCATCGGCGGGGTGCGTGCGCTGCGCGCCCTGGGCCTGGACCCCCAGGTGTTCCACACCAACGAGGGCCATGCCGGCTTCCTGTCGCTCGAGCGCATCCGCGAGCTCGTCGCCCAGGGCGTGTCGTTCGACGCCGCGGTCGAGGCCGTGCGCGCCGGTGGCGTGTTCACCACCCACACCCCGGTGCCGGCCGGCATCGACCAGTTCCCGCTCGAGCTCATGCACAAGTACTTCGACGGCTTCGCCGGCTCGCTGGGCATCGGCATGGACGACCTCATCCGCATCGGCCAGGCCGACGGCGAGCACGAGGTGTTCAACATGGCGGTCATGGGGCTGCGGCTCGGTGGCCGCAGCAACGGCGTCGCCCAGCTGCACGGCGCGGTCAGCCGCGGCATGTTCAACCACCTGTGGCCCGACGTGCCCGAGGACGAAGTGCCCATCGGCGCCATCACCAACGGCGTGCATGCGCACACCTGGGTGGGCGACCACATCGCCGCACTCCTCGCCAAGGGCGTCGGCCCGGTGTGGGACGGCGCCGACGCAGCCTCGTGGGTGGGCGTCGACCACGTCGACCCGGCCGAGGTGTGGGCCGCGCGGGCCAAGGCACGCGCCGAGCTGGTCGCGTTCGTCCGCTCGCGTTGCGGCGATGCCCTGCTCGACCCGAAGGCGCTCACCATCGGCTTCGCCCGCCGCTTCGCCACGTACAAGCGCGCCACGTTGCTGCTGTCGCAGCCCGATCGCCTGCGGCAGATGCTGCTGTCGGCCGACCGGCCGGTGCAGTTCGTGTTCGCCGGCAAGGCCCACCCGCAGGACCAGCCCGGCAAGGACATGATCCGCGACATCGAGATCTTCGCCCGGCAGCTCGACGTGAACCACCGCTTCGTGTTCGTGCCCGACTACGACATGGCCATCGCCCGCATGATGTACCACGGCTGCGACGTGTGGTTGAACAACCCGCGCCGCCCGCTCGAGGCGTGCGGCACCAGCGGCATGAAGGCCGC
>CBHWEI010000476.1:0-1602 GCA_966112835.1 uncultured Acidimicrobiaceae bacterium
CCGGTGACCATCTCGGTGACGGGGTGCTCGACCTGCAGGCGGGTGTTCATCTCGAGGAACGAGAACTCGCCGGCGGCATCGAGCATGAACTCGACCGTGCCGGCACCCACGTAGCCGACCGCTCGCGCCGCGGCGACCGCGGCGGCGAACATGCGCTCGCGCACGGCGGGGGTGACCGCGGGCGACGGCGCTTCCTCCACCACCTTCTGGTGGCGGCGCTGGATGGTGCAGTCGCGCTCGCCGAGGGCGACGACGTTGCCGTGTGTGTCGGCGAACACCTGCACCTCCACGTGGCGGGCGCCCTCCATGTAGCGCTCGACGAAGACGGTGCCGTCGCCGAACGATGCGGCCGCCTCGCGCTCGGCCGAGGCGATGGCGTCGGCCAACTCGGACTGGTCGCGCACGATGCGCATGCCGCGCCCGCCACCGCCGGCCGATGCCTTCACCAGCGCGGGCAGGCCGATCTGCTCGAGCGACTCGACGGTGTTGTCGGGCGCCACGGGCACGCCGTGCTGCCGGGCCAACTGCTTGGCCTGGATCTTCGAACCCATCGCGGCGATGGCCGCGGGCGGCGGGCCCACCCACACCAGCCCGGCGTCGATGACGGCCTGGGCGAACACGGCGTTCTCGGACAGGAACCCGTAGCCGGGGTGGATGGCCTGCGCGCCCAGGCGCTTCGCCGCGTCGATGACCAGTTCGGCGCGCAGGTACGTGTCGGCAGCGGCGTCGCCGGGCAGGCGCCACCCGTCGTCGGCCTCGGCCACGAACGGCGCGTCGGCGTCGGCGTCGCTGAACACCACGACGGGGCTGATGGCCAGGGCGCGGCACGTGCGGATGATGCGGCGGGCGATCTCGCCACGGTTGGCGATGAGCAGGGTGTCGATGCGGGTCACGGCCATCACATCCGGAACACGCCGTAGCCGCGGGTGCCCTGCACGGGGCTGTTGTCGATGACGCTCAGGCACATGCCCAGCACGGTGCGGGTGTCGCGCGGGTCGATGATGCCGTCGTCGTACACCTTGCCGCTCATGAACATGGCCAGCGACTCGCGTTCGATCTGGTCCTCCACCATCTGGCGCATCATCGCGTCGGCGTCCTCGTCGAACGGCTTGCCCATGCTCTCGGCGGACTGGCGGGCGACGATGCTCATCACGCCGGCCAGCTGCGCCGGGCCCATGACCGCGCTCTTCGCGTTGGGCCAGGCGAACAGGAACCGCGGGCCGTACGCCCGGCCGCACATGCCGTAGTTGCCGGCGCCGTACGAGGCGGCCATGTTCACGGTGAGGTGCGGCACCCGGCTGTTGGAGACGGCGTTGATCATCTTCGCCCCGTCCTTGATGATGCCGCGCTGCTCGAACTCCTTGCCCACCATGTAGCCGGTGGTGTTCTGCAGGAACAGCAGCGGCGTGTCGATCTGGTTGGCGAGCTGGATGAACTGCGCGGCCTTCTCGCTCTCCTCGCTGAACAGCACGCCGCGGTGGTTGGCGAGGATGCCGATGGGGTAGCCGTGCAGCTCGGCCCACCCGGTGACCAGCGACGTGCCGTAGAGCGGCTTGAACTCGTCGAAGTCGCTGTCGTCGACGATGCGGGCGATGACGTCGC
>CBHWEI010000477.1:0-1587 GCA_966112835.1 uncultured Acidimicrobiaceae bacterium
AGCCGTCCGAGATCCATGCCCCCATCATGAACAAGGGGTGTGACAGAGTTACCCCTCCGCCCGATCACACCGAAGATTTTCCAGCGCCCGGGAACCCCGACCGACAACGCACGCACTTCGGCAGTTCCGCGCTCGCGGCCCGGGCGGCTTCGCCGCGAGGCTTCATCTGCTCTGGAAGTGCGTGGTGGTCGGGTCCGTGCGGCGACATTTCTGTCGCTTCTCGGACCCATGGGTCCGAAATACGACGGATTTGGTGGTGCGGCGGACCCGTGGGTCCGGAATGCGACATCTCGCGGCGCTACCCGACCGCTACCGCTTCCAGAGCAAGCAACCCTGCCGCAGTAGCGCCGTGTGCCCGGTATGTGCGCCCTTTGCAAGGGGGCGATCACGACGGGTGAGCGAAAACTCCCTGGGGAGTCTTGGCGGCTCGAACTGGTTGCGTTGGTTCCCGGAATCCGGGAGCAAACGCAACCAGAATCGGTTTTGCGAGGAATCGCAACCAGAAACGCGACCAGAGGGCCCGGTCAGCGTTTGACGGCGGGGTGGGGGAGCGGCGTCCAGTTGGGGCGCTCGATGAGCTCGACCATCTGGGCGTAGACCTTCTCGCCGATCATCTCGGCGATCTCGTTGCGCAGGTACTTGTACACCGGCTCGCCACCGATGAACGCCTCGTCGGTCTCGGTGCACCACCAGTGGAAGTCGTCGCCGCCCGGGCCCCAGTCGCGGCGCTTCCACTCGCGCAGTGTCGAGGTGACGTAGCCGTGGTCGTCGGTCTCCTCCACCAGGCGCAGCGGCAACTGCCAGCACACGTCGGGCTGCAGGTCCATCTTGCGTTCGCCGGTCTCGGCGGCCAGGTGGTGGAACGCGCAGCCGATGCCGCCCTCGAAGCCGGGCCGGTTCAGGAAGATGCAGCCGTCATCGACCGTGCGGGTGACGGTGGCGCCGTCCTCCTCGCCCAGGATGCCGTTCTTCTTGCCTTCCTTCTTGTACTGCCAGTGACGGCCCTTCAGCCGGGCCGACGACAGGACCACGGTCTGCACGTCCTGCTCGTCGATGAAGTGGGCGCCGTGGCTGCAGCACCCCTGGGCGAGGTGCGACGTGTCGGTGTCGAGCACGCCCTTGCACCCCTGTCCGTAGATGCAACTCCACGACGACCGCAGGAAGGTGGCGTCGAACACCCAGGTTCGCCGGTGGCGGTCGTCTTCGAAGCTGATCCATTCATGGGTGTCGAGGGGCACGCTACGGACGTTACCAATCACCCCGGAAACGGCCACAGTGCGCAATGACCTGCTGGGTAGGCTGGTCGGACCATGGGTACGCCTCCGAAGACCGCCGACCAACTCCGTTCGTCCTTCACCGACTTCTTCGCCTCGAAGGGTCACACGGTCGTGCCGTCGGCAAGCCTCATCCCGCACGACCCGACGGTGCTGTTCACCGTCGCCGGCATGGTGCCGTTCAAGCCCTACTTCGTGGGCGACGAGGTCGCGCCGTACTCCCGTGCCGTCACCAGCCAGAAGTGCGCCCGCGCCGGCGGCAAGCACAACGACCTCGACGACGTCGGCCGCACCAAGCGCCACCTCGTGTTCT
>CBHWEI010000478.1:0-1545 GCA_966112835.1 uncultured Acidimicrobiaceae bacterium
CCGTGTCGTCCAGCAGCGTCAACAAGGGCGAGAGCCTGCGCGACACCATCTAGACGATCAGAGCCATGGTTGTCGACGCTTTAGTCGTGCGTCACAAGAGCAGCGGCGCCCCGCAGATGATGACCCGGTCGACGAACGCGAGCATCGTGAACGCCGGCGACGGCTGGCACCAGCACCCCACCCAGGCGCTGCTCGACAGCTACACCATCCGCACCAACCTGAACCGGCGTGACGGCTTCGACGGCCTGCGCATCGCCATCGTCGGCGACATCAAGCACAGCCGCGTCGCTCGCAGTGACGTGCAGGCGTTCACCAAGCTCGGCGCACACGTCACGCTCGTGGCCCCGCCCACGCTACTGCCGCCGTCGCTCGACGGCTGGCCGGTCGACGTGAGCCACGACCTGGACTCGTTGCTCCCCGACCTGGACGTGCTGTACCTGTTGCGGGTGCAGCGCGAACGGATGGACGACGCACTGCTGCCCTCGCTCGACGAGTACTCGGCGCGCTACGGCCTCACCGCCGCCCGCGCCGCCCGCCTGGCGCCGCACGCACTCGTCATGCATCCCGGCCCGATGAACCGCGGGGTCGAGATGGTGGTCGACCCGTCCGAGCTGCCGGGGTCGGTCATCCTGCAACAGGTCACCAACGGCGTCGCCGTGCGCATGGCCGTCCTCTTCACGCTGCTCGGCTCGGGCAGCGCCACCGCGATCGGAGAATCAGCATGAACGCCCCCGCCGGACGCCTCGTCATCACCGGTGGCACCGTCGTCGACCGCACCGGCGAGCGCGTCGCCGACGTCGCTGTCGAGGACGGACGCATCGTCGAGGTCGGCAGCGGTCTGAACGGCGACCGCACGCTCGACGCGACGGGTTGCATCGTCGGCCCCGGTCTGGTCGACCTGCACACCCACCTGCGCGAGCCCGGCAAGGAGGAGGCCGAGACCATCGAGACCGGCAGCCGCGCCGCGGCCCTGGGCGGGTTCACCGCGGTGGTGGCCATGCCCAACACCGACCCCGCGCAGGACAGCGTCGCCGTGGTCGACTTCGTGCGCCGCCAGGGCGAGCGCGCCAGACTGTGCGAGGTGCTGCCGTCGGGCTGCATCACCATCGGCCGCAACGGCGAGCACCTCGCCCCGTACGGCGAGCTGAGCGCAGCCGGCGTGCACCTGTTCACCGACGACGGCAACGGCGTGCAGGACGCCGCGCTCATGCGCCGTGCGCTCGAGTACGCCAAGCCGCTGGGCATCGTGCTGGCCCAGCACTGCGAGGTGAGCTCGCTCACCAAGGGCGCCGTCATGCACGAGGGCTCGTGCTGCAGCCGCCTCGGCCTGCCCGGCTGGCCGTCGCTGGCCGAGGAGCTGATGCTCTTCCGCGACATCGAGCTGGTCCGCCTCACCGGTGTGCCCATGCACTTCCTGCACCTCAGCACGGCGCGCAGCGTCGAGCTGGTGCGTGCGGCGAAGGCCGACGGCCTGCCCGTCACCGCCGAAGCGGCGCCGCACCACTTCACCCTCACCGACGAGCTGCTCGAGAGCTACGACGCGGT
>CBHWEI010000479.1:0-1518 GCA_966112835.1 uncultured Acidimicrobiaceae bacterium
GGCTACGTCGCCTACGGCGGCCACGGCATGGCCCGTGGCCCGGTGCAGCTCATCGGCAAGCTCACCAAGTGGCTGGTGGGCCTGCTCATCGGTGTGCTGGCGCTGCAGGTGCTGAACCTCATCCTGCAGTTCACGCTGCGCGGCTCGGCGCTCGACTACAAGGACGGGAACCTGTCGCTGTCCGACTTCGACGGCAAGCTCGGCTTCTACGTGGCACTCAGTGGCATCACCGCCATGGTGGGGCTCGCCCTGCTGGTGGTGCAGATCATCTGGACCGCTCGCATGGCAAAGAACCTGGGTTCGCTCGGCCGCGGCGGGCAGAACTTCACGGTCGGTTGGACGATCGCCGTCAACATCCTCGGCGGCTGCACGCTGGGCATCGCCAACTTCTTCATGTGGCGCGAACTGTGGAAGGGCAGCGACCCCGAGACACCCGGCTATGACCCGAACTGGAAGGCCCGTCCCACCGGCTCCATCGTGGTCGCCCACCTGGTGGCCACCCTCACCGCGGTCGTGGTGGGCATCGGCCTGGGCGCCGCGGGTGCGATCAGCATCATCCGCACCAACAGCACCAGCGACGTCGCCGACAACCTCTCCAACCGGTTCGCCGTCGCCGTCGCCGCGGGCCTGCTGCAGATCATCGTGTCGGTCATCTTCATCAAGCTCGTGCAGCAGCTGTCGGCCCGCCACATGCAGGCCATCGGCGAGCCCTCAGGCGCCGTCGCCGCTCGCTGATGCTCTACTTCGTCCGCCACGCCAAGGCGGGCAGCCGCAGCGAATGGGTGGGCGACGACCGGCTGCGGCCGCTGTCGGGGAAGGGCCGCGCCCAGAGCGAGAAGGTGGCGGACCGACTGGTCGAGGTCGCCACGGGAGATCTGGTGAGCAGTCCGTACCTGCGGTGCGTCGAGACGCTGCAGCCGCTGGCCGCTCGGCTGGACACCGCGGTGCGGGCCGACGACCGGCTGGCCGAGGACACCGGCTTCACCGGCGCGCTGGAACTGCTGGCCGAACTGCCCGACGGCTCGGTGCTGTGCAGCCACGGCGACGTCATCCCCGAGACCATCGGCGCGCTCCAACGCCGCGGCACCGACATCGTGGGCGAGCCCGACTGGCGCAAGGCCAGTGTGTGGGTGCTGGACCGCGCCGCCGACGGCACCATCGTCACCGCCACCGTGTGGCCGCCCCCACCCGAGGACTGACATGACCGACAGCACCGACCCGCAGGTGACCCCCGACGACGTCGAGGCTGCCGCGCACCGGTTGGGCGACCGTGTGCGCCGCACGCCGGTGGTGCACCTGGCGCCGGGCGACCTGGGCATGGCCCACCCGCTCACGTTGAAGCTGGAACTGCTGCAGCACGTGGGCAGCTTCAAGCCGCGCGGTGCGTTCAACCATGTGCTGGCCGAGGGCGACGCCATCCCGGCCGCCGGACTGGTCGCCGCCAGCGGCGGCAACCACGGCGCGGCCGTGGCGTACGTGGCCGCGGCGCTGGGCCTGCACGCCGAGGTGTTCGTGCCG
>CBHWEI010000480.1:0-1517 GCA_966112835.1 uncultured Acidimicrobiaceae bacterium
GGTGTACGTCCGCTTCTCCATGCTCGCCAGCAGTGAACAACTCCAGCGAGGCCGAAGCAAGCAATGATCAGCCGTCCAATGATCGCCATCGGCGTCATCGTGTCAGATGTTCGACCTCTGGGGAGTCTTGCGGCGTTCGAACTGGTTGCGTTGGTTCCCGGAAGCCGGGAAAGAACGCAACCAGAAACCGAATTGGGAGGAATCGCAACCAGAACCCCAGCGGGGGGTCAGCGGCGGGATTCGGCGGCGTCGAGCTGGGCTCGGGTGAGCAGGGCGTGCATCTGCAGGCCCTCGGCCGCGAGCGCGGCACCGTGGTCGGGGCTGCGGTCGATGACGCACAGCACGTGCTCGACCAGCGCCCCCAGGGCGCGTAGGTCGTTGGTGCTGATGACCACCTGGCCGCCGGTGGTGATGACGTCCTCCACCACGGTGACCCGCTTGCCGACGATGTCGCTGCCCTCGGCCAGCTGCGCCGTGCCGTAGGTCTTGGCCTCCTTGCGGACGAACGCCGCGGGGATGCCGGTGTGCAGGCTGAGCGCGGTGGCGATGGGGATGCCGCCCATCTCCAGCCCGGCGAGCACCTCGGTGCCCTCGGGGATCATCGGCGCGAGCGCCGCGGCGATCTCGGCCAGCAGCGCGGGCTGGGCCTCGAACCGGTACTTGTCGAAGTACTCGGTGGCCATCTGCCCGGAACGCAGCGTGAACGTGCCGGTCAGTCGGGCGATGGTGTTGATCTTGTCGGCCAGGTCGTCGAGGCTCATGGCCGCTCAGTCTTGCTTGCGGCGCACGTCGCGCACCAACACCTCTTGGGCGATGGTCGCCACGTGCACGCCGTTCTCGCTGAACACGTGCCCCATGGACAGGCCGCGAGCGCCGACGTAGCTGTGGCAGGTGACGTCGTACAGGTGCCAGCGATCGGCCCGAATGGGGCGGTGGAACCAAATCGTGTGGTCGAGGCTGGCGTTGAACGTCATGCCGTGCGTGCCCTTGAAGTCGGGGTGTGCGTTGCGGACCGCGTCGGTTGGCATGTCGTCGCTGATGTACGCCATCCAGCAGCGCTGCAGCAGCTGGTCGTCGCCCACCTCGGTGACCGCACGCATCCACGCGACCGACCGACCGGCACCGACGCGCTCGTTCTCGACCAGAGCGGACTCGGGCACTTCGCGACGCTCGAACGCCTCCAGCCACATCTCGCCGCGCAGCTCGTCGGGCCGGGGAACGCCGGCGGGCAGCTGCACGGTCTGGATGTCGTCGGCGTCCTCCGCCGACTGGAACGACGCCTCGAGGTTCAGGATGGCGCCGACGGCCTGACGGGCCACCACACGACGGGTGGTGAAGCTGCGGCCGTTGCGGATGCGGTCGACCTCGAAACGGATGGGCTCGGTGTGGTCGCCGCGGCGGATGAAGTAGGCGCGCAACGAGTGCACCTGCTGCTCGGCGTCGACCGTGGCCGCCGCGGCGCGCAGCGCCTGGGCGACGATCTGCCCGCCGTACAGGCCACCCCACGGGTAGCGCGG